>DASQUK010000182.1:0-10640 GCA_035641315.1 Acidimicrobiales bacterium | reverse complement strand
CGGCCGTCGAGACGCGCTGCGCAGCGTGGCCCGGGTGCTGGCGATCCCGCCATGGTGGGGGCGGCCGTCGTACGCCGAGGCGTTCCCGTTCGGTGCGTTCGGCAACCCGCTGCCGTCGCTTGGCGCGGCCCTGCTGGCGCTGGCCGCCGTCGCCGCCGTGCTCGGCTGGCGCTGGCACGCGGCGCAGCGGCGCTCGGCGGGCGAGCCCGCGGTCGCGGTCGTGGGTGCCGGCGTGCTGATCGTGCTGTCGCTCCTCCCGGCTGGCGGCTCCGGCCCGGCCGATGGCGCCGAACGCCGGCGCCGCTGGATGGCTGTGTCCCTGGCCGCCGTGACCGCTGCCGTCTCGCTGGCCAACGTGCCCGCCAGCGACCAGGGCACGACGGCACCGGGGTGGACCGTCCCCGTGGCCCGGCGGCTCGATGACGCCGTGGCCGCCGCCGGCGTGGAGGGCCCATTGCTCGTGACCTGTGGCGATCACGTCGTCGACCCGTACTGCGAGACGGTCATGGCGGAGCTGCAGCGGCGGGACGTGCCGTTCGTGGTCGACGGTGACATCGAGCTGCGCCAGCTCGGCGAGGGCCGGCGCTGGACCGGCGACAACGCCGAAGCCGAGCTGACGATCGTGACGGGCGACTACGCCGTCTTTCCGCCGGCCGACCAGGAGGTCGTCACCCTGCAGCGAGGCGTGAGCGAGAACGACGAGCGGGAGCTGTTCTTCCTCCGCCAAGAGCTGGTCGCGCCATCGCAGACGGCTCCTTGGAGCTGAACGAGCGGGGTCGGCGGACGGCCGAGCGGGGCACCCTGGTCAGCGTCGACCCGGACGGACCGCCGACCGTCGATCCACAGCGCGCGGTCGAGGCGCGCCAGGGCCTGTTCGGCACCTACCGCCGCGACCTCGTCGTCATGGCACGGGAGGACCTGCTCGACACCGGGCCGGACGGCGAATGGGCCGACGAGCTGGCTCGCTATGCCGATCTGCAGCTCGCCTGGGACGAGCGGACCGTGACGGCGCTGTTGGGCCCCGTCCCCGCCGGCCGGACGCCGGCGGCTGGCGACTGACCCGACGTGTCAGCCCGGCGGGAGCACCGACAGGACCGGCAGCCCGCCGCGCCAGCGCCCGGCCGCTGCCAGCCAGCCCTGCCCGGGTGGGCAGTCGGCCAAGCGGTCGCAGTGCCGGCAGGCGGCAGACGGCGTGGCATCGGCGGGATCGAACCCCCGCTCGACGGCGACGGCGCGCTGGGTGACGACGCCGACGATGCGCTCGGCACCCTGGGCCAGCAGGTCCTCGTCGACCGGGAGGGTGACCCGTTCGCCCGTGTCGCCGGCCGTGACCAGCACCGAGGCCGGGGGCACCCCGATGGCGAGCGCGCCGGCGGCGGACTCGAACGCCGCCCGTTCCCGCAGCGCCCCGTCGTCGCCGGTCGACACCCGATGGACCGCCAGGGCGAATCCGCCGGCTCCGGTCACCCGCCCCATCCGGGCGTCCGCGCCGCAGGCCACGGTGACCGGCGACGCCTTGTCCGGATGCCAACGCAGCGAGGGGACCGCCGCCGGGCCCGGGGCGTTGAGCAGCGTGAACTGGGGCGGGAGCGGCCAGCCCAAGACCCGGACGAAGCCCGCCAGCCACCGACCGGCCGTGGCGGCCACGGCGGCGAGGGTGGCGGTGTCACCCGCCTCCCAGGTCTCCCGGACCCAGTCGCCCACGCTCGACCGCTCCTCGGCCGGGCGGCCGGGTTCGGGGGGCGAGCGCAGCGCCTGCATCCATGTGCGGATGGCGACGAGGGGAACGGGCATCGGCGGCGGCCGCCTGGTCAGGTCGGCCCGGGCGATGTGGTGCGCCAGCGCGGCCCGCCCACAGGCCCCGGCGGCGAGCACCGGTGACCAGCCGGGGAACCCCCAGCCGTCCTCGCCCTGGCCCCGGTAGCGGGCCGGGCAGGTGGCGGCCTCGTGGGCCGCCGTCCACCCGACGTACACGTCGGTGAGTGGCGCGGCGGCGCCGGCGAGCACATCGGCGATCCGCCCGGCTACATCCGCCCGCAGCCGACCGGCGTTCATCTGGATTCTGGTTGTAGCTGTGCGGCCATATCCCGCGCAGCTGCGACCAGTTGCGGTTGCTGGCCGGCCGGGCAGTCCGGGCGAACGGGGCAGTGCTGGCAGTGCGCGCCCGGGGACATCGCTGGCGGCTCGCCCGCCGCGACGCGGGCCGCGATCCCCATGGCCTCGTCGAGGCGCTCGGCGGCGTGCTGCAGCAGCGCCGCCCGCATGGGCTCGACCTGCGTCGTGCCGTCGGACACCACGGTCACCGCCGCCGCGGGCACCTCGCCGTCGCGCAGCGCCAGCATCAGGGCGTACAGGTGCCCGTCGGCCCGCATGCCGTCGTACCAGCGGCCGCCCTTCACCTCCACCACCACCGCCGGCCGGCCGGTGGGCGGCCCACCCAGCAGCACGTCGAGCCGCCCCGCCACCGTGACCGCGCCCCCGGCCAACGCCACCCGCACCGGTTCCTCGACCCGCGGCCACCAGGCCGGGTCGATGACGGGCCACGCCGCTGCCAGCTGCTCGATGCGCGCCGCGGCCTCGGCCCGCACCTGCCGGGCGCCCGAGCCCCTCGCCGCCAGGTGGTCGGCCACGGTGCTGTCGCCCAGCGCCGAGAGGAACGCCAACGCCGCGTCCACCGTGACCGTCCGCCGCGGTGACACCGTCGCGAGCTTGGCGACGGCGTCGACCACCAGGCCCACGACCACGTCGTCGCTCGGCCCGTGGTCCTCGTTGAGCGCCCGGCGCGGGCACCGCAGCAGTCCGGTCACCAGGTGCTTGGACAACCGGAGCGGCTCGTCCTCGGTCCAGCCCCCGATGGCGGCCGCCGCCCGGGCGGCACTGTCCAGCTCGGTGCGCAACGACACGAGCCCGTGCGGCGACGGCGGGCACAACTCAGCCGCCAGCACGTCGCCCAGCACCCCACGACCCTACCTACTGCACGACCTGACCTACTGCCGGCCGGCCAGCCAGTCCGCCTCGGCCTTGCCCATCTCGGACGACGGCGGTCCGTCCACCCAGGGCCACAGCTCGTTGGCGATGCCGCGGAAGTTGGCGGTGGCCCGCAGGTCTCCGAGGACAGCCATGAGGCCCAGGTTGATCCGCTGGATGATCACGAAGTTCGGCGGCAGGTTGGCCGCCTTCAGCACGGGGCCGTGCTCACCGGCGGCATCGAAGAAGCGGGCCACGACCTGGCGCGACCAGTCCGGGGTGATCGTCACCTCGGCGTCCTCGAGCACGAACTCGTAGAAGTGGCTGAAGTAGCCGTACACCTGCTCGTCGGTCAGCGGTGCGCCCGGCCGCAGCATGCCGATGCGCTCGACGATCCGGCGGTAGCGCCCGATGTCCCGGTCGTTGACCATGGCGCGCAGCATCTCGCCGAACACGTCGATGTCGGCCGGCGTGAAGTGCTTGACCAGCCCGAAGTCGAGGAACGTCACCCGCCCGCCGGGCCGGAACAGGTAGTTGCCCGGATGGGGGTCGCCGTTGAACGCCTGGAGCCGGTACAGGCTGCGGAACACGAACCGGTAGATGGCCTCGCCGGCCAGGTTCCGCTCGTCTTGGTCCCAGCCGACGACCTCGTCGAACCGGGCGCCCTCGGCCAGCTCGGTGGTCAGCACCCGGGGGGTCGACAGCTCCGTCAGCACGTCCGGCACGTGGACGAAGGGGTGGCCGCGGTAGAAGTCGGCGAAGAGCTGCTGGTTGCGCGCCTCGTTGGCGTAGTCGAGCTCCTCCACGACGCGGGCCCGGATCTCCGCGAGGACCGGCGCCGGGTCGAAGCCCGGCAGGGCCAGACCCAGGGCCGAGTAGACGGGGCCGGCGGCCTCGAGGTCGGACCGGATGGCCTCGTCGACCCCCGGGTACTGCACCTTGACCGCCACCGCACGCCCGTCCCGGGTGATGGCCCGGTGGACCTGGCCGATGGAGGCGGCGGCGATCGGGACCGGGTCCCACTCCAGGAACACCGCGTCCGGTGCCGCCCCCAGCTCTTGTTCGACGACGCCGGCGGCGAGCTCAGGCGCCATCGGCGGCGCCTCCTGCTGCAGGCTCTGGAGCGTCTGGCGCACGTGATCGGGCAAGCCGGTGTCGAGGTACGACGCCATCTGACCCAGCTTCATGAAGGCGCCCTTCATGTTGCCGAGCGTCTCCGCCACCTGCTCGGCGGTCCGCAGCTCGAAGCGCCGGTCGAGCTCGGCTTGGCGCTCGGCGTTGGCGAAGGTGCGCCGGGCCCGGTGCAGAGCGAAGTCCGCGCCGGCGCGTCCACCCACCCGGGCGAGCTCGAGCCGACGGCGGTTGCGGGTCCGCGCCCGGATCGGCGTGGCGGCCGGCGGGTCATGCTGAGCCCGGCGGGACCGCCGGGCGGCGACCACGGCGGCGATGGCGGCGGCCCCCACGACGAGCGCCCACCGCCTACGGGATCTCGGGGTCGCCATTGCGGGCGGAGCCTAGCCAGGAGCCCCCGGGCCCCCTGAGGGGGACTCGGTATGGTAGCCCGGCTTCGATTCAACTCTCGAGGAGCACTGGGAACCGCCGCCATGCACGAGAACCTGCCCACACCCGATCAACTCAACTTCGCCCTGCTCGTCTTGCGGCTCGTGGTGGGGCCCGTCATCGGCTTCCACGGCTTCGCCAAGATCATGCGGGGTGGTCGGCTCGAGGGCACCGCCGGGTGGTTTCACTCCATGGGCATGCGACCGGGGCACCTGCACGCCCGCTTCGCCGCCTTCGGTGAGCTGGCCACCGGTACCTGCATCGCCCTCGGCTTGCTCACCACCTTCGCCGGCATGGGACTCGTCGGGCTGATGTCGGTCGCCGCGTGGACCGTCCACAAGGGACACGGCCTGCTGATCACCGGCAACGGCTGGGAGTACGTCCTGGTGCTCGGCACCATCGGTGTCACCCTCGCCACCATCGGGGCCGGCGAATGGAGCCTCGACAACGCCATCGGCATCGACCTCAACGGCCCCGCAGGCTTCATCATCGCCGTGGCCGGCGGCCTGGGCCTGGCCGCCGCGCTGCTGCGGGCCTGCTACCGCCCGCCCGCCCGGGTCGACGCGGAAACGGGCTCGTAACCGCCGTCGACCCCGCGCAGCAGGGTCAGCTCGGTCATCAGCAGGGTGCCGATGCCCCGGCGCCGGTGGCGGTCCTCCACCGTCACCGAGATGTCGGCGCGCGCACCGGTCGTGTCTGCCTCGTACCAGCCGAGCCCCACGATGTCCGGGCCCACCTCGGCGGCGAGCGTGACGCGCCCGCCACTGTCGTCCCTCGACCGGCGCAGCCGGACGAGACCGCCGTCGGCGAGCTGCACGATGCTGGCCCCACCGGCTGCGAGGTCGGCGGCGACCGCGGCGAGACGTCCCGGCTGGTCGGCGAGGTCCGCCCAGGACCCGTGTCGCGCCATTGACCGACAGGATGCGCGGCCTCGGTTGCCGCCGCCGAAACGCGGCGCAACCTCTCCGCGAACAGTTCATGGTGCGTTTCTGACGCGCTACTTGCCGCCGAAGAACGACCCCGCCCGGGACTTCAGCGAGCCCAGCAGGTCGGACAGCGCCTCGTTTCGCGGGTCAGGCGGCCACGAACGCCCGCAGCGGCTGGAACGGTGCCAACCGCCGCTCGTCGATCGTCGTGAACCCGGCCGCCGACAGGTCGGCCCGCAGCTCCTGCGCCGTCGGCAGGGCGTAGGTCCCGGCCGTCGACCGCAGCACCAGGTCGAGGTTGGCGGCGACGGGGTCTCCCAGCCCGGCGACGGCCGTCGCGATCACCACCGCGCCCTGCGGCGCCAGCGCCCGCAGCCGGGCCAGCAGCGGGGGCCGGTCGGCCGGGGCGAAGTAGTAGATGTTCTGCGCCAGCACCACCAGGTCCCACGGACCGGCCAGGTCGTCGGGAAGGTCGCCGACGTCCGCCTCCCGCACCTCGAATCGGCTGTCGAGGTCCCAGGCCGCGAGGTTGGCCTTGGCCAGGGCGACCACCTCGGGCTCGACCTCGATGCCGCAACCGGTGACCGTGGTGCACGACTCGCCGACGTGGCGCAGATTGACGCCACTCCCGCAACCCACCTCGAGCACCCGCTGGGGCTGGCGCTCCTGGACCAGGCGGTGGAGCAGCGCCCGCAGCAACGGCTCGGCGGCCCGCGATGCCCGGGCGACCACCGCCGCGTGCTCGGGTAGGTAGTCGCCGGGCGCCTCGCCCCGCAGCCGCCGGACCGCGGCGTCGTAGACATCGGCGTCGTAGAAGGTCAGCTCCTCCGAGATGCCGGCCAGGCCGTCCACCGCCGGATCGGCCAACGCCTTGGCCCGGCTGCCGCGCAGCACCCACCGGCCATCCGTGCGACCCAGCTCGCCAGCGGTGCGTCCGACCTCGAGGAACGCCTCGAACAGGGCGGCCTCCGTAACACCCAGACGCCCCGCCAGCTCGGCCGTCGTATGAGGGGTGACCAATTCGGCCAGCAGACCGAGGCGCGACGCCGCGCCGAGGAACTCGAGCCGCACCCAGCTCAGGTAATCGCGGGCCAGCAGCGCCTGGGCCCGCTTGTGCGGGAGCCGGAGGGCAGTGTCGGCCAGCCGGAGCGTGTAGCGCATTCGGGCATCATCGCGGACGGGGCCGGCCGCCGGTCCCTCAGTCCCGCGGGCTGAGGACGCAGAACTCGTTCCCGTGGGGATCGGCCAGCACCACCCAGGTCTGCTCGCCCTGCCCGACGTCGGCCGGGGTTGCGCCCAGGTCGCGGAGCCGGGACACGTCGGCCGCCTGGTCGTCGGCGGCGTAGGGGGCGACGTCGAGGTGCACCCGGTTCTTGACCACCTTGGGCTCGGACACGCGGATGAGCTCGAGCCGTGGGCCCGCGCCGTCCGGCCGGGCCAGCGAGGCGTAGCTGTCGTCGCCGCCGACCACGACCCACCCGGCGGCCTCGGTCCAGAACGGGGCCAGGGCACCGGGGTCGGGTGTGTCGAGGACGATCGCCGCCACCGCGCCGGCTGCCACATAGTCGTCGCGGGGATAGAGCACGCACAGCTCGTTGCCCTCGGGGTCGGCCAGCACCACCCAGCCCACGTCCTCCTGCCCGATGTCGGCCGGTGTCGCGCCGTGGGCCAACAGCCGCTCGACGATCTCGCGCTGTTCGTCGCCGGAGCGGCTGTTGAGGTCGAGGTGCACCCGGTTCTTGCCGATCTTGGGGTCGTCGACCAGCCCGAACACGAGCGGCAGGCCGGGCTCGGTGGGCGCGCCGGTGTCGTCCTCGGGCGGCTCGACCACGACTTCATCGGGCTGCTCGTAGGTGATCGGCCACCCGGTCGCCACCGCCCAGAACCGGGCCAGGGCCGAGGGATCGGCGGCGTCGAAGACCACGGAGTGCAGGCGTGTCGTCATGGTGCGGCGACCGTACCCCGCCGCGCAGTGACACGGCGTCAGATACTGTCCGGTCATGGCTGTGGACCTGGCTTCGCTCGTGACTCCCTGGCGCGCCGCGGTGGTCACCTCGGAGATCCAGAACGGGCTCCTGGGCGACCCCAGCGTGTTCCCGCAGCTGGCGGAGGCCGCCCGCGACACGATGATCCCGGCCGCCGCCCGCCTGGTGAAGGCGGCGCGTGCCGCCGGCGTGCAGGTGGTGCACTGCACGTTCTCTCACCGGCCCGACCGCAAGGCCACCAACACCAACGCCCGCCTGTTCACGGGCGCCCGCGAGTCGGGCGTGCGGTTCGACCGGGGCAGCGTGGCGGCGGCTGTGATCCCCGAGGTCGGCGCCGAGCCCGACGACCTGGTGCTCACCCGTACCCACGGGCTGGGCCCCATGGCCGGCACGGACCTCGACCCGATCCTGCGCAACCTCGACCTGCACACGGTCATCGTGGTGGGCGTCTCCGTCAACGTGGCCGTCACCAACCTGGTGATGGACGCCGTCAACCACGGCTACGACGTCGTGCTACCCCGCGACGCCGTGTGCGGCGTCCCCGCCGACTACGCCGCCGCCATGATCGACAACACGCTGAGCCTGCTGGCCACGCTCACCACCGTCGACGACCTCGTCGAGTGCTGGTCGAAGCCGTAGTGCCGTGACCGCCGCGGCCGCCAGCGCCTCGCCACCGTCCGCATCGGCGCTTGCCGACGACCTGCGGGCGGCCGACGGGCGCGTGCCGGGGCGGCGGGGCCGGGCCACCCGGGACCGGCTGCTGCGCTGCACCGCCGACATGTTGCGGACCAGCTCGTACCGGGCGCTCAAGGTGATCGACATCGCCCGCGAGGCCGGCACGTCGCCCGCCACCTTCTACCAGTACTTCGCCGACGTGGACGACGCGATCCTGGTGCTCGCCCAGGAGATGGCGCTCGACAGCGAGCGCCTGGTCCGCATCGTGGGCGAGGGCAGCTGGAAGGGCAGGGCCGGCTACCGCACGGCGCTGGAGCTCACCGACGCCTTCTTCGCGTTCTGGGACCAGCACCGCCCGGTGATCCGGGTGGTCGACCTGGGCGCCGAGGAGGGCGACCGCCGCTTCCGCAGGATCCACCTGAAGCTGCTCAACAACGTCACGGTGCAATTGGCCGAGACCATCGAGGGCATCCAGGCCGAGGGCCGCAACCTCGGCGTCGACGCTCTGGCCCAGGCCGGCATGCTGGTCGCCACCCTCGCCAACGTGGCGGCCCACCAGCACAGCTTCGAGTCGTGGGGGATCCGCAGCCCTGACGTGCGCATCTCGGTGGCCCGTCAGATCTTCTGGGGCACCACCGGCCAGCGGCCGCCGCCGGTCAGATCAGGCTGAGGCCGCCGTCGACGGCGAGGACCTGGCCGGTGACGTAGCTGGCCTCGTCCGACAGCAGGAAGACCACGACCGCGCCGACCTCCCAGGCAGTGCCCTGCCGGCCCAGCGGCACCGGCGTGCGGGCCCGGGACGGGCGCCCCCGGGTCGCCAACCGCCCGAGCGGCGTGTCGATCAGTCCGGGGGCCACCACGTTGGCCCGGACGCCCCGGCGGGCGCCCTCGAGCGCGACGTGGCGGGCAAGGCCGATGAGGCCGGCTTTCGAAGCGTCGTACGCCGGCAGCCGGCTGCCGGGCTGCAGGCCGGCGACCGAGCCGATGAACACGATGGCCCCGCCCTCGCCCATTGCCTCCAGGGCGGCCCGGGCGACGAGGAAGTGGCCACGGAGGTTGACGGCCATGGTGGCGTCCCAGTCCTCGGGTGTCGTGCCGGCCATGCCGGCGCCCCGGCCGATCCCGACGTTGACCACCACGCCGTCCAGGGGCCGGCCGGGCCCGCCACGGGCTTCGCCGGCGGCCTCGCTCGCGCAGGTGACGATGGCGGTGCAGTCGTCGGCGGACGTGACGTCGCCGACCACCACGGTGGCGTCGCCGCCCTCCCGTTCGATCAGCGCCGCGGTCTCCTCCGCCGCCGACCGGTCGCGGTCGGCGCACACGACGAGCGCCCCGGCCCGTGCGGCCAGCACGGCGATGGCGCGGCCGTTGCCGATGGGAGCGTCGGGGTCGTCGGACGGCTGCGTGCCGGCACCCGCGACCAGGACCGTGCGCCCGTCCAGGCGGGCGATGGTGGTCATCCGGCGGCGCCCGAATCGTCCGACTCGAGCTGGACGCCCAGCGAGCTCAGCGTGAACGCCAGCAGGTGGTAGTGGCCGACCAGCATGGGTAGCTCGATGAGCTGGCGCTCGTCGTAGCGCCCGGCCAGTGCCGCCCAGGTGGCGTCGGACAGGCAGCCCTCGTCGTGCAGCTCGTCGGCGGCACGCACCAGCGTGGCATCGAACGCCGCCCAGCCCGGTGCGTCCGGTGCGTCGGCCAGCCGCAGCCGCTCGATCTCCGCGGCGGTCACGCCGGCGTCGCGGGCGATGGACTGGTGCTGGATCCACTCGTAGTCCGACCGGCAGCGCCAGGCGGTGCGCAGGATGAGCAGCTCGCGGTCACGGTCGGGCAGCCGGCCCGCCAGGAGCTTGCCGCCGAACGGCAGCCAGCGGCGGAACAGGCCCGGGTGGCGCACCAGGGTGGCGAACAGGTTGCCGGCCGCCCGCACCGGTGCCCCCACCTGAGCCAGCAGCTCATTCGCCTGCTCGTCGCGCTCATCGGGCGGCAGGGGTGGGATGCGGGGACTGCTCGGTCGGCCGGAGGCCGACGCCATCAAGGGGCGGCGGGCGGGGGTCGGGCTGGACCGTGACATGGCTGGACACCCTATGGGCCCCGTCGGCTCCCGCGGGCTGCCGCGGGGCCGTACTCTCGGGCGATGCTCGAGCTCGCCACCGTCGCCGTCGAAGCTGCGCTCGCCGCCGGTGCCCGCTACGCGGACGCCCGGGTGATGGTCATCCGCCACGAGTCGATGGAGGCCCGCAACCGCGTGGTCGAGGACCTGACGCAGACCGAGAACGCCGGCATCGGCGTGCGGGCGCTCATCGGGTCCTCCTGGGGCTTCCAGGCGACGCCCACCCTGACCGAGGCCGCGGCCAGGGACGCCGGCGCGGGTGCAGCGGCGGTGGCGCGAGCCTCCGGACGGGTCGCCGGTCCGCCGCTCGACCTGGCGCCGACGCCGGTGGTCGAGGCCGAGTGGTCGTCGACGTGGCAGGTCCATCCGCTCGATGACGTCGGCCTGTCCGAGAAGGCCGACCTGCTCGTCGACGCC
>DASQUK010000181.1:0-4553 GCA_035641315.1 Acidimicrobiales bacterium | reverse complement strand
GGCCGGCGAACGGCCCGCCAACTCCCGATGACGGACGGATGATGACGATCGGCCGCTGGGTGAACGTCCGCCAGTCAGAACCGGCCGACGACCCACTCGATGAGCCCGACGAACCGCCACCCCAGGTAGACCACCGTGGCCAGCACCAGCAGCTTGAAGTGCCACGGCGCCTTCTGCCGGGTCGCCGCCTCCCGGGCCGCAGGCTCCGCCACCTGGCGACCGCAGGATGGGCAGGTGCCGTCGGCGTGCAGGGTGTTGGGGTTTAGGAAGCGGCTACAGGTCTCGCACCAGGGCATTGTGACGCCGGCCGCTCACCCCGGCTGGAGTCGGGACCGGGGACCGGCGGCGGCGACCCGCGACGGTACGGGGTGGCCCACCATCTCGGCCACCCGGGAGGACACGGCCAGAAGGGCTTCCAGGTCGATCCCCGTGGCGATGCCGAGGTCGTCGCACAGGTGCACCAGGTCCTCGGTGGCCAGGTTGCCCCCGGCACCGGCGGCGAACGGCGATCCGCCCAGGCCGCCGACGGCGGTGTCGAAGCGGGTCACGCCCGCCTCCAGCGCGGTGTAGGCGTTGACCAGCGCCGTGCCCCGGGTGTCGTGCAGATGCAGCCCGACGTCGGTGCCGGTCTCGGCCAGCAGGTCCCGCACCCGCCGGGGTGTGGCCACGCCGGTGGTGTCCGCGTAGGTGAGGCTCGTCGACCCCGTGGCGAGCGCCCGCCGCCCGAGGTCGGCCACCACGGCGGGATCGAGGTCGCCCTCGTAGGGCGAGCCGAAGGCGCAGGAGATGACCGTGTCGATCGGCGGGTCGCCGCCGATCGCCGCCCGGATGGCCTCCACCTGGGCCAGGGACTCCTCCACCGACATGTTCACGTTGCGCTGGCTGTAGGCCTCCGAGGCCGACACGGTGAGCGTCAGCGCGTCGACTCCGGCGGACACCGCCAGCTCCGCCCCCTTGACGTTGGGCACCAGCGCCACGTAGCGGACGGCCGGCGCCGCCGGCCGGGGAAGCCCCGCCACCACGTCGGCCGCTCCCGCCATGGCCGGCACCGCCCTGGGCGACACGAACGCCGCCACCTCGACGGTCGACACGCCGGCCCCGACCAGCGCCGTCACCAGCTCGACTCTGGCGCCGACCGACACAGGCGCCTCGGGCTGCAGCCCGTCCCGTGGCCCCACCTCGCGGACCGCGATCACGGGCGGTAGAGCCGGAAGCCCGCCCGCGCCACCGGCGCCGACGCCCGTCATACCGGCGGGACTCCGTGGTGGCGCTCGCTGAACGACCGGTCCTTGGCGGCGGCCATCTCCAGCCGGCGGATGCACTCGGCTCGCAGGTCGGCGAAGTCCACCACCGCGTCCACGACCAGCTCCGACGCCAGCCGGTAGAGGTCGACGTCGGTCTCGTACAGCACCCGCTGCTCGTCCACGAACGCGGCCCGCTCGGCCTCGTCGTCGATGGCGGCGATCTTGTTGGCGAACACGGCGTTGACGGCGGCCTCGGGCCCCATCACGGCGATCTTGGCGGTGGGCAGCGCCAATGCGGCCTCGGGCTCGAACGCCGGGCCCGACATGGCGTAGAGGCCGGCCCCGTAGGCCTTGCGCACGATGACCGACAGCTTGGGGACCGTGGCCTCGCTGACGGCCGTGACCATCTTGGCGCCGTGGCGGATGATCCCCTGGCGCTCGACCTCGGTGCCGATCATGAACCCGGGGACGTCGGCCAGGAACAGCAGCGGGATGTTGAAGGCGTCGCACAGCCACACGAACCGGGCCGCCTTGTCGGCCGAGTCGACGAACAGCACGCCGCCCTTCTGCACCGGGTTGTTGGCCACGATGCCGACCGGGCGGCCGTCGAGCAGCGCCAGCCCGGTGATGACCTCGGGGGCGAACAGCGGCATCCGCTCGAAGAACGATTCGGCGTCCACCAGCCCGTCGATGAGGTCGTGCATGTCGTAGGCGAGGTGCTCCTCGGCCGGCACCACCCCCGCCGTCAAAGCCCGGGCGGGTTCGCTGGGCTCGTACTGGGGCGGCGGCTGGCGCCAGCTCTGGGGGAAGTAGCTGAACCAGGCCCGGGCCTGGTCGAGCGCGTCCTGGTCGTCGGCCGCCAGGTTGTCGCCGCAGCCCGAGACCGTGGCGTGCATCCGGGCGCCACCCATCTCCTCCAGTGAGGTGATCTCGCCGATGACCATCTCGGCCATGCGCGGCGAACCCAGGTACATCGACGCGTTGCCCTCGACCATGAACACAACGTCGCAGAAGCTGGGGATGTAGGCGCCGCCGGCCGCCGACGGTCCGAACAGGCAGCAGATCTGCGGCACCCGCCCCGACAGCCGCACCTGGTTGTAGAAGATCCGGCCCGCTCCCCGCCGGCCGGGGAACAGCTCCACCTGGTCGGTGATCCGGGCGCCGGCCGAGTCGACCAGCCAGAACACCGGCAGCTCGTGGCGCAGGGCATGCTCGGTGAGCCGCACGATCTTCTCGACGGTGCGGGCGCCCCACGACCCCGCCTTCACGGTCGGGTCGTTGGCCATGAGGGACACCGGCCGCCCGTCGACCCGTCCCACGCCGGTGACCACGCCGTCGGCGGGCAGGTCGTCGGCCCGGTTGTTGGCCAGCAGCCCGTCCTCGACGAACGAGTCCTTGTCGAGCAGCAGCGCCAGCCGGTCGCGCACGAACAGCTTGCCCTGCGCCGCGAGCTTGTTCCCGACCTTGGCGAGGTTGCCCGCCAGCGCCCGCTCGGTCAGCCGGGCCAGCTCGGCGTGCGGGTCGGGACGCTCGCTCACGTCAACCACCCTGTCACGTGCGACGGATCGCCAGCACCGCCACGTCGTCGTCCATCGCCTCGGAGGCGAAGTCCCGCGCCGCCTCCAGCAGGTTCTTGCACAGCACGCCCGCCGCCACGCCGGGGTCCCGGCGCAGCGAGTTGGCGATGCGCTCCTCGCCGAAGATCTGCTCGCCGTTGCGTACCTCGGCCAGCCCGTCGGTGTACAGCAGCAACAGGTCGCCGGCGTCGAGGGGGATCTCGCGGCTGTGGTAGCGCCCGCGGGGATCGAGCATGAGCAGCGGCCCCGTCGAGCGCAGCGGGCGGACGTCACGGTCGTGCCACAGCCAGGCCGCCGGGTGGCCGGCCGAGGCGAAGCGCAGCGTGCCGGCGTCGGTGTCGAACACGACGACGACGAGCGAGATGAACTCCTCGGTGCGCTCGGGGGCGAGCACCTGGGTGTTGAGCTCCTCGAGCGCCTGCGCCGGGTCGCGGTACTGCCGCAGGAACACCCGCAGTAGGTACTTGGCCTGGAAGGCGGTGATCGACGCCTCGATCCCCCGGCCGGTCACGTCGCCGATGACGGCCGCGAGGCGCGACGGTGCGACCTGGAAGACGTCGTAGAAGTCGCCCGCCATCACGCCCGTGCCCGCCTGGTAGACGCGGCCGAGCTCGAAGCCCGTGAACTCGGGCAGGTCCTCCGGCGCCAGCCGGGCGGCCCAGCGCTTGGGGGCCAGCTCCTCCTGGCTGAGCACCTCCTCGGCCCTGCGCTCGATGCTGGACCGGTCCTCGGCCAGCCGGGCCTCGCTGGCGAAGTCGCGCCCGAACGCGACCGACAGCGCCACGGGGACCAGGATCAGGACGAACAGCAGGCTCGGGATGTCCTCCCCGGCCGCCACGACGCCGGTGGCGGCGATGGCGAGCACCGCGTACAGGCAGGTGGTGTGGAGGTCCTTGCGGAAGGCCGACCGCGCCAACACCGTGACGTCGGCGTCGGGCCCCCGTTCATTTTCGACCCGCTTCCACACCACATGGAGGCGGCGCGTCGACCGAGCCCACACGATGGCCGCTACCAGGGAAGAGACCGCCACGAGGGCGAGGATCGGCTTCATGTAGGGCACGATGCTACCGGTGGGGAGGGCAGGCTGTGTGGCGGTCGCGTGACGCTCCGAGGCGGAGCGATCAGCGGCGGCGGACCCGCAGCTTCACCGGGGTGGCGCCGAGGTCGAACGCCTCCCGCAGCTTGCGCTCGAGGTAGCGCAGGTAGGTGCGGGGCAGCTCGCGGTTGGCGAACAGCGTGAAGGTGGGCGGCTCGGCGGCGCCCTGCGTGGCGTAGAGGACCCGCGCCCCGCCGGGGGCGGGCTGCGCCTGCTGGGCCTCCTGGATCACGGCGTTGACCCGGCCGGTGGGGATGCGCCGGTGGTAGGCGTCGACGCTGCGGGCCAGGGCGGGGAACAGCTTGTGCACACCGCGCCCGGTCAGCGCCGTGATCGGCAGCACGGGGGCGTCGCCGATGAAGCGCAGCTTGTCGCCCACCTGCCAGCGCAGCTCGGCCCGCTGGTCGGTGTCGAGCAGCTCCCATTTGTTGAGCAGCAGCACGATCGGGCAGCCGGCGGCGTCGATGCGCTCGGCCAGGCGCTGGTCCTGCCCGGTGACCCCCTCGGTGGCGTCGATGACCATCAGCGCCACGTCGGCGTCGTCGATGGCCTGCAGCGCCCGCACCAGCGAGTAGTACTCGGTACCCTCGTCGATCTTCGAGCGCCGGCGCATGCCTGCGGTGTCGACCAAGCGGA
>DASQUK010000180.1:0-3135 GCA_035641315.1 Acidimicrobiales bacterium | reverse complement strand
CTCTCGTCCTCCGTCGCCGGTTCCCGCTCGGCGTCTTCGCCGCCAGCGCAATCGCCGTCGTCGTGCTCAGCGCGAGCGGCTACCCGCCGGGGCCACCGCTCGGCCCCACCCTCGCGCTCTTCTTCCTCGGGCTCCACCCGGCGGAGACCCGCGGCGGCCGCCGGCTCACGGCCGCGGTGGTGGTGCTCTTCTACCTGCTCCATTTCGGCGCGGTCACGATCGGCAACGACGACGGTCCCGGCGCGGCGCCACTGCTCGGCATCCTGCTTTGGGGCGGCGCGTGGGTGATCGGCGACCGCTTCCGCCTCCGGCGCGAGCGGATGGCGGCCCTCGCCGAGCGCGCGAGGCGGGCCGAGCAGGACGCTGAGCGCGAAGGACGGCTGGCCGTCGCGGAGGAGCGGATGCGGATCGCGCGCGACCTCCACGACTCGGCCGGCCACGCCATCAACGTGATCGCCGTCCGTGCCGGCGCCGCCCGCTTGGGCCACCGCGAGGATCCCGATCGCTCGCTGCAAGCGCTCGAAGCGATCGAGGAGGTGGCCCGCGACACCGTCGACGAGATCGACAAGATCGTGGCCGCCCTCCGGGACGACACCACGCCGGCCGAGCCCACCGAGGCACCACCCGGCCTGGCCTCGGTCAACTCGCTCGTCTCGCACCACACGTCGGCCGGTCTCGCGGTGAGGGTGCGTACGTGCGGAACACAACGATTGCTCACGAGCAGCGTCGACCAGGCGGCCTACCGGATCCTTCAGGAGGCACTCACCAACGCGTCTCGCCACGGCACCGGGACCGTCAGCATCGACCTGGCGTTCGGAGCCGACGCGCTGGACGTCACCGTCGTCAATCCGGTGTTCGACAACGGCGCCGCCGCGCCCGGGAGCGGACACGGACTCGTCGGCATGCGCGAGCGCGCCGCCCTGGTGGGCGGCAGCCTTGACGCCGGACGCGCCAACGGTGCCTTCCGTGTCCGTGCATGCCTCCCCTACGACGCCTGCACCCGATGACTCGCGTGCTGATCGTCGACGACGACGACCTCATGCGTGCCGGCCTCCGGGAGCTTCTCGCCAACGACCCCTCCATCGAGATCGCCGGCGAAGCGTCGACCGGCCGCCAAGCCGTCGAGCAAGCTCCTCGACTGGCGCCAGACGTCGTCCTGATGGACGTGCGTATGCCCGACCTCGACGGGATCGCCGCCACCCGCGAGCTGACACGCGTGGCCCCCGCCAGCCGAGTCCTGATCCTGACCACCTTCGAGCAGGACGACTACATCTTCCCCAGCCTGCGCGCTGGTGCCTCCGGCTTCCTGCTCAAGCGCACCCGACCCGAGGAACTCATCGCGGCCGTACACACCATCGCGGCCGGCGACTCCCTGCTGTCCCCCTCGGTCACCCGGCGGGTGATCGACCGCATGGCCCACAGCCCACCCCTGAGCTGGCGGCCAACACCAAGCTCGCGACGCTCACACCCCGCGAACGCGCGGTCCTCGAGCTCCTCGCTCGCGGCCTGTCCAACGCCGAGATCGCCGCCGCGCTCACCGTCGAGGAATCGACCGTCAGAACCCACGTGAGGCGGATCCTGATGAAGCTCGACCTGCGCGACCGCGTGCAAGCCGTGATCTTCGCCTACGAGGCCGGCATCAACCGACCCGGCGCCGGGGTCGATCCCGCTCAGCGGTGACCCGCATTGGATCGTCGCCATCGGTCGCTGGGACCGCGGATCAGGCCTTGAAGAGTCGCTCGATCGCCCGGGTGGCTTCGGTGAAACTCATCCCTGCCACGGTCCTCCGCGTCATCGTCGACCGTCGCGAGAACGCGCTCACGCCGCCGTCGTGACCACGAAGCCGGGCGGCACCGGAAGGCCCCCCAGCGGCCAGCGCAGCCAGTGTCGCCGCCTTCCTGCCCGAGATGGCCGGGTCGACCGCCCCTTCCTCAGCCAAGCCGATCACGTCCTCACTCATTGCCGTGTTCATGGCTGTCCCTCTCCGTCGAGCGTGGACCGGTCGCCCTCTACCGGCGCCGCAAGGACGACCTCCACGCTGCACGGCGTGAGCGACGTCGATGCCCCTTACTCGCGCAGCACCAACCATGTCGTCACGCCGACGGATCTGATGCTGACGACCTTGCGGGCCCTACGGCTCGACCGGCCGTTGGGCGACGCCCGACGGCCGTCCACGTTTCACGAACGTGCAGCCGCGTCCTCTTGTGGCGACCCGTCGCTGGCCTGTTGCCTGCCGTGGTGCCGAGCCATCTGGAACATGCCGCCCATCATGAGCAGCATCATCAGCGAGCAGGCGAGGGCGGCGACCGCGATCAGGAGCGTCCCTGCCTCCACGCCGGCGGCGAGGAGGACGACGAAGGCCAATCCGACCGCGACCAGACACGGCATCAGGAGTGTGCGTTTCATGGCGGCCCCCTTTCATCAGTTGCCATCCAGCTTTCACCCCTCTGCGTTCCGGCGGCACCGCCGTTCGCCCCAGGCCGAGGGGGCCGAAGGTCCCTCCAGTCGGTGCCGGCTCGGGCCGCCACGCCGCCCGCCGACCTTGCGCCCGTGGCGTGGGACAGGACCTCACGCCCCGCAGCTCATAGTGACACCGGTGTCGATGCGGTGCGGACAATCCGGCCGGACGACCGCTGGTGAGTTCAGACCGCGGGCGTCCGGCCGAGGTGGTGATACTCGACGTTGGGGAACAAACCGGTTGCGGTGGCGAGCCGGACGTTGTAGTTGAAGATCGCGGTCACCTCCACGATGTGGAGGATGTCTTCGTCGCTATAGCCGACTTCTCGTAGTTGCTCGAGATCGCGCTGCTCGCACGCCTGGGGCGTCTCGCCGACCTGACCGCTGACCCCCGCGCCCGCGGGTTCCCACCCCACCACCCACCCATGCGCAGCTTCCTCGGCGTGCCGGTACGGCGCGGGCCTCGCCGGTTCGGCAATCTCTATCTCGCCGAAAAGCGCGGTGGCGGCGAGTTCAACGCAGAGGACGAGCGCCTGGTCGTCACCCTGGCCGCGTTCGCAGCGGCGGCCATCGAGTCCGCACTGCTCGTCTCAACCGAGCGCGCAAGGGCGTCTGCCGTGGCCGAGCTGGCCGCGGCCGAGGAACGAGCCCGAGTCGACCGCAACCTGCTCGCCCAGG
>DASQUK010000179.1:0-30794 GCA_035641315.1 Acidimicrobiales bacterium | reverse complement strand
GGTCGCCACTTGATGCTGCAACCGACGCTGGGCCGCTGGTCGGACGGCGCCGGTTCGCCGGCCAGCACGGCCCGCACGGCGGCGTCGAGGTCGGCGCCGGTCACGGGCACGCCGTTGGACGGGCGGCTGCCGTCCATCTGGCCCCGGTAGGCCAGCGCCCGGTCGCGGTCGAACAGGAAGAAGTCGGGCGTGCAGGCAGCCCCGTAGGCGGCGGCGACCTGCTGCGTCTCGTCGTAGAGGTACGGGAACGTCCAGCCGTGCCGGGCGGCGAACGCCGGCATCCGCTCGGGGGCATCCTCGGGGTACGCGCCGACGTCGTTGGGGTTGATGCCGATGACGGCCACACCGTCGTCCAGCCACCCGGCGGCCAGGCGGCCGAGGCCGTCGGCGACATGCTGCACGTAGGGGCAGTGGTTGCACAGGAAGGCGACCAGCAGGCCGGCGGCATCGGCGACGTCGGCGGTTCCGTGGAGCGACCCGTCCGGGGCCGGGAGCTGGAAGTCGGGCGCCCGGGTCCCCAACGGCAGCATCGAGGAGGGTGTCGCGACCATCGAGATTCAGCGTACCGCCCGGGGATGGGCGGCCCGATAGGCGGCGAACAGCCGCTCGGTCGAGACCTTCGTGTACACCTGCGTGGTGCTGACCGAGGCGTGGCCCAGCATCTCCTGCACCGCCCGGATGTCGGCCCCGTGGTCCAGCATGTGGGTGGCGCACGAGTGCCGCAGCACGTGCGGCGTGAGCTTGCCGTCGAGCCCGGCAACCCGTCCCCAGCGCGTCACGACCAGCCACGCCCCCTGGCGGGTCAGGCGGCCGCCCCGCCGGTTGAGGAACACGGCGTCGGCGTCGCCCCGGCGCTTCCACTGGTGCGGTGCCAGCGCCGGACGGCCGCCCGGCCCCAGCCAGTCCGTGAGGGCGGCGATGGCGTGGCGGCCGACCGGCACGACCCGCTCCTTCGAACCCTTGCCGAACGCCCGCAGCAGCGCCGACTCGAGGTCGAGGTCGCCGAGGCGCAGCCCCACCAGCTCCGAGATCCGAAGCCCGGTCCCGTACAGGACCTCGAGGATCGCCCGGTCGCGCCGCGCCACGGCGTCGTCCCCCACCACCGCGCCGAGGAGGGCCTCGACCTCGGGCTCGGACAGCGCCTTGGGCAGCCCGGCGGGGACCCGGGGCGCCTCCAGGTCGGCGCCGGCGTCGTTCGGGAGCCGTCCCTCGTCGGCCAGGAACCGGTGCAGCGACCGGGCCGCCACCACCGCCCGGGCCACGGTGGCGGGCGCCAGTCCCGCCTGCCGGAGGTGGCCGACGTACGCCTCGACGTCGGCCTCCCGCACCGTGTCGAGCGCCAGCCCCCGGGCCCGCAGCCAGCGGCACCAGCGCCGGGTGTCGCGGCGGTAGGCCTCCAGCGTGGACCGTGCCCGGCCCCTCTCGGTCGCCAACCACGACAGCCACTCCTCGACGTCGAGGGGCAGGAGCTCGGCATCCTCGGCGATGTCGGCGATATCGGTGCTGGCGGGCATGCCGGGTTCACCGTACGGCGCCCGCCGACGTTAACGTTGCACCCGTGCCGCTCTACGACTACCGCTGCCGCAGCTGCGGCGACACGTTCGAGCTCCGCCGGTCGATGGCCGAGTCGGACACACTCGCGCCGTGCCCCCAGGGCCACCGCGACACGGTGAAGCTGCTGCCGCTGGTGGCGGTCGGCGGCCGAGCGTCGGCGTCAGCTCCCACGGCGGGTGGCGGGTGCTGCGGCGGGGCCTGCGGCTGCGGCTGATCTATCGTTCTGTCAGCGCTCCCCGTTCGTATCGCGGGTGAGGTCCGACAGAACGGCTCACATGCTCCGCCGGGACAGCGTGAGCAGCGCGATCACCGTCTTCGCGTCGGTGATGCGGCCGTCGTCGACCATCGCCAACGCGGCGTCCAGCGGCATCCGCTCGACCCGCATGTGCTCCTCCTCCACGCCCTGGCGGTCGTCGGCCACGGCGCTCAGATCGCGGGCCAGGTAGATCACCACCGCCTCGTCGGAGAACCCGACGGAGTTGTGGAACATCGCCAGCCGCTCGAGGCGCCCGGCCCGCAGCCCGACCTCCTCGGCCAGCTCGCGCCGGGCCGTCTCCTCGGTGGGCTCGTCGGCGATGTCGCGGAGGCCGGCCGGCACCTCCCACACGTCCGAGCCGACGGCCACCCGGTACTGGTGCACCAGCGTCACCGTGCCGTCGTCGTGCAGCGGCAGCACCGCCACGGCACCGGGATGGTGGATGATCTCCCGCTCGAACCGGTCGCCGCCGGGCCCCTCGACCTCGGCGATGACCACGCCCATGCGCCGCCCCTGCCAGGCGACGCGCTCGCCCACGATGTGAAACGTCAAGACGGTGACAGACGCTCAGGAGGCGGCCGAGCGCAGCGTGTCACGCTCGTCGACGGGGAACAGGTGCGGCCGCCGGCCCTCGGCCCGCTCCAGCGCGGCCCGCACGAACTCGCGGAACAGCGGCGCCGGCCGGGTCGGACGGCTCTTGAGCTCGGGATGGGCCTGGGTACCGACCCAGAACGGATGGCCCCGCAGCTCGATGAACTCGACCAGCCGCCCGTCGGGCGAGAAGCCCGAGAACACCAGGTCGGTGCCCTCGAACTTGCCCCGGTAGCGGGGGTTGAACTCGTAGCGGTGCCGGTGGCGCTCGGACACGACGGTCTTGCCGTACGCCTGGGCCACCTGGGACCCGGGCACCAGCTCGGCGACATAGGCCCCCAGCCGCATGGTGCCGCCCTTGTCGGTGACGTCGCGCTGGCTGTCCATCAGGTCGATCACCGGGTGCGGCGTGGCGGGGTCGAACTCGGTGGAGTTGGCGCCGGTGAGGCCGAGCACGTTGCGGGCGAACTCGATCGTCATCATCTGCAACCCGAGGCAGAGCCCGAGGCAGGGGATGCCGTGCTCGCGCGCGTAGCCGGCGGCCATGATCTTGCCCTCGCTGCCCCGCTCGCCGAAGCCACCCGGGATCACGATGCCGTCGAGCTCGCGCAGCCGGCCCTCGGCCAGCAGGCCCTCGACCTCCTCGGCCTGGATCCAGTCGATCTCGATGTGCGTCCCGTGGTGGAAGCCGCCGTGCTTGAGCGCCTCCACCACCGACAGGTAGGCGTCGGGCAGGCTCACGTACTTGCCGATGATCCCCACCCGGATCGTCTCGGTGGCGGCGCCGACCCGCTCGACGAGCCGCTCCCACTCCGACAGGTCGGGCTCCTGATCGAAGCCGAGCAGGTCGCACAGGTAGCCGTCGAAGCCCTCCTCGTGCAGGACCAACGGCACCTCGTAGATGTTGGCGGCGTCGGCGGCGTTGACCACCGCCTGGGTGGGAACGTCGCACAGCCGGGAGATCTTCTGCTTGAGCGCGTCGCTGAGCGGCCGCTCGCTCCGGCACACGATGACGTCGGGCTGGATGCCCCGCGCCCGCAGCTCCGTAACCGAGTGCTGCGTGGGCTTGGTCTTCTGCTCGCCGGACGGGCCGATGAACGGCACCAGCGTGACGTGCACGAACGCCACATTGTTGCGCCCGACGTCGAGGCGGAACTGCCGGATCGCCTCGAGGAACGGCAGGATCTCGATGTCGCCGACCGTGCCGCCGATCTCGGTGATGACGACGTCGACGTCGTCGCCGACCAGCAGGTTGATGCGCCGCTTGATCTCGTCGGTGATGTGGGGGATGACCTGGACGGTCTTGCCCAGATAGTCGCCGCGCCGCTCGGCCGCCAGCACCGCCGAGTAGATGGAACCGGTGGTGGCGTTGCTGCCGCGCGACAGGGGCTCGTCGATGAAGCGCTCGTAGTGCCCGAGGTCGAGGTCGGTCTCGCCGCCGTCGTCGGTCACGAACACCTCGCCGTGCTCGAACGGGTTCATCGTGCCGGGATCGACGTTGATGTAGGGGTCGAGCTTCTGCATCGTGACCCGGAGGCCACGAGATTTCAGGAGACGACCCAGAGACGAGCCGGTGATGCCCTTGCCGAGGGAGCTGGCGACACCGCCCGTGACGAAGATGTGCTTTGTCACGGGCTCACAGCCTAACTCGGCGGGCTTCCGGTCCCGCGGATGCCAGGGTGTCAAGCTTGAGTTGACACACCGGCTGGTGTCAACGCTAGGTTGACGGCCATGGATCTCAACGAGCTCATCACCGCCGTGGAGCTGGCCGGCGAGGATGATCCGCTAGCCCGCGTGTCCGCGGCGGCCACCCTCAAGGACCAGATCGAGGCGCTGGGCGACGAGCTCCTGGACCACTTCGTCAAGGAAGCCCGCGACCAGGGCTGCTCGTGGACTCTGATCGGCGACGCCCTGGGCGTGACTCGCCAGGCCGCCCAGCAGCGCCACGGCGGACTGCTCGGCCGACTGGTGGCAGGGCTGACGGAAGGCCGGTTCCAGCGCTTCACCCCCCGGGCACGGGCGGCCGTCATCGCCGCGCAGACCGCGGCCCGCGACCGCCGCCACCCGTCGATCGATACCGAGCACCTGCTGCTCGGGCTCTTCGACACCACCGCCCGGGGCAACGTCGCAGTGAAGGCCCTCGCCCGGCTCGGCGTGGACGGCGTCACCATCGAGCGCCTGGTCGACGAGCGGGTGCCGCCGGGCACGGCACCCGTGCGCGGTCACATCCCGTTCTCGGCCCGCGCCAAGAAGATCCTCGAGCTGACCCTGCGCGAGGCTCTCCGGCTGGGGCACAACTACATCGGCTGCGAGCACATCGTCCTGGCGCTGCGCCGGGAGGACAAGGGCGTTGCGGCCACCATCCTCGCGGAGCAGGGAGTCGGCTACGCCGAGCTGGAGGCCGCTGTCCGCGACACCCTCGAAGAGGGCGCGGCGTAGCCGACCGCCGCCGGCCGCTAGTACGGCAGGCGGCCCCAGCGGTCGGCGGCATCCAGCGGCGGCGTCGCGGCGATCACCCGGCTGAAAGACACCCGCTCGCTGACCAGGTTGAGCGCGGCGACCACCCCCAGCACGACCGTGCGCACACCGGGCGAGCAGGTGAGCACCACGCCGAGGCCGAGCGCGGCCCCCAGCACGTTGGCCCCGGCGTCGCCCAGCATGAGCCGTTCCCCGAGATCGGCGGTCAGCAGCCCGGCGCCCGCCCCGACGGCCAGGGCCACGCCCGCCAGCTCGGGCTCCGCCCCCACTGCCAGCACGAGCACGACGAACGTCACCAGCGCCACCTTGATCGTGCGGCCCGGCGCCCGGTCGAACAGGTTCCCGAGGTTGGCGGCCAGCGCCACCAGCGCCCCATCGACCAGCACCCGGCCGAGCGAGTCGGGCTCGCGGGTGGCTACCACGACGACCGCCACGGCCGCGCCGCCGAACAGCTTCATGGCCCCCGTGGTGAGCCGGCCCCCGGCCAGGGCGCGCAGGTGGGCGGCGAACCCCCCGCTCTCCCCCGCCCCACCCAGGTCGTCGAGCAGGCCCAGCAGGCCGAACCCGAGGGCCGTGAACGTCGTCAGCCGCAGGCCCTCGACCGCGGCAGCATCGGGATCGGCGCCCGCGGCGACGACCACCGCCACCACGGCGTCGGTCGCGAGGACCACCAGGGCGACGATGATGCCGACCCCAGTCGGCAGGGCCCGGCCCCGGAAGTTCTCGCGCTGGAACACCGGGCCGCCGAATGCACCGGCCGACAGGACCCACAGCGCCGCCGCGGCCACCAGCCCCACCACGAACGCGCCGACGACCACCTCAGGCCCCCGGGACCGGCACCGTGCCGGCGTCCCTGGCCCTGACGCCCCGGCGTGCGAGCCGCCAGGACCGCAACCGGTCGACGGCCGCCGGCCAGTCGATGAACAACAGGACGACGGTGGCCGCCCACGCCCAGTAGTCGAGCCCCAGGACGAACCACGTGGTCACGTGCAGGAACACCGCCGCCAGCGCGTACCACGCCTGCAGCCGCCGCACGACCAACACCACCGGGAAGGTGATCTCCAGCCCGAGGATGAACGCCCCCGACGCCTTGGCCACCCACAGGTGCTCGCCCACCCAGCGGGCCATGCTCTCCCATGCGGCGTGGCCGATGCTCGGGCCCCACAGCAGCACGTAGCGCATGTTGTCGCCCAGCACCCAGTCGATCCCCGACCGCCGCAGCTTGTGGTAGCCGGCGAAGAAGTAGACGAGGGCGGTGATGACCATGGCCACCCGGATCGGCCAGCCGTACCCCCGGCGCGCGATCCGGTCGCGCACATCGACCGCTCGGCCCACGGGGGCCAGCAGGAACGGCGCCGACGCCCAGAGCAGCAGCAGGTCGTTGTGCAGCACCTTGCCCCGGCTGCCCCGCAGCCCTGCCAGCACGAGATAGCACAGCCAGGCGACGGCGAACGCGAGGCGAGGACGCGTGCGCAACACGGCGGCCAGGGCCGCAACGCCGCCGACCACTTGGATGGCCACGAACGCTTCGGCCGAGGGCATTCGGTCCAACCAGCCCAGCAGCGGCACCGGGTCGACCAGCGCGGCGGGCGTGTCGGCCAGCTGGCGGTACGAGCCGAGCACGATCCGCAGGCCGATCAGCGCCGACAGCCCGACGTGCACGATCACCAGACGCGAGGCGGTCTCCGGTCCCCACAACGCATCGTCGAGCCAGCGGCGCACCCGCGTCACGCGCTCGCCACCAAGTCGGCGGGGCGGCAGGTGTGGACGACCTCCAGGTCGTCGATCGCCGTCCACTCGCCGTCGCGCTCTTCCAGGCGGGCTCGGTCGCGGGCGATGTGCAGCTCGGCGGTCGTGGGCTCGACGTCGACCACCGCGCCCAACAAGGCCTCGCAGACAGCCTGGCGCCGCTCGGTCGAGGCGCCCGCCAGATCCGACATCGGCCACTCGGCGTGCCGGTAGCGCAACGGCAGGTCCTCGAGGTCGACGATCCGGGCCGACCCGTCGTCGTCGACCGCCTCGATGACCCAGCGGGTCTGGGTCTCGTCCCGCGCCAGCGAGAACAGGCGCCAGCCGGTGAGCGGCCAGGCGTCGAACCCGATGAGCCCGGGCACCAGCAGCAGGGCGAGCAGGGCGCCCACCAGCCAGTGGGCTGAGCGCGGGACCGTGTCGGCGTCGCTCTTCACGAAGCCCGACCCCCGGCGCGCGGCACCGGTTCTGGTTCGGGCTCCCGTCGGCGCCGGGGCGCCGGACCCGCTTCGGGCGGAACCTCGACATGGTCCCTGCGGCCGTCGGCGGACGCCGGCTCGACCGCCGCCCACTCGGGTTCGAGCGCCAGCACCGCCAGCGCCATCGCCAGCACCATGAGCGTGATGCCGCCCACGATGGCGCCGGAGTCGTTCACGGCGGTGCCCAGCAGTGCCGCCAGGTAGGCGGCCACCAACCCGGCCTGGAGCGTCGAGATGTTGCGCCGCAGCCCGTCCAGCGGCCGCCCCGGGTAGCGCGCCAGGAACACGATGAAGGCCACGGCGACGGGGATGGCCGCCACCCAGAACGACGTCGTCGTGACCCGCAGGTTCGCCAGCAGCTTGCGCTCGACCACGTCGATCAGCGGTTGCATCCCCTCGTCGCCCACCCGCTCGAACAGACGCCCGAGGTGGGCCCGCTGGCCCTCCGGCCGGGCCAGGTCCAACAGCCCGAAGCCGACGACGGCCGCGAGGGTCAGCAACCCGGCGACCACCAGGCCCCGGAGGCGGATCCGGCCCCGGTACACCAGCGCAGCGAACACCAGGATCGTCGGCGTGAACGCGAGGATGCCCCCGACGTCCGAGCCCCAGAAGGGCGCGCCGATCACCACCAGCAGGGCCGCCAGCAGCCCCACCGCCTGCAGTCGCCGGCGACGCGTCGGCAAGAGCGCAGCCAACAGACCCGCAAGCAGGCAGGCGGCGCCCGCCACCTGACCGAACGCGTAGTTGCTGATCCCGTAGAGGCGGGAGTTGCCCGTCGGCGAGTAGCCGAAGGCGGCGCTCAGGCTGAGGTTCGACCCGGTCATCACGTCCAGCACCGGCACCAGCAGCACCAACGCCAGCACTGCGACCAATGCCAGCCGCGGCCGCCGCCAGCGCGCCGTGGCAGCGGTGGCCGCGCCCGCCACCGCCACGGCTCCCACGAGGACGAACGCCCAGTAGAAGCCGATGCCCAGGTCCTCCAGGGGGAAGCCCCGCGCCAGGTACGACAGCGGCAGGATCGCCAGGTCGGCCAGGGCCACGAACGTCACCCCCTCGCCCACCCGGGGCCAGCCTCCCCGGGCCAGCACCACCACCGCGGCTGCGCACACCGCGCTCATCACGACGACCACCACCAGCGTGGTGGGGAACAGCAGCTGCTCCCGGAAGCGGGAGGCGGCGTTGGCGTCGACCAGGTGGTCGACCCTGTCGCCGAGGGACGCGTCGGAGTCGACCACCTCGGCGGGCCGTCCCTCCATGCCGCTCGGCCGCTCGACGCCGAGCACGTCCAGCACGGTGGGGGCCACGTCGACCAGGGTCAGGAAGCCCGCCCGCTGCGTCGACGCCGAGCGCAGGTAGCCGGCGCTGTCGCCCGGGCCGGGCTCGTCCAGGGCCGCCGCCGTCAGGTCGCGGTTGCCCGGCAGGTTGTACGGAGCGACCAGCAGCACCGCGTCCCGCTCGGGATCGACCGATGCCAGCAGCCTGCCCACCAGGGCGTCGGAGTCGGCCAGGGCCTGGGCCCGCAGCTGGTCGTAGCGGGCCGCGTCGACCCGGTCGCGGTAGCGCATGGTGCGGCCCAGGTCGGACGCCTCGACGATCACCATGCCGCCGTCACGCCCGTCCGGCGCCCGCCATGCGTCCTGGAAATGGGCCATCACCTGATCCGCGTCGAGGCGCTCGCCGAACGGCCGCGAGGGATCGTCGAGCAGCAGGTCGTCGCCCAGGTCCCCGGCGGGCACCACGCCGTCGCCGGTCACCACTGCGAGGCCCACCTGCCGCTCGAACGACGGTCCCACCGTCTCGCTGCCGTCGGCGTTGCCGATCGCCACCGCTCCCAGGCCGGCCTCGTCCAGCGTCTCGGCCAGCAGCCCCAGCTCGGCGTCGTAGGGCTCGTCGGCGTTGACGCGCTCCAGCGTCGGCCACGCCAGCGACAGGTACGTGCCGTCGGGCTCGGTGCCGGTGCGCCGCTCGAAGATCTCCCCGGCGGTCGATCCGGCCGACTGCTGGTCGACGGCGAGCTGCTGCCCGTCGACCAGGGGATCCGAAGTGGCCCGCGCCCCCGCCGAGATCGTCAGGTAGGCGGCGCCGGGCGTGGCACGGGGGGACACGCCGCGGGGGGCCATGTCGGCCAGGGCTGCGCCTTCCAGGAACCGCTCGATGTTGGGCAGGTCGTGGTCTTGCACCTCGGCCCAGGTCAGGCCGGGCACCGAGATCACAAGGATCCGGCCGTCGTCGCCGGCCTGCGCCCCGGCGGGGGCCGCCGCGGCGGCGCCCACGGCCAGCGCCACGCCGGCGACCAGCAGCAGGCACAACGCTCGTCCCCTCATCCCGGGACCCCCGTCGAGCCGAAGCTCCGCAGCGTGAGCACCGGCACGATCACGATGAACATGGTGAGCGGCACCGCCACCGACGAGTCGTTGGCCACCAGCCCGATGATGCCCAGCACCGCCAGCCCGGCGGCCGCGGCCACCGTGGGGCGGTGCCGGGCCCGGGCCGCGGCTCGGGGCCCGACCCGCCCGAGCGCCGCCAGCGCCGCGTAGACCCCGGCGCCCACCGCGAGGGCGCTGACGGTCAGCCACCCCGCCAGCTCGGCGCCGCCCAGGCTCGCCTCCCAGCGGCGGGTGAGGCTCTTGAAGAACGTCGTCCAGCGGCCCTCGAGCACGTGGTCGGCGAGGCGGGCCAGGTGGGTCTGGACGTCCTCGGGCCGGGCGGCGTCGATGAACGCGAACGCCATCAGGGCGGCGCCGGTTGCCAGCGCCAGGCCCATCGCCTCGCGCCATCCGATCCTCCGCCCCGCCAGCAGCAAGGCGGTGACGCCGAAGGCGGGGACCATGGCGACGACCCCGCCCACGTCGGCGCCCAGCATGGGCAGGCCCTCCAGCAGCAGGACCACGGCCAACAGGCCGACGGCGAGCCCCACGCCGCGGCGGCCGGTCCGGTCCACGATCAGCGCCGCCAGCAGGATGGTGGCCGAGCCGAACAGGGCGAACGCCAGGTTGCCGAGTCCGACGAACCGCCCGGCGACCGCCACCGAGTAGCCGAAGACGGTGTTCACCTGGAGCGGCGCGCCTCGCGCCACGTCGACGCCGATCGATGCCACGATGACGCCCACACCCACGAGCACGCCCAGGCCCGGCCAGCGCCTTTCCACCCATGCCGCCACGACTGCCAGCACCGCGGCGATGGCGACGAGCGCGGCCAGGTAGCGGACGAGGTCGGTCCCGACCGCGTCGAGGCGTCCCACCAGGAAGGTGGCGGGCACCACCCCGAGCACGCCGAACGCGGCCGCCACGAGCACGCCGCGGGGACGGGGGCCGAGGCGGCGGCGCAGCCACGTGGCGCAGGCCAGGACGACCAGCGTGGTGACGACGACCGTGATGACCGCCGGCAGCACGCTGTCACGGAAGTCGGCGGCGTCGGAGGCGTCGGTCAGGCGTCCGATCCGATCGTCCACGGAGGCGCCGCCCACCTGGAAGGGGCGACCCTCGACGGTGTCGGGAGTCTCCTCGCCGAGCAGGGACAGCACGGTCGGCGCCACGTCCGCGAGCTGCACGTAGCCGTCGCGGCGGGTGGTGGCCGAGCGCAGCAGCTCCGGATCGACGCCGGGCGCCCGCAGCGCGGCGATGCCGAGCCCGGGCGACGACGACGACGCCACCGGGGAAAGCACCAGCACGGCGTCACGCTCGGGATCGACGCGTTCGAGCAGCTGTCCCAGTAGAGCGTCGGCGTCGGCCAGCGCCTCGGCCCGCAGCGAGCGTCGCTGCGCCGCCGAGGCCCGCGGCCCGTACGCGGCGACCCGGCTCAGGTCGGAGGCTTCGACCAGCACCACGCTGCGTTCGTCGGCGGCAGGGGCGGGGCCGGCGACGTCGCCGGTCGGCGCCCAGGCGCCGTCGAAGGCGGCGAGCACCTGCTCGTGGTCGAGGCGGTGGCCGAAGGGCGCCTCGGGGTCGTCGGCCAGCAGCGAGCGCCCCACGGTCCCGCCGGGCACCATGCCCTCGGAGTCGATCAGCGCGGTGGCGGCGCCCCGCGCGTAGAAGCCGTCCGGCGGTGGCTCGTCGCTCACGAAGCCCTCGGCGGCGTCGGCGTTGGCGATCACGGCCCGGTCGATGTCGGCGTCGGCGAGGGCATCGCCCAGCGTGCCAACCTCGGCGCCGAACGCCGAGTCGTCATTGGCGTCGACGGCCGCGCCCATGGCCAGGTAGGCGATCCCCGGGGGCACGTAGCCGAGGCGCCGCTCGAGGATCTCGGCGGTGGGCACCCCGCCGTAGGTCTCGTCGCGGTCGACGGCGACGGCCATGTCGACCGGCGGTGCCACGGCGCGGGTGCCGGCGCCAAGCGTAAGGTACGCCTCGGTCGTGCTGGCGTCGTGGCGCCCGATGCGGCTGGACATGTCCCCCACCGCCGCGTCCTCGACGAACGCCTCGAGGTTGGGCAGGTCCGCCGCCTGGACGTCGGCCCATCCCACCGCGGGCAGGGTCGCGATCAGCACCCGGTCGACCGGCTCGACGGTCACGTCGTCGGCGCCGTCCGACCCGCACCCGGCGAGCCCGAGCCCGAGCAGCGCGACGGCCGCGAGCGCCCTGCCCCGCCTCACGCGAGGACCCCTTCGGCCGGCGCCCGAGCGCTCAGCGCCGCCGGGACGCCCAGCAGCCGGTAGCCCGCCATCACCACCGCCGCACCCACCGCCGCGATGGCCAGCACCGCCGCCAGCGCGGTCAGCCGCCCGGGATCGTCGCCGAGCAGCACCTCGCTGGCGATCCACCCGCCCACTCCGGCGAGCGCCGACACCCCGCCAATGCGCCCCAGGGCCGCCGGACGCAACGACGCACCGGTGCGGCGGCGCAGCCCCGCCTCCAGCACGCCTGCCCCGACGGTGTAGGCGATCGAGTGGCCCAGCCCCAGCAGCGCGATCCGGCCGGTCCCCTCGACCAGCGCGGCACTCAGCGCCATGAACGCCACGCCCACGGTCGCGCTCGCCAGCGAGACGACGCCCGGGGTCCGGCTGTCGCCCAAGGCGTAGTAGCCGCGGGCCAGCAACAGGAAGGCGCTGTAAGCGTAGAGGCCGGCGGCAAGGCCGATCACCGCGGCCGCCAACAGATCGCCGTCGGTCTGGCCGAACTCCACGACCCGCAGGGCCGGCGACGCCAGGGCCATCATCGCGGCGGTGACCGGCAGGACCAGCAGGGCCATCCGCTCGAGCGCCCAGCGCAGCGAGGCGGCCACCTGACGTCGCCCGGCCTCCCGGGCCTCGGTCACCATCTCGGGCAGGATCGCCGTGTGGATGGGCTGCGCCAGCACGGCGTACGGCGCCAGGAAGATCACCCACCCGACCTGGTAGGCGACCACGCCACCCTCGACGCCGGCGCCGGTCACGATGGCGGCGCCCAGCAGCAGCCCCGCACCGGTGTGCAGCACCACTCCCCAGCCGGAGTGGCGCAGCACGGCCATGACCTCGGGGTCGCGCCCGGGCCAGCGGGGCCGCAACCTGAAGCCCGAGGCGGCACCGGCGGCCAGCAGGACGCCGACGAACGCCACCACCCCGCCGGTGCCAGCGGCCACCAGCAGCAGCTTCTCACCGGTCGTCAGGTCGAGACCGGGATTGGGACCGGCCACGACCCGGAAGACGGCCAGGCAGGCGACCATGACGACGGTGTTGCCGATGGGCGCCGCCGCCGTCACCGCGAAGCGCCGCTTGGCGTAGAGCACGGCGGTGATCACCGTGCCGGCGGCGTAGAGCAGCACCTGCGGTACGAAGAACCGCAGCAGGTAGGTGACGAGATCCCGCTGGTCGGAGGCCACGTCGGGGTCGACGCCGATCGTCAGCGCCCGGGCCAGCAGGGGTGCCCCCACTACGCCGGCGATGGTGATGGCCCCCAGCGCGGCGAGGGCCATGCCGAGCACGCCGCCCGCCACCCGCTCGGCGCCGGGCTGGTCGTCGCGGTCGAGCAGGCCGACGAAGGTCGGGACCAGAACGGCCGACAGCGCCCCCGCCGCCAGCAACTCGAACAGCACGTTCGACACCGAGTTGGCCGACTGGAAGGCGTCACCGAGCGACGTCGTGCCCAGCACCGCGGTCACCACCAGCACCCTGACGAAGCCGAGCGCCCGGGACACGGCGGTGACGGCTCCCATCCCCGCCGCCGCCCGGGCGGTGCTGGAGCCGGTGCTCATCTCAGCCGCCGTCCTCGGCGTCGGGGTCCGGTGGCAGCAGCTGGGCGCCGTCCTCGGTGCCGTAGTGGCCGACCCGCCCGTCCCCCGGCGCGGCGTCCACCAGGGCGAGGACCGTCGCTATCCGACCCGACACCCGGTCGAGGTCGTCGACCGTGGACACCGACCGGGACAGGAGGTCGTCGTCACGGATGACGTCGACCAACCGCTCCTCGGCCGCCTCGTCGTCGGCCCGGTCCTCGGGCACGGCCGACGGCTCGACCGCCACCACCGGCGCCGGATGGTCTTCGGAGGCGAGATCGGTCAGCACGGGCACCAACGCATCCCCCAGCGAAAGCGACGCGCCGGGCCCGGACACCACCACGATGCGCAGGCCGGACGCGGGGAGGCGGACGACATCCCCGTCACCGTCCGGCACGTCGTACTCGACGAATCCGGCCTCACGCAGGCGCGCCAGGACCTCGGGCTCGGCCGGTGCCGCCTGGCCGGCGCCGACCGGGTCGACCGCCCCCGCCGATCCGGCTGCATCGGGCGGATCGGCCGCTGCGGCGAGGACGTCGGCGAGCTGTCGGGCCAGGTCGTGGCGGAGGCTGCCGGCATCGTTGCTGCCGAGCTCGAGCGTCTCCGCCAGCTCGGTCACCTCGTTGTCGTCGTCGAGCACCAGCCGGTCGGTGAGCCACCACGTCCCCGCCAGCTCGGCGTCGGCCTGCTCCAGGGCCGTGGTCACCCGCTCGACCAGCCCGTCGTCGATGCCCCGGGGCGCCACGACCAGCAGGGGCGCGCCCGGCAGCTGGCCGGCGAACATGCGCTCCCCGAGCTGCTCGTCGAGCCCCGCCGCCTCCTCCTCGAAGGCGTCGAGCTGAGCCTGCAGGGCGTCGTTGCGCTCGCCCTCGCGATCGAGGTCGCGCTCGAGCCCGCTCAGCTGGTTGCGCAGCTCCTCCTCGAGGGCGTCGTTGAGGAAGGTGGTGCCGAGCAGGAGCCCGATGCCCAGCGCGAGCAGGACCGCGGTGAGCGAGACGATGTGGAAGCGGAAGTTGATCATCAACCAGAGAAGAGCGAGCGCCAGAACGCCCGCAGCATGAGCCGCACCGGCTCGGACAGCATGAGCGCGACCGCCAGCGTGAAGATGGCAGCCGCGATCATCCACACCAAATCCGAGGTGCGGACCGAGTGACGGTACAGGCGGCTCACGCCCTTGGCGTCGACCAGCGCCGAGCCCACCTTCATTCGCACGAGGAACGTCGACGCCATCCCGGCCCGGCCCTTGTCCAGGAACTCGAGCATGTTGCTGTGGGCGCCCACCGCCACCATGAGCTCGGCCCCCTCCTGGTAGGCGAGCAGCATGGCGACGTCCTCGCTGGTGCCGGGGGCCGAGAACACGCTGTAGGGCAGGTCGAGGTCGTCGAGCCGCTTGGCGCCCGGAGCCCGCCCGTCGGTGTATCCGTGCACGATGAGCTGCGCCCCGCAGTGCAGCGCCTGCTCGGATACGGAGTCGAAGTCGCCGATGATGAGGTCGGGTACCGCTCCGATCTCGAGCAGGGCATCGGCGCCGCCGTCGACGCCGATGAGCACCGGGCGCAGCTCGCGCAGGTAGCCCGACCGCTGGAGGAGGCGGAGGTCTTCCTTGTAGTCGATGCCCCGGACCACGATGAGGACGTGCCGGCCGGCGATGGGGAAGTCGAGATCGGGCACGTCGAGCTTGCCGGTGAGCAGCTCGATCTCCTGGCGGACGTAGTCGGCGGTGTTGACCGCGAACCGCTCGAGCTCGGGGCCCAGGTTGTCGCGGGCGTCGTCGATGGCCGCGTCGAGGGTCTCGGGCGACTGGCGTGTTCCCCGCGCCACCTCCGTGCCGCCCACCAGCACCCGGTCGCCCTCGACCGTCACCGGGGCGCCCTCGACCACGGCGTCCATCACCTCGCCGCCGGCCCCGTCGACCAGCGGGATGCCGGCCTGGCACAACAACAGCGGGCCCACGTTGGGGTAGCGGCCGGTGATCGACGCCGACGCGTTCACCACCGCCGCCGGCGCCGCGTCCACCAGGGTCTCGGCCGCCACCCGATCGAGGTCGGGATGGTCGATCACCGCCACGTCGCCCGGCCGGAGCCGCTTGACCAGCCGCTTGGTGTGGCGGTCGACGCGGGCGACGCCGCTCACGGCGCGGCTGCCGTTGGCGGCCTCACGCCGTCGGCGTTCGGTCCGGCGCCGCCGGCGCACCGACCGGCGGCTGGGCGAGGAGGCGGGTTCGGGCGTGTCGCCCGCAGCGAGGGCCACGTCAAGCCTCCACACCCGGAGCTGCCGCCTCAACGAATAACGCTCGGGCTGAGGCCCGGCGGGGGGCGCGGGGGGCAGAGGCTCTCCGCTCCGCCGCCTGCGGCGGCTCCGCTGCGAGCCGGGCGCTTCGCGCCCACGGCCTGTGTTGTCTGGCTCGCTCGCTGACGCTCGCTCGCGCCGGAGCCCCCCGCCGTCGCTCGAGCCGGCTTTGCCGGTCGAGCGACAGACGAGCGACGCCGCCGGCAGGCGGCGGCCCAAGACTCGCCGAGCAACCTCTGGTTGCGAGGCGAAACATCAGCGCCCCCGTTCCCCGGCCGCCGTCGCCAACAGCTCGGCGGCGTGGACGCGGGCGGCGTCGCTGTCGGGCTGGCCCGACAGCATGCGCGACAGCTCGATCACCCGCTCGGGATGGTCGAGCACGCTGGCCCGCGCCACCGTGGCCGCCTCGTCGCTCTGCTTGGCCACCCGCACCTGGGCGTCGGCGTACGCGGCCACCTGGGGCAGGTGGGTGACCACCAGCACCTGGTGGTGACCTGCGAGGCGGGCCAGGGAGCGGCCAACGGCCACGGCGGCGGCGCCGCCGATGCCGGCGTCGACCTCGTCGAACACCAGGGTCGGGGGTGCGGCGGTGAGCACGAGACGCAACGCGAGCATGGTCCGCGCCAGTTCGCCACCCGAGGCCACCTTGGCCAGCGGCAGCGGCGGCGTGCCGGGGTTGGCGGCCAGCCGCAGCTCCACGTCGTCGCCGGGATCCTCGCCGCCGACCACCACCTCCACGTCGGCCTTGGGCATGGCCAGCTCGGCCAGGTGGGACTGCACCTCGGCGCCCAGTTGCGGGGCGGCGGCGCGCCGCGCCGCCGCGACGGCGGCCGCCGCTTCGGCCTCGCGGGTGCGGGCGGCGCCGAGGCGGGCATCGAGCTCGGCGGCCCGGCGGTCGTGGTCCTCGAGCTCGACCAGCCGGGCCCGGAGGTGCTCGCCCTCGGCCAGCACATCGGCCAGCGTTTCGCCGTACTTGCGGCGCAGGTCGTGCAGCAGCTGGCGGCGCTCGCGCACCTGCGCCAGCCGCTCCGGGTCCTCGTCGATGGTCTCGCCCGTGGTGCGCAGCTCGGCGGCCAGGTCGCTGAGCTCCGCGGCCAGGGCGCGGAGCCGGGCCTCGCTGTCGGCGAACGGCGACCGCCCCGCCACCAGCGCCAGCGCCGAGCCCACGGCGTCGGTGGCCGAGACCGCGTCGGGGACATCGCCGCCGCCGACGCCGTCGCCGCTGAGCAGCACCACCGCGCCGGCGGCCGCTTCACGATGGGCGGCAGCGTCGGCCAGCTCGTCCTCCAGCCGCTCCAGCTCGGCGTCCTCGTCGGGACCGGTGATGGCGGCGCCGTCGATCTCGCTCACCTGGTAGCGCAGGAGGTCCAGCTCCCGCGCCCGTGCCCGCTCGTCGCCGCCCATGGTGGCCAGCTCGTCGACGATGCTGCGGACCTCCTCCCGGGCGGCGTGCAACGGCCCGCGGTCGACGCCGCCGAACCGGTCGAGCGCCTCCCGCTGGGCGGCGACGTGCAGCAGGGACTGGTGCGCGTGCTGGCCATGCAGGTCCACCAGCTCGGCGCCGACCGCCGCCAGCTCGCCCACAGTCGCCAACCGGCCATCGATGTAGGCGCGGCTGCGGCCCGAGCGGGGGATCGCCCGTGCCAGCACCACCTCGTCGCCCTCACCGTCGCCCCCGCCGTGGCCGTCGCTGCCAGTCCCGGCGCCGGGCCGAACGAAGCGTCCTTCGACCCACGCCTCGTCGGCCCCGGTCCGCACCAGCACCGGATCGGCCCGGCCGCCGACCAGCAGCTCGATGGCGTCCACCACCATGGTCTTGCCTGCCCCGGTCTCGCCGGTGAGCACGGTCATCCCCGGACCGAGCACGAGGCGCAGCTCGGCGATCACCCCCAGGTCGCGTACGGCCAGCTCGACGAGCATCAGCGCCTACCTGTCGCTCAGACCGAACTTGGTCTTGAGGATGCGCAGGAAGTCCCGGGGACCGAAAGCCACGAACCGGGCCGACTCGGCGGCGCCCGTCGCCCGGATGGCGTCGCCGGGGCGCAGCGTCCCGAGGTTTGAGCCGTCGACCGACAGGGTGGCGGCGCGGTCGTCCAGCACCTCGATCCGCACGGTGGCCGAAGGGGGCAGCACGAGGGAACGGTCGAAGAGCATGTGCGGCGACACCGGTGTCATCAGCAGGCAGCGATGGGTGGGCTCGACGATGGGTCCCCGAGCCGAGAAGGCGTAGGCCGTCGACCCCGTGGGGGTGGCGACGATCAGGCCATCGGCAGCGTAGGGGGTGAACGTCTCACCGTCGACGCTCACCCCCAGCCGCACCGTGTGCCCCATCGGGGTCTTCTCCAGCACCGCCTCGTTCAGGGCGAGATGCTCGGCGCCGGCCTCGAAGCCGGCGGCCTCGACGGTCAGCGCCAGCAACATGCGCTCCTCCACCTCGTACGAGCCGGCGAGGAACCGCTTGAGCGCCATCCGCATGCCCGCCGGCTCCACCTCGGTGAGGTAGCCGAGCTGGCCCACGTTGACGCCGATGACCGGCACGTCCTCGGCGGCCACGAGGTCGACGGTCCGCAGCATGGTGCCGTCTCCGCCGAGGCTGACGGCCACGTCGAGGCCCTTGGCGAACGTCGCCTCGGCGCTTGCGGCCTCGCTCAGCCCCGCGACGGCGGCGTCGGACAGCGGGACCCGCACCTCGTGGCCCCGCTCGCGCAGCCAGGCGGCCGCGTCGCGGGCCAGGTCCGCCGCTTGCTCGCGCTGGTGGTGGACGACGATCCCGACGACGGCCATGGCGCTGCTCTAAGACCGGCCCGAGCGCGACACCAACGCCAGCGCCTCGTCCACCGCGGCCGCAGCCAGCGGACGTTCGTCGGCGCCGCCAGCCGCAGACGCGTGGGCATGGACGAGGAACTCGACGTTGCCGTCGGCTCCGGTGAGCGGTGACACCATCGCCCCCATGATGGCGGCTCCTCTGGCCCGGAGCGCGATCATCACCTCGTCTAGGACCCGCCGCCACACGTCCGGGTCGCGGATCACGCCCCGGCCCCGGGACGCCTCGACGCGGCCCGCCTCGAACTGCGGCTTGACCAGCAGCACGACGTGCGCCCCCGGCGTCGCCAACCCGAGCAGCGAGTCGAGGACCGTCCGCAGCGAGGTGAACGACAGGTCCGCCACCACCACGTCGAACGGCTCACCCAGGTCGTCCGGCCCGAGGTCGCGCACGTTGGTCCGCTCGTGCGAGTCGACCCGGGGATCGGCCCGTAGACGCTCGTGGAGCTGCCCGTAGCCGACGTCGACCGCCACGACCTCGCAAGCGCCGTGCTGGAGCAGGCAGTCGGTGAAGCCCCCGGTCGAGGCGCCTGCGTCCAGCGCCCGCGCGCCGGCGACCGGTATCGCGAAACGGTCGAGTGCGGCGGCCAGCTTGTCCCCGCCGCGGCTGACGAAGCGGGGCCCGGGGCCTCCCACCTCGACGGCCTCGTGGGGCGCCACCAGCCGGGTGGCCTTGAGGGCGGGAGCGCCGTTCACAGTGACCCGCCCCGCATCAATGGCCTCGCGGGCCTGGGCGCGGCTAGAGACCAGCCGGCGGCGCACCAGCTCCGCGTCGAGCCGGCGACGGACCGGGGGCGTGGTGGTCGCTCCCTGGTCAGCTGGACGAGCGGGCTTTGGTTGCCTTGGACACTTTCTTGGCGCCCGCCTTCCGGCCGCCTGCGGCCTTGCTGGTCGCCTTCTTGCCGGTTGCCTTCGCCTTCGTCGCCTTGCGGGCCGGTGCCTTGCGCGCGGTGGTCTTTCGAGCCGGCGCCTTGCGGGCGGTGCCCGCTGCCACGTCGGAGATGCGGCGTTCCAGGCGGTCGATGTCGTCCTTGGTGGCGAGGCCAAGGTTGGCCACCTGCTGCCGGATCTCGCTGCGCACGGCGTCGATCAGCCGCTCGCTGTTGCGCCGGCTCCGGTCGACCAGCTCGTCGACGACGGACTGGGCCTGTTCCGCCTGCACCTCGCCGGCGCGCACCAGGTCGCGGATGAGGTCCTCGGCACGGGCCTGCGTCATCGCCGTGAAGGTCATGCCGGCGTCGAGCAGGCGCTTCAAGAGATCGTTCTGGGCCATGCGCGCGAAGGATACGCCCTGGCACGGGATACGTTCGCGGCCATGCTCCCCCTCGGCGACGACAACCCGGTGTCGCGGACGCCGATCGTCACCTGGTTGATCATCGCCGCATGCCTGGTGGCGTACTTCGCCTGGCAGCCGACACCGTTCTCCGATGACGTCGACGACATCGAGTTCAACCTGCAGTACGCGGCCATCCCCTGCGAGATCGTCGAGCAACGGCCGCTGACGGTCGGTGAGGTGCAGGCCACCTTCAACCTGGGCGACGACAACGCCTGCGACATCGACGGCGGGCGGACGCCAGCGTTCGACGCCGGAAAGAACGTCTGGTTAGCGGTGGTGACCTCGATGTTCCTGCACGGCAGCCTGCTGCACATCGGCGGCAACCTGCTGTTCCTCTGGATCTTCGGCAACAACGTCGAGGACCGGCTGGGCAAGCTCGGCTACGCCGCGTTCTACCTGGTGGGCGGGGTGGTGGCGACGCTGGCGCATGTGGCCGTCGGCTCCGACTCGACGGTCCCCCTGGTCGGCGCCTCGGGGGCCATCGCCGCCGTCATGGGGGCGTACCTCGTGTGGTTCCCCAACGCCCGTGTGCGCACCGCGGTGATCTTCCTCCTCATCGCAGTCGTCTACCTGCCCGCCAAGTGGGTGTTGGGCTTCTGGTTCGTGCTGCAGTTCTTCACCGACCCCAACCAGGGCGTGGCCTGGGTGGCACACGTGGGCGGGTTCGTGTTCGGCGTGGTGGTGGCGCTGCTGTTCCGGGGCTTCGGCGATCGGGCGCGCCCCGCACAGATGACCGGCCGCGATCCCTGGCGCGACGACTACCCGCGCTTCGGCGGCCGCTACTGAACTTCGAGGGGGGAGGGAGACCCTCCCCCCTCGATCGCCCCCCGACCTCTTGGGCCGCCGCCTGTCGGCGGCGTCGATCTACCGGTCGCTCGACCGAGCAAGTCGGATCGAGCGACGCCGGGGGGAACCGCAGGAGCCGTTCCCCCCGGACCCCCCTCGAGTGGTGGTCACGTTCTTGCTTGTACAAGATCGGCCAGGCTGGGCGCCACCACCGCCGGGTCGGGCTCGACTGGCAGATCGGACTCGCTCGTCACCCCGGTGAGCACCAGGGCGAAGCGGTAGCCCAGCGCGGCTGCGAAGGCGCCGTCGGTCTCGGGACGGTCGCCCACCACCGTGCCCTGGTCGCCCGCCAGCGCCCGGATGAGCTCGGCCATCGGGCGGTGGGGCTTGCCCGCCACCGTGGCCGTGACCCCCGAGGCGTACGCCACCGCCGCGGCCAACGATCCGCCCCCGGGGATCGGTCCGTCGGGCGTCGGGTAGGTGGCGTCATCGTTGGTGGCGATGAGGCGGGCGCCGTGGCGGACGGCGGTCATGGCCACCCGCAGCCGCTCGTAGTCGAAGTCGCGGTGGAAGCCCACGATCACGGCATCGGCCTCCCCGTCGCGCACGGGCTCGGCGCCCCGGCCCGCGACCGCCTCCACGACACCCGGGCCGCCGCAGACCAGCGCCCGCTCGCCGGGCTCGACCAGCGTGGCCGCCGCCATGGCCGAGGTCACCACGTCGCCCGCCGCCGGGATGCCCATCCCCTCGAGCTTGGCCTCCTGGTCGGCCAGCCGGGCCCACGAGTTGTTGGTGGCGAAGATCACTCGCTCCCCCGCAGCCCGCAGCCGTCCCACGGCATCGGCGGCACCGTCGATCGGACGCTCCGCCAGCCACACCACACCGTCGAGATCGAGGACCCAGCTCACGAGCGCAGCTCGTGACCAGTCGACCGAGCGAGCGCCAGCGAGCCGGGAGACGATGGGGTGCGGGGGCGCAGCCCCCGAGGAAGCAAGGTCACGAGCGCATGCTGCCAGAGGTGCGCCCCGTGTCGGGACCGTCTGCCAGGATGGGCCGGTGCCGCGCTTCCGGCCGTTCCCCGGCATCCGCTACGACCCGGCACGCGTCGCCCTCGGGGACGTCGTCAGCCCGCCTTACGACGTGATCGACGAACGCCAGCGCGCCGATCTCGCGGCCCGCAGCCCCTACAACGCCGTGCGCGTCGACCTGCCGGTCGACGACGAGGGCGAGGACCGGTACGCCGTGGCGCGCCGCCTGTTCGCCGACTGGCAGACCGGCGGCGTGCTGCACCGCGACCCGCGGCCGACGTTCACCGTCTACCGGATGTCGTACGTCGACGACGCCGGCATCGACCGCCACACCACCGGCGTGATCGGCGCCCTCGAGCTCAGCCCACCGGGCGCGGACATCCTGCCCCACGAGCAGACCACTCCCAAGGCCCGCAGCGACCGCCTCGACCTGTTGCGCGCCTGCCGCGCCAACCTGTCGGCCATCTGGGGGCTGTCGCTGGCCAAGGGCTTGACGGACCTGTTGCCGGTCGACGGGAAGCCGGCGGCCGACGTCGACGACGGCGAGGGCGTGCGCCACACCGTCTGGATCGTCGACGACCCCGAGGTGTGCGACGCCGTGGCGGCCGCGGTGGCCGCCCACCCGGTGGTCATCGCCGACGGCCATCACCGCTACGAGACCTCGCTCGCGTACCGCTCCGAACGAGAGCGGTCCGAGGGCCGGGCGGGCGAGGCGGGATCGACGCTGGCCTACGTGGTGGAGCTGGTGGAGGACGAGCTGACGGTGCGGGCCATCCACCGCCTGCTGACCGGCCTGCCGCCGGCGTTCGACCTCGTGGCGGCCCTCGACCCCTGGTTCGAGCCGCTCGGCCCCCCGCCTGCGGGCGTGCCGGTCACCACCGCCATGGCGGACGCTGGCGCGCTGTGCGCCGTGCTCCCCCCCGGCGAGGTGCTGCTGCGCCCCCGCCCCGACGCGCTGGCCGAGGCGCGGGACCTCGACTCGGCGCGCCTGGACGTGGCGCTGGCGGCGCTGCCCCCGCACGAGGTCACGTTCCAGCACGGCCCGGACAACGTCCGGGGGGCGGTGGCGGCGGGCGACGCGCAGGCCGGCGTGCTGCTCCGCCCCGCCAGCGTCGCCCAGATCGAGGCCACCGCCCACGGTGGCGAACGCATGCCGCCCAAGACCACGTTCTTCCATCCCAAGCCCAAGACCGGCCTGGTCTTCCGCGACGTCAGCTGAGGAGTCGCCGTGGACGTCGAAACCGCACTCGAGTTCATCCGCCAGCACCACCGCGCCGTGCTCGCCACCACCCGCGCCGACGGCACCACCCAGATGTCGCCGGTGACCGCCGGGGTCGACGACGAGGGCCGCGTCGAGATCTCCACCCGGGAGACCGCCTACAAGGTGCGGCACCTGCGGGCCCTCCCGTACGCCGCCTTGTGCTCGTTCAGCGACCGGTTCTTCGGCGACTGGATGCAGGTCGAGGGCCCCGTCGAGATCGTCCCGCTCCCTGAGGCCATGGAGCCGCTGGTCGAGTACTACCGCCACATCAGCGGCGAGCACCCCGACTGGGCCGACTACCGGGCCGCCATGGAACGTGACCGTCGGGTGCTGCTGCGGATGACGGTCGAGCGGGCCGGCCCGACCGTCCACGGCTAGCGGTCCAGCGGGGTCAGCCCACCGCCGGAGCCACCTGCTCGGCCAGCAGCCGCAGGTGGTCGAGGTCGGCCAGGTCGAGCAGCTGGAGGTAGATCCGCTCGGCCCCCGCCTCGGCGAAGCCGCCGAGCCTGTCGGTGACCTCGGCCACGGTGCCCGCCAGCCCGTTGGCCCGCAGCTCCTCGGGCTGGCGACCGATGGCGGCGGCCCGCCGGCGGAACGCCGCCTCGTCCTCGCCGCAGCAGACCACCTGCGCGGTCGACCAGGCCATGGTCGACGGGTCGCGGCGGGTCCGCTCGCACGCCGCCGTCACCGCCGCCTTGAGCGTGCCGAAGTCGCCCAGTGGGGCGAAGCCGACGTTGAACTCGTCGGCGTAGCGGGCCGCGAGCGCCGGGGTCCGCCGCTTGCCGAGGCCGCCGACGATCACCGGTGGATGCGGCCGCTGCACCGGCTTGGGCAGCGCGGGCGAGTCCGCCAGCCGGTAGTGACGGCCGTCGAAGTCGAAGCGCTCGCCCTCGGGTGTGGTCCACAGGCCGGTGACGATCGCGAGCTGCTCCTCGAGCCGGTCGAACCGCTCGCCTACGTCCGGGAAGGGGATCCCGTAAGCCGTGTGCTCCTCCTCGAACCAGCCCGCCCCCAGGCCCAGCTCGACCCGGCCGCCCGACATGGCATCCACTTGGGCCACCGCGACGGCCAGCGGTCCCGGCAGGCGGAAGGTGGCGGAGGTGACCAGCGTGCCCAGGCGGATCCGCTCGGTGTCCCGGGCTAGGCCGGCCAGGGTGACCCAGGCGTCGGTCGGTCCCGGCTCGCCCGATCCGCCCATGGTCAGGAAGTGGTCGGACCGGAAGAAGGCATCGAACCCCAGCCGCTCGGCCTCGCGGGCGACGGTCAGCAGGTCGTCGTAGCTGGCCCCCTGTTGGGGCTCGGTGAAGATGCGAAGCGTGAGCGCCAACGGTTAGTGCCCCAGCAGGCAACGTCTGCCGCGCTCACGCCGGCCAGGGCCGCCGCTCGCGGCGTCCTCCTCACCTGGGGCCCCACACTGCACTCCCTGGCCGTCACCCTCCACTCGTCGTCCTTCCGAGCGACGGCCCTGACTCGCCGTGAACATCACCGACGTCACCTGCTGGGGCACTGGCTAGTTGACGGTCCAGGTGGCTCCGGATCGCAGCAGCGCTGCCAGGTCGCCGGGGCCCCGCTGCTGCTGGGCGGCCGCGATCTGCTGGTTGACGCCCTCGCCGTAATCGGGGCGCACCACGTCGCGGAACACGCCGATGGGCGTCGGCTCGTAGGGCCCGCGGGCCAGGCGCGACAGCATGAACGCTACGCTGGGGTCGTCGCGGGTCTCGTCGTGGACCAGCAGCGCGTCCTCGCCGACGTCGGCCACGTCGACGATGTGGGCGCCCCGCTGCGAGTCGATCACGACGCCCTTGGCCCCGTCCGCGCCGAACCGGATCGGCTCGCCGTGGCGCAGCGGGATCAGCATGTCCTCGCGGACCTGCTTGGCGGTGATGCCCTCGAAGGCGCCGTCGTTGAAGACGTTGCAGTTCTGGTAGATCTCCACCAGCGACGAGCCCCGGTGCTCGAACGCCCGCCGGGTGGCCTCCATCATGTGCTGGCGGTCCATGTCGTGGGTGCGGGCCACGAACGAGGCCTCGGCACCGATGGCCACGCTCACAGGGTTGAAGGGATGGTCGAGGCTGCCGAACGGGGTCGACTTGGTGACCTTGCCCACCTCGCTGGTGGGCGAGTACTGCCCCTTGGTGAGCCCGTAGATCTGGTTGTTGAACAGCAGGATCGTGATGTTCACGTTGCGCCGCAGCGCGTGGATGAGGTGGTTGCCACCGATCGACAGGGCGTCGCCGTCGCCCGACACCACGAACACGTGGAGGTCGGGGCGGGCCAGCGCCAGCCCGGTGGCGATGGCCGGCGCCCGCCCGTGGATCGTGTGCATCCCGTAGGTGTTCATGTAGTACGGGAAGCGGGCCGCGCAGCCGATGCCCGACACGAACACCGTGTCCTCGCGGCGAATGCCGAGATCGGGCATGAGCAGCTGGACGGCGGCGAGGATCGAGTAGTCGCCGCAGCCCGGGCACCAGCGCACCTCCTGGTCGCTGGTCCAGTCCTTGCGGGTGGTCACCGGAATGGCGGTGTCGGTCATGTCTACGCACCGTCCTTGAGGTGGTCGACGATCGCCTGCTCGAGCTCCGCGGCGGTGAACGGCAGGCCCCGCACCTTGGAGACCGTGCGGGCGTCGACCAGGAACTCGGCCCGCAGCTGGTGGGCGAGCTGGCCCAGGTTCATCTCGGGCACCAGGACCCGTGGGTAGCGGCGCACCACGTCGCCCAGGTTGCGGGGGAACGGGTTGAGGTGGGTCAGATGAGCGTGGGCGACCTTGTGGCCGGCGTGGCGGGCCCGGCTGACGGCACCGTCGATGGCTCCCCAGGTGGACCCCCAGCCCACCACCAGCAGGTCGGCGTCGTCGACGTCGCCGGTGACCTCCACGTCGGGGATGGACTCGGCGATGCGCGCCACCTTCTCGGCCCGGATCCGCACCATCTGCTCGTGGTTGGCGGGGTCGTAGCTGACGTTGCCGGACCCCTCCTCCTTCTCGAGGCCACCGATCCGGTGCATCAGCCCGGGGGTGCCCGGCAGCGCCCAGGCGCGGGCGAGCGTCTCGGGGTCGCGCAGGTAGGGCCAGAACTCGGGCTCGCCGTCCTCGCCGACGTGGTTGGGCTCGGTGGCGAAGGTGGGGCGCAGGTCGGGCAGGCCGTCGACGTCGGGCAGCCGCCACGGCTCGGACCCGTTGGCCAGGTAGCCGTCGGACAGCAGGATCACCGGGGTGCGCCAGGTGAGGGCGATGCGGGCGGCCTCGATGGCCACCTCGAAGCAGTGGCCGGGGTTGCGGGGGGCGAGGATCGGCAGCGGCGCCTCGCCGTGCCGCCCGTAGAACGCCATGAGCAGGTCGGCCTGCTCGGTCTTGGTGGGCAGGCCGGTCGAGGGGCCGCCGCGCTGGATGTCGATCACGATGAGCGGCAGCTCGAGGTTGACCGCCAGCCCCATGGTCTCGGCCTTGAGCGCCATGCCTGGACCGCTGGTCGTGGTGGCCCCGAGGTGCCCGCCGTAGGCGGCGCCCACGGCCGCGCCTATGCCGGCGATCTCGTCCTCCGCCTGCAGGGTGCGCACGCCAAAGTTCTTGTGCTTCGACAGCTCGTGCAGGATGTCGGACGCCGGGGTGATCGGGTAGGAGCCGAGGAACAGCGGCATCCCCGACAGCTGGCTGGCGGTGATCAGGCCCCAGGCCAGCGCCGTGTTGCCAGTGATGTTGGTGTAGGTGCCGGCCGGCAACGTGGCCGGCTGCACCTCGTAGGGATGGTCGAACAGCTCGGCGGTCTCGCCGAAGGCGTGGCCGGCCTTGAACGCGACGGTGTTGGCCTCGGCCACCTCGGGCTTGGCCACGAAGCGCCGCTGGATCCATTCGAGCGTCGGCTCGATCGGCCGGGTGTACATCCACGACACCAGGCCGAGGGCGAAGAAGTTCTTGGACCGCTCGGCGTCGCGGGGCTTGACGCCGAGGGGGGTGACCGCCCCCTTGGTCAGGGAGGTCATCGGCACCTCGTAGACCGTGTAGGCGTCGAGGGTGCCGTCGTGGCGCGGGTCGCTCGAGTAACCGGCCTTCGCGAGGTGGCGCTCGTCGAAGGCGTCCTCGTTGAGGATGATCGTGGCGCCGGGGGCCACCCGGTCGAGCTGGCTGTGGAGGGCCGCCGGGTTCATCGCCACCAGGACGTTAGGCGCGTCGCCCGGCGTGGTGATGTCGTGGTCGGAGATGTGAACCTGGAAGGCCGACACGCCGGCCAGCGTGCCGGCGGGCGCCCGGATCTCGGCCGGGAAGTCGGGCAGCGTGGCGAGGTCGTTGCCGTAGAGGGCGCTGCTGTTGGTGAACCGGTCACCCGTGAGCTGCATGCCGTCTCCGGAGTCGCCCGCGAAGCGGATGACGACCCGGTCGATGACTTCGGGTGCTCTCGGGCGTTGTGTCGTCTCGGACAAACCCGCCCCCCTTCGGCGTGGTTCCTTATTGATTATGACCCTATCGCCGCGACTGCAAACGGTGGCGAATCCTGTCCGCAGGCGGGATTACCACCACGCTGAGCGCGAGCCTGGCCCGCCAGGGCGGCGAAGATCGGGGCCCCAGCCGGACGACGAGGTTAGGCGATCGTGATCGATCCGTCGAGGTAGACGTCCTGGATGGCGTTGAGCAGTTCGACGCCCTCGGACATCGGCCGCTGGAACGCCTTGCGCCCGGAGATCAGGCCGATGCCGCCGGCCCGCTTGTTGATCACCGCCGTGCGGACAGCCTCGGCCAGGTCGGATGCCCCCTTCGACTCGCCCCCGCTGTTGATGAGCCCGATGCGGCCCATGTAGTTGTTGGCGACCTGCCAGCGGCAGAGGTCGACGGGGTGGTCGGATGTGAGCGTCTCGTAGACCGCCTTGTTGGTCTTGCCGTAGCTCTCGAGGGCGTTGTAGCCGCCGTTGTTGGTGGGCAGCTTCTGCTTGATGATGTCGGCCTCGATGGTCACGCCGATGTGGTTGGCCTGGCCCGTGAGGTCGGCGGCGTTGTGGTAGTCGACGTCGCCCTGCTTGAACGCCGGGTTGCGCAGGTAGCACCACAGCACGGTGAACATGCCCAGCTGGTGGGCCTGGGCGAAGGCCTCGCTCACCTCCTGGAGCTGGCGGGTGGCCTCTTCGGAGCCGAAGTAGACGGTGGCGCCCACGCCGGCGGCGCCGAGGTCGAAGGCCTGCTCGACCGAGCCGAACATCACCTGGTCGTACTTGTTGGGGTAGGTGAGCAGCTCGTTGTGGTTCATCTTGACGATGAACGGGATCTTGTGGACGTAGGCCCGGGAGACCGCCCCGAGGACGCCGAACGTGGTGGCGACGGCGTTGCAGCCGCCCTCGACGGCCAGCTCGACGATGTTGCGGGGGTCGAAGTACTGGGGGTTGGGGGCGAAGCTGGCGGCGGCGGAGTGCTCGATGCCCTGGTCGACCGGGAGGATCGACACGTACCCGGTGCCCCCCAGCCGCCCGTGCCCGAACAGCGCCTGCAGGTTGCGGAGGACCTGGGGCGACCGGTCGGTCTGCGCGAACACGCGGTCGATGTAGTCGGGCCCGGGCAGGACGAGGTCGTCGGCGGGGATCCCCTTGGACTCGTGGCTGAGCAGGCTCTCGGCCTCGTCACCGAGCAGGCTCTGGATGTCCACGGCGCTGTCTCTTCGGTCGTGCAGTCGTGTCAGGTGATCGACCTACCAGGGTAGTTGCTAGCGGAGCGCCCGCAGCCGGGCGTCGACGTCGAAGAACGCCGGATCGCTGGCGGCCACGCGGGTGAAGAGCTCGCGCGCCCGGGGCAGGTCGCCGGCGCGTTCGTACAGGTCGGCGAGGGCGTAGGCCATGCGCAGGTGGTGGAGGCGCGGCTTGCGCGCGGGGCGGCTGCCGCCCTCGAGCAGGCGGATCGCGGCGTCGAGGCGGCCCTGGTCGGCCAGGGCACCGGCCGCCACGATGCGCCCCTCGGCCACCAGCTCGGCGCCGGGGCTGGCGGCGCGCAGCTCGTCCCACAGCTGTTCGACGTCCGCGTAGCGGCCGAGCGCGCGGTAGCAGTCGGCAAGCACCGGATGCTGGTCGGTGCTTCCGGTCTGTGTGCGGTAGGCCTCGAGCTCGCGGGCGGCCTGGCCCCAGCGGCCGAGCCGGTAGAGGGTCAGCCCGTAAAGCTCACGGACGGAGGACGCGCTGGGGGCCTTCTCGGCCAGCGGCCGCAGGATGCGCCGGGCCTCCTCGAAGCGCTCGCGCCGGAATGACTCGCTCGCCTCGCGCAGCCGGGCCTCGAAGCCCGCCAGCCGGTTGGGTGCGACGGCCCTGCTCAGGTCGTCGGGGGCGGGTGGGGCCCCGGCGGCGCCGTTACCACTGGCCGTACTGCCGGTCCGCCGAGGTCCCGCTCGCCGGCGGGCCTGGTCACGGGAGCCGGCCGGCCGGTCTCCGGCCGGTGGGCGTGAGCCGCGAGCAGTGCGGTCCGACCGCCCTTCCCTGCTGCGCTCGACGGCCCCGGTCGCCTCGTCTCGCAACTCTCCCTCGTCTATCCACGTCTCCGGCTGCCAGGGCTCGGGCTCGCGCGGCGCTGCGGTGTCGTCCGGACGCCGCCCGCCGGCGTCGCGGTCGGCGCGCCCGGTCCGCGTCACCGCACGCCACGCGTCCGACGCCCCCGTCGGTGGCACCTGCGCGGCACCACGCCGGGCGACGCCCCCCCAGCGTCGGGGCCCGGCGGCGGCCCGGCGGCCGGCATCATCGGTGCCGCGATCGGTGCCGCGCTCGCCGGCCGCCTCGCGCTCTTGGCGCGGCCGTCGTTGCGGGCCGGAAACGGGGCCACGGGGCCCCCGCCCACCGCCACCCCTTGCGCCAGCTTCTCGACCCGGCCCACCGGGGCGTCCTGGTCGCGTCGACGACGCTTGTCGGCGGTCGGGTCTGCCGGGCCGGCCGGGGGCCGGTGGGCGGCCGGGCCGCCTCGATCGGGCAGCTTGGCTCGCGTCAGGCGCAGGACCGCGACGTCGGCCCCCGTCGGGATCCTGTCGAGGTCGCGCGCGCCGGCCCGACCCGCCGGCATCCGGGGCACCGTCGTCGCGGCGCGGACGGGTCGGCCGGGCCTGTTGCTCCGCACGTCCGCGGCCACTCCCGGTGCCAGGTGCGCCGGGTCCCGGGCGTCCGGGGCGACCGCCTCCCCGCGCCGGTGGCGCGCCGCTCGGCCCGCTCCTCCCGCCCCCGGCCCGGCCCCGACCACCCCGTCGGTCACCGGGGTCGGGGGCACCGCGGCGGGGGTTGGGGGGAGCCATGACGATCAAGACTACTTGCGGCCCGGTCGTTGCCGGCGTGGGCCAAAGCGCGAAGAAGGCCGCCCCGGAGGACGGCCTTCTTCAAAGAGAAATCCGGCGGCGACCTACTCTCCCAGGCAGTCTCCTGCCAAGTACCATCGGCGCTGGAGGGCTTAACTTCCGTGTTCGGGATGGGAACGGGTGTGACCCCTCCGCCATGGCCACCGAAATCTGTTGTCAACCCAGGTCGGCGCTACCGAAGCGCCGGCTCCCTGAGGACTCCATAGCGAGCACGAACATCACAGGAAATCCAAGCCCTCGGCCGATTAGTACCGGTCGGCTTCACACGTTGCCGTGCTTCCACCTCCGGCCTATCAACGTGGTGATCTACCACGGGCCTTACCAGGTTGACCCTGTGGGGAACCTCATCTTGGAACGGGCTTCGCACTTAGATGCCTTCAGCGCTTATCCCTTCCGCAGGTCGCTAACCAGCAGTGCACTTGGCAGTACAACTGGCACACAAGAGCTGCGTCCGTCCCGGTCCTCTCGTACTAGGGACAGCCTTCCGCAAGTTCCTTACGGCTGTGGCGGATAGGGACCGAACTGTCTCGCGACGTTCTAAACCCAGCTCGCGTACCGCTTTAATGGGCGAACAGCCCAACCCTTGGGACGTGCTACCGCCCCAGGATGCGATGAGCCGACATCGAGGTGCCAAACCTTGCCGTCGATATGGACTCTTGGGCAAGATTAGC
>DASQUK010000178.1:0-32143 GCA_035641315.1 Acidimicrobiales bacterium | reverse complement strand
GAGCGACGGGGAGGCCGCCCCGGGCACGCCAACCGATCGATCGCCGGGGCCGGAGCTGGCCGGCGCGGACGGCGACCCCGGCGGCGCCTGGACGCCAGCCGCCGCCCTGATCGTGACGGCGCTGGTGGCCGTGCTGCTGTTCGGCAGCCGCCACCTCGTCACGCGGTTCGTCCCCGCGGTGGGGGATGTGGTCGCCTTCCCGGGCGGTGCCGGCGACCTGGTCCGTGAATGGTCTCGGGGTTACCGGGACGTGGGCCTGGGTGCCGAGGTGTCGGCCCCCGGGCTGGTGGGGTTCGTGGGCGGGCTCGGCACCGTGCTCGGAGACCACCTGGGGCTGGCCCGCACCCTGCTGACCGTAGGGCTGCTGCCCGTCGGCGTCGTCGGCGCCTACCGCCTGCTGCTCCCGACCGGATCCACGGCGGCGCCGCTGGCCGCCGCCGTCGCCTACGCCGCGGTGCCGCTGCCCTACGACGGCCTCGCCACCGGACGGTGGTCGGTCGTCGCCGCCTACGCCGCCGCCCCGTGGCTCCTGGGCCGCCTGGCCCGGGCGTCCGCGGTGGCCCCATTCTCGCATTCTGGGTGCAGCTATGCGGTATATGACCGCACAGCTGCACCCAGTTCGCGGAGTGAGGCCTCGTCGGAGCGTCCGCTCTGGCAGAACACCGTTGCCGCCGGACTGGTGACGGGCGTGGCGGGCCTGCTGGTCCCGCAGGCCCCGGCGCTGGCGCTGCTGGTGGGGGCCGCCCTGGTGATCGGCGGTGTGTTGGCGTTCCAGGGGCGGGGGATCGGGCGGTTGGTGACCGCGTCGCTCGGAGCGGCGCTGGTGGCGGCGTTGCTGCACCTCCCGGCGCTGATCGACGTCGTCCGGTCCCGCACCGCGGCCGAGGCGTGGCTGGGTCTCGACCGTCCCGCGGGAGCGCTGGACGCCCTCGACCTGCTGCGGTTCGACACCGGTCCGCTCGGCATCGCGCCGCTGGGGTACTGCCTGGCCGGAGCGGCGGCGCTGCCGTTGCTGGTCGGACGCAGCTGGCGCCTCGGCTGGGCGGTGCGCGCCTGGGCGGTGGCCGTGGCGTGCTGGGCGGCCGTGTGGGCGCAGCAGGAGGGCCACCTCGCCATGCGGTTGCCCGATGCGGGCGTCATCCTGGCCCCCGGCGCCGCCGGGCTGGCGCTCGCGATTGCGCTGGGCGTGGCCGCCGTCGAGCTCGACGTGCGCGGCCGGAGCTGGCGGTTCGGCTTCCGCCGGACGGTGTCCGCACTCGGCGTGCTGGCGCTGGCGGCCTCCACGGGCCCGCTGGTGATGGGGTCGCTCGACGGCTGGTGGCACATGCCCCGCGGCGATTTCGCCGGTGTGCTGGGCTCGGTGGACGAGGCGGTGGCGGCGGCGCCGTCGCGGGTGCTGTGGGTGGGCGACCCGGCCGTGCTGCCGGGCGGGGCGGGGTGGCTGCTCGCCGAGGGCCTGTCGTACGTGGCGGTCGACGCCGCGACCCCGGGGGTCGGCGACCTGTGGCCGGCGACGGGGGAGGGCGCCAGCGATCGCCTGGGCGAGGCGCTGGAGTCCGCCGCCGGCGGGCGGACGAGCCGGCTGGGGCAGATGCTGGCGCCAATGGGTGTCCATTACCTGGCCGTGCCGAGGTCGCCGGCGCCGGCGTCCGCCGGACCGGCCGATGCCGGCGACGACGATGGTCCTCGACGGCTGGCCGCGCCCGGCGCCGTCGATCGGCTGGTCGACGCTCTCGACGGCCAGCTCGACCTGCAGCAGATCGCCGTCGACGACGCCGTCGCCCTCTACCGCAACGTGGCCTTCGCGCCCGTGCTGGCGACCGGCATCGACGAGGCCGCCCGGGCGGAGACCTCGGTGGAGGAGATGCAGTGGGTCGACCTGTCCGGGGCGTCACCGGTGCTCGTCGAGGCCGACGGGGACGGCTACCGGGGCCCGGTGCCGTCGGGGGAGACGGTGGTGCAGGCCTCGTCGGCGTCCAGCCACTGGGTGCTCGAGGTGGAGGGCCGGCGGGCCGCGCGCTCGGACGCGTACGGCTGGGCCACCACCTTCACGACGGCTGGCGGCGACGGCGGTGACGGCCGTGACGACGACGGCGGCGGCCAAGCGACGCTCAGCTACCGCACGCCGCTCACCCACCACCTGCTGCTCGGCGCCCAGGGGGCGTTGTGGCTGGCGGCGCTGGCGGTGGCGATTCGCATGCGCTTCGGGTCGGAGCGGACACGGTCCGAGCCGGGCGGCGCCGGAGCCTCGGCGCGCGAGGCACCGACGGACGGGGAACCCTCGGGTGACGAACCGGCCCCGGGTGGGGAGCCCGAGGCCGAGGAGGCCCCGTCGCGCGCACCGGTGGGGGCGTCACCGTGAGGCGCCCCCACCTGCGTCTAGGGGCGCGCCTTCGCCGGCGCCTGGGCCGCATACGGCGCTGGCGTCCGTCGCCCCGGCTGCCCGTCATCGTCCTGCTGTCGGCGGCGATCGGCGGAGCGGCCTGGCAGGCCCGGGTCGACGAGGCAAGGCGGGCGACGGCCGAGGAAGCGGCGCCGGCCCCGGCCGAAGGGGGTGATGCCGGCGTCGACACCATGCCGGCACTGGCCAGTGGCGACGCGTTGACCTCTACCTGGTACTGCGCCGCCGGGACGGGCGACGAGGGCGGCATGGCCGATCACACCATCGCCGTCTTCAACCCCTCCGATCGGGAGCTGGACGCCACCGTGACCGTCTACCCGGGTGTGCTCAACTCGTCGTCGCCGACCACGTCGGAGTCGGCGCCGGAGTCCCAGTCGGGGCCCGAGCCCGGAGAGACCGAGTCCGGGGAGATCGAGCCCGGGGAAACCGAGTCGTCGGCGGGTGCGGCGTCGGGCCCGGTGGAGCGCCGGCTGCGCCTGCCGGCCGGGCAGGCCGTCGAGCTCCGGCTCGGTGACGTGGTGGCGGCGCCGCTGGTGGCGGCGCTGGTGGAAGCCCACGACGCGGGGGTGGCGGTCGAGCACCGGGTGCAGGGCCCCCACGGCGAGGACGCCGGGCCGTGCGCCCCGACGGCCGCGCCGGAATGGCACATGCCGTGGGGCGCCACCACTCGCGATGCCCGTGAGGTGCTCGTGCTGTTCAATCCGTTCCCGACCGACGCCACCGTCGACGTGGTCTTCGAGACCGACGACGGGCCACGCGAGCCCGTGAGGTACCAGGGCTTTCCGGTGGCGGCGGGCAGCGTCGTCGGGGTGGACCTCGGTGACGACGTCACGCGCAAGGCCCACGTGTCGGCCACGCTGCGGGTGCGGACGGGGCGGGTCGTCGTCGAGCGCCTGCAGGCGTTCGACGGCAGCCTGGGTCCCGAGGGGCTGTCGATGGCGCTGGGCGTGCCCGGGGCGTCGCCCCGGTGGGCGTTCGCAACCGGGATCGTGGAGGAGGGCCGAGCCGAGAAGATCGTGGTGTACAACCCGAGTCCCCAGCGCGCCGAGGTAGAGGTCAGCGTGCTGTCCGCCGGCGACGGTCCGCTCCCCCAGCCGTTCCACCTGAGCGTCCCGTCGGGCGGCGTCTCCGCCATCGACTACCGGCAAGAGGACCGGATCGCCCGCGGGACCGGGTACGCCACGATCGTCGACGCCACCAACGGCGTCCCCGTCGTCGCCGAGCGGGTGATAACGGCCGCGGGCGATGAGCGCCGCGACATCACGGCCGGGCCCGGCTCGGTGGTGGCCGCCCGCACGTGGACGGTCCCGTCGGCGGCCGAGCGCCTGATCGTGTTCAACCCCGACGACGAGCGTTCGGTCCGCGTCTCCGTGCCCGGTGAGCGGGTGGAGGTCGCCCCCGGCGGCCGGGCGACGTTGCGGGGTGCCGCTTCGGTGGAGGCCGATGCCCCGGTGGTCGTGGAGCGGCGGCTCGTCGACGACGGTCTGCCGGTGGCGATCGGGGTGGGCATCCCCAGCGTCGAAGGCTCGACGCCGCTGTCTCCCTGAGGTGAGCGCTTTTGGTGACGCAATCCGTCAGATTCCGACACGTCAGATTCCGACGGATCCCGTCACCAGAACTCGTTTTGGTGGGGTGCACGACGCCGGCAAGTGGTGGGGATCATGGCCCGGGCGCGACGATCGGGGCGTGGAGCGCCTGATCCTGGTCGCCGTGCTGGCGGCGGTGGCGATCGCGGCGGCGTTCGTGATCCAGCGTCGCCGCCGCCCTCCGGCGCCCACCAACGTGGGGTACACGCTGCCCGAGCGGCTCGACCGGAACGACTTCGAGCGCCCCGCGGCGCCGTGGTTGGTGGCCGTGTTCACGTCGGCGACGTGTCACACCTGCGCCGGCGTGTGGGACAAGGCCAAGCACCTCGCCAGCGACGACGTGGTCGTCCAGGAGCTCGAGGTGGCGGCCGCCCGCGAGATCCACCAGAAGTACCGGATCGACGCCGTCCCGGCCGTGGTGGTCGCCGATCGGTCGGGCGCGGTGAGGGCCGGCTTCCTCGGGCCGGTGACCGCGACCGACCTGTGGGCGACCGTGGCCGAGATCCGCAGCCCGGGAACGCTGTCGGACGACGGTTGCGACCACGGCGTGGCCGTCACCGACAACGGCACCCAGACCCCGAGGCAATAACCGCCGATCCGAAAGACTGGAGGCAATAACCGCCGCTGGCGGCGGTTATTGCCTCCAGAGTTGCGAAACGGCGGTCATTGCCTCGCGCGTCGGGGTCGGGCTGGCGGCTCAGGTCGCCGGTGGCGGGGGTGGTGGCGGACGGCGGGACCGCGAGCCGGCGAGGGCCTCCTCCGACCCGCCCGAGGACCGGGCGCCGGCGGGGGCGTCGATGCCGCGGTCGGGGCCGATGTCGATGCCCTCACGACCGGGCACCGGTTCCGGGATCTCCGGGACCTCCCCGGGCGCACCGTCGGCCCCGTCACCGTTGGCGGCGACCCTGATGAGCCGGTTGACCTCAGCGCCGTCGATGGTCTCGCGCTCGAGCAGCGCCCTGGCGACCAGGTCGAGGCCCTTGCGGTGCTGGCGCAGCGTCTCGCGGCAGCGGTCCTCCTGGGTGCGCAGGATGCGCTCGGTCTCCTCGTCGATGACCCGGGCGGTCTCGTCCGAGTACTCGCGGGTGTGGATGAGGTCCTCGCCCAGGAACACCTGGCCCGACGTGCCCCACGCCATCGGCCCCACCCGTGCCGACATGCCCCACTCGCTCACCATCTTGCGGGCCAGCTCGGTGGCGCCGACCAGGTCGTTGTTGGCCCCGGTGGAGATGACCCCGAAGACCAGGTCCTCGGCGGTGCGGCCGCCCATGCGGACGACGAGCGTGTCCTCGATGTAGTCCTGCCGGTAGATGTGGCGCTCGTCGACGGGCAGCTGCTGCGTCACCCCGAGCGCCATGCCGATCGGCAGGATCGTCACCTTGTGCACTGGGTCGGCCGTGGGGAGCACGGCGGCGCACACGGCGTGGCCGGCCTCGTGGTAGGCGATGATCTCCTTTTCGCGGTCCGAGAGCGCCATGGAATCGCGCCGCTGCCCCATGAGCACACGGTCGCGGGCCTGCTCGAAATCGCTGTTGCGGATCTCCTCCGAGCCTGCACGGACGGCGAACAACGCCGCCTCGTTGACCAGGTTGGCCAGATCGGCGCCGCTCATGCCCGGTGTGCCCCGCGCCACCACGTCGAGATCGGCGTCGGGGGCGAGGCGCTTCGACTTGCAGTGCACCTCGAGGATGGCCCGCCGCTCGTCGACCTCGGGCAGAGGCACCACGACCTGACGGTCGAACCGGCCGGGGCGCAGCAGGGCGGGATCGAGGATGTCGGGTCGGTTCGTCGCCGCCATCATCACGATGCCCTCGGTGGCCTCGAAGCCGTCCATCTCCGAGAGCATCTGGTTGAGCGTCTGCTCGCGCTCGTCGTGGCCGCCGCCGAGCCCGGCACCCCGCTTGCGGCCGATGGAGTCGACCTCGTCGACGAAGATGATGGCCCGGCCGAGCTTCCGGGCGTTCTGGAACAGGTCGCGCACGCGGCTGGCACCGACGCCCACGAACATCTCCATGAAGTCGGACCCGGTTACCGACAGGAACGGCACGCCCGCCTCGCCGGCCACCGCCCGGGCGATCAGCGTCTTGCCGGTGCCCGGCGGACCGACGAGCAGCACGCCCTTGGGGATGCGGGCGCCGATCTCGGCGAAGCGCTCGGGGTGCTTGAGGAAGTCGACGACCTCGGTGATCTCCTGCTTGACGCCCTCGTAGCCGGCCACGTCCGCGAAGGTCGTGCCCGGGCGCTCGGTGCTGTAGGTCTTGGCCCGGCTGCGCCCGATGGACATGATGCCGCCCATCTGGCTCTGCGCCCGCCGCTGCATCAGCCAGAAGATGCCAATGAACAGCGCCACCGGGATGAGCAACGGCAGCAGGGCCGTCAGCCAGGAGCTGCCGGGGCTCGAGAACTGGACCGTGACGTCGTGCTCGCGGAACAGCGCCCGATCGTCCTCGCTGGGCTCCAGCGGGCCGTTGCTCTCGAACTCGGTGCCGTCATCGAGCTGGCCGGTGATCGAACCGTCGTTGTTGTTCCAGTCGAGCTCCTCGATCTGGCCCTGTTCGACACGGGTGAGCAGGTCGGAGTAGTCGATCTCCCGGCGATCGGTGCGGTTCATGAAGCTGGGCAGCACCAGGACTGCCAGGATCACACCGGCCAGCACCCAGATCGACCACCGGGGGAGTGATTCGCGGCCGCTACCCGTGCCGCGCGGCGAGCGCCCCGGGGACGGGGGCGGCGGCGGAGGGGGAGGCGACTGCTGGCTCATGGAGACCCAGGATACGGTCGGTCGATGCCTGTGGGGCCATCACCAAGATCGGAAGTCCGACGGGTCCCGTACCGGCGTTCGAAAGCCGACGGAATCCGGCGCATCGGAACGCCGGCTCGTTCGACGGCCGCGTGGGGTCCCGGCCGGCAGGGGCGCCGGGCATTGGCACGGCCGATGCCGAATCACGGGCGCGGGCGGGTGCCGCCGCTAGCTTGTGCCGCCATGAGCGAGCGTCCCGCAGGGCGAGAGAGCGAGCCCTGGGCCCGAGCGGCCCGCCGCCGGAGGCGGCAAGAGCGGAGAATGCAGCGTCGCAGCCCGAGCGGCCCGCTGCGAAGCGGCAAGAGCGCGGAACATTGACTCGCGCCTGTGCTCGGCCCGGTTGTGGGGAGCTCGCCGCCGCCACGTTCACCTACGACTACCAGGCGCGGACCACGTGGCTGGACCGGCTGGCGACCGAGTCCCATCCCATGTCGTACGACCTGTGCAAGGTCCACGCCGACACCCTGTCGGTGCCGCGAGGGTGGCGCCTGGACGACCGCCGCGACCGCACCGAGTACGGTGCGTCACTCGTGTCCTAGCCGCGCCATTGTGCGTGCTCACACTCGCCGTAGCCTGTTCCGGTGCCCGACCCCGACCAGACGATGACTGCGCCCGACCGGCGCACCGAGGTTCGTTGGGGACTGGGTGACGCCGCGGCCGGCTGGGTGATCGCCCAGATCGGGGGAGCGATCGCGGCGGCCATCGTGCTGGCCATCAATGACGGCCGCGTCGATGACTTCGAGGACCTGTCGCTGGGGTGGGTGGCCGTCGCTCAGCTGGGCCTGTGGATCGGCATGCTGGGCGTGCCGTTGGTGGTGGCCAATCTCAAGGGCAACGGCCCGGTCGAGGACTACGGCCTGCGATCGGAGGGCTGGGACGCGCCCCGCGGCTTCCTGGCGGGAGCTGGCACCCAGCTGCTGCTCATCCCCTTGCTGTACCTGCCGATCTTCTGGTTCACCGACCTGGACTCGGGTGACCTCGAGGACCCAGCCCGGGGCCTCACCGACCGCGCCACCGATTCGCTGGGCGTCGCTCTGCTCGTCCTGATCGTGGGCATCGGCGCTCCGATCGTCGAGGAGATCTTCTACCGGGGCTTGCTGCAGCGATCGCTGGCCCGGCGCTTCGGCGTCTGGCCCGGGATCCTGGGCTCCGCGGTCCTCTTCGGGGTGTCGCACTTCCAGCTGGTTCAGCTGCCCGCCCTGGTGCTGTTCGGTGTCGTGCTGGGCCTGCTCGCCGAACGGACCGGTCGCCTGGCGGCTCCGATCGCGGCCCACGTCGTGTTCAACATGATCACCGTCTTGTTCCTGGTGGGGAGCTGACGTGCGGACGGGTGCCGACCTCGCCGCCGGGGATCAGCCCGACGAGCCGGGCGCGCTCGACCAAGCCGAGCCCGACCCCGACCTGGACGTCCAGTACGCGGACACCGGCGACCACGAGGACGAGGAGCGCCACGACGACTACGACGAGGAGGCCGAGGCCCGGCGGCAACGGCTGATCCGGTGGGGTGTCGACCTCACGGTGCTGACGACCTGCGTCGTGTTCGTGGTGCTGCAGCTGCAGCCCGGGCTCCTGATCCGGGACACCACACCGGCCGGCGGCGACATGGGAGCCCACGTGTGGGCGCCGGCCTACCTGCGCGACCACCTGCTGCCCAACCTGCAGCTGACGGGCTGGACCCCCGATTGGTACGCCGGGTTCCCGGCCTTCCAGTTCTACATGGTGGTCCCCTCGCTCGCGATCGTGCTGCTCGGCGCGGGCGTCCACGGGTGGCTGGGGCTCGTGCCGGCGGCCGCCGGCGTCGGGCTCGTTGCCGTTGCCGTGAGACAACGCCACCTGCCCCGGCTGCGCAACCTGGCCTTTGCCGCCGCCCTCGTCGCGTTCTCGCTGGTCGGCTTGCCCTACGGCGTCGCCTTCAAGCTGGTGACCGTCAGCGGCGTCGTGACGTTGCCGCTGGCGGCCTACGCCTTCGGGCGCCTGGCCGGGACGCGGTTCCCGACGCCGGCGGTGATGGCGGTGGCGACGCTGCCGTTCCTCTTCTACCGGGGCTTCACCATCTACGGCGGCAACATCCCCTCGACGCTCGCGGGGGAGTTCGCCTTCTCGATGTCGCTGAGCCTCGGGCTGGTGTACCTGGGCGTGATGATCCGGGGCCTGCGTACCGGCGAGCACCGGGCGCTCGCCGCGGTGTTGCTGGCGCTGACCGGGCTGTGCCACCTCATCCCGGCGTTCTGGGTGCTGGCGGCGACGGGGGTGGCCGTGCTGGTGCGGTTCCGGCGCTCGAACGCGCCGCTGGTGCCCGGCCTGGGGCTGGTCGGCGGCGGTGGCCTCGTCGCCGTGGCGGGACTGGCACTCGGCGCCCCGGAGGAGACCGCGCCGCTGTTGCTGGCGGGCCTCGGGGTGCTGGCGGCGGGGGCCGGGCTGTGGCTCCTGTCGGAGAGCGTGCGCTGGCTCGCCCCCACGCTGGTGGTGGGCGGCCTCCTGTCGGCGTTCTGGGTGGGCCCCTTCTACCTGCGACGTGCCTACCTCAACGACATGGGCTGGGAGAAGCTGCCCTACGCCGACCCAGACCTCTCCCGGTCCCGGGAGTGGTTGCAGCACCTCGTGCCCTACCGGACCCCCGACGTCGACCTGCGCTGGCTGTTCGCGCTCGCTCTGGTGGGCGCGGGGCTAAGCCTGGCGCTGCGGCTGCGGGTCGGTGTCTTCCTGTTGGTCCTCACCGTCGCCTTGGCCGTCGGCTTCGTGGTGATCCCGGAGGGCCGGCTGTGGAACGGGCGGCTGCTGCCCTTCTACTACCTGAGCGTCATGCTGCTCGCGGCGGTGGCCGTGGCCGAGACGATCCGCACAGTGATGCAGCTGGCAAGGGCCTACCGGCGCGAGCCGGCCTCGGCCGGGGCGCTGACCGCGCTCGGGTCGCTGGCGGTGGTGCTCGTCGCGGTGGGGCTGCCGCTGGGCGCCCTGCCGTTCAGCCAGCGGGTCGAGGGCGGCTACGAGTGGCCGGACTTCAGCCCGGTCACGACGACGGCCGCGCCCGAGAGCTTCGTGACCTCGTGGGCCAAGTGGAACTACACGGGCTACGAGCTGAAGGACTCCTACCGCGAGTACTACAACCTCGTGCGCACGATGCAGCAGGTGGGGGAGGACGAGGGCTGCGGCCGGGCCTTCTGGGAGTACCAGCGTGAGCTCGACCGGTACGGCACCCCCATGGCGCTGATGCTGCTGCCGCACTGGACCGACGGCTGCATCGGCTCGATGGAGGGCCTGTACTTCGAGGCGTCGGCCACGACGCCGTTCCACTTCCTGACCCAGGTCGAGCTGTCGACGGCTCCCAGCGCCGCGCAGCGTGATCTGCCCTACGGTGGCTTCGACATCACCAAGGGCGTCGACCACCTGCAGATGATGGGCGTGCGGTACTACATGGCGACGTCGGAGAACGCCATCGGCCAGGCCCGGTCCAATCCCGAGCTCACCGAGATCGCCGAGTCCGGGCCGTGGGTGATCTTCGAGGTGGCCGACGGCGACGTCATCGAGCCGCTCGTCAACCAGCCGGCGGTGGTCACCGGCATCGACGACAGCCAGCGCGACTGGGTGGAAGAGCCGACGGTTCCCGACCCCAACAACCCCGATCGCCGCCTGTTCAACGGCCCGGCGATCCAGTGGTTCACCGACCCGTCGTGGTGGGACGTGCCGTTGGCGTCGGGCGGGCCCGACGACTGGCAGCGCGTCGGGGTGGGGACCTACCCGGCCGAGGAGCCCACCGAGCCGGTCGAGGTGTCGAATCCCGAGATCGACGAGGACAGCATCTCGTTCGACGTCGACGAGGTGGGCCAGCCGGTGTTGGTGAAGATGTCGTACTTCCCCAACTGGCAGGCATCGGGTGCCGAAGGGCCCTACCGGGTGGCGCCCAACTTCATGGTCGTGATCCCGACCGACACCCACGTCGAGCTCACCTACGGGCGGACCGGCGTGGAGTGGCTGTCGTACGCGCTGACGGGGCTCGGTCTCGTGGGCCTGGTGCTGCTCGTCCGGGCGGGCGTCTACCGGTTCCGCTCGCAGCCACGCGCACCCTCGGGCTGATGACGGGGCGGATCCGGCGCTTCACGGCCGTGGCGCTGGTGCCCACGCTGGTGGACGTCGGGTTGCTGGTGCTGCTCCGCCAGGCGCTGGGGTGGATCCTGGTCGTCGCCGACCTCGTGGCGATCGCCGCTGCCAGCACGCTGTCGTACGTGCTGCACCGGGTCGTCACGTTCCGCAGCGACCCCTATGTCCGATGGGTCCACGTGCCCGCGGCGTTCGTCGGCGTTGCCAGTCTGGCGGCGCTGGTCGACGTGGTGGTGCTGCGGGCACTGTTCGCCGGCACGGGCTTCTCGTCGACGGCGGCGCTGGTCGGGGCCAAGGGCGTCGCCCTGGCGGCGGCCGGTGTCGTGCGCCTGGTCGGCTACCGCTGGGTCCTGGTGGGCGAGCTGACCTCGGCCCGGCGGATCCGCTGGCCGCGGCCCGAGCCGCCCGGCGACCTCCGGCTGAGCGTGGTGGTGCCCGCGTACGGCGAGGCCGACCGCATCGGCGAGACCGTCCGGCGGCTGGACGCGGCGCTGGCCGACCTGACAGGCGGCGTCGAGGTGATCGTGGTCGACGACGGCTCTTCCGATGGCACCGCCGATGCCGCCCTGGCCGCCGGCGCCGACCAGGTGGTGGTGCAGCCCCGCAACCGCGGCAAGGGGGCGGCGGTGCGGGCCGGGGTCCTGGCCGGCCGAGGCCGGACCATCGCGTTCACGGACGCCGACCTCGCCTACGCGCCCGACCAGATCCGCCGGGTCCTCACCGCGATCGAGGACGGCTGGGACGTGGCCATCGGCGACCGGCGCCATCCCGACAGCCGAACGTTGGCGGCAGCGTCGCCACTGCGGTCGCTCGGCAGCAGGATCATCAACTGGCTGGGGTACGCCGTGCTGCTCGGCGCCTACCGCGACACGCAGAGCGGGCTCAAGGGCTTCCGCTCCGACGTGGCCCGGTTCGTGTTCGCACGCACGCGGGTGGACGGGTTCGCCTTCGACATCGAGGTGCTGCACCTGGTCGAGCGCCATCGGCTCTCGCTGGTGGAGGTCCCGGTCGACGTGGCCAACACCCGCCGCTCCACCGTGCGGGCGGTCAGGGACGCCGCCCGCGTGCTGGGGGACCTCGCCCGGATCCGTCGCTGGTCGGCCGAGGGCGCCTACGAGGCCGCAGGAGACGAGCTACCGACGATCGCGGAGCCCGGCCAGCGGGTCCCATCCGACTAGTTTGGGTCGCCTCATGGCGGATCTGGACGCGATCTTCAAGGCCTACGACGTGCGGGGAGTGGTCCCCGACCAGCTCGACGCCGCCCTCTGCGGGCAGATCGGTGCCGCCTTCGCCCGTTTCGTCCTGGACCATGGCGACGGCCGCCTGAGGGCGAACCGGACGGCGAGCCCGGGGCCCGAGCGGCCCGGCGCCGAAGGCGCCAAGAGCGGAAAGCACGGCGCGAAGCCCCGGCGAGTCCTGGTGGCGCGTGACATGCGGTCGAGCGGGGTCGAGCTGGCCAGCGCCTTCGCCGAGGGGGTGCAACGCCAGGGGCTCGACGTGGCGGACCTGGGGCTGGCGTCCACCGACCTGATGTACTTCGCCGCCGGGTCGCTGGACGCGCCAGGGGCGATGTTCACGGCGTCGCACAATCCGGCGCAGTACAACGGCATCAAGCTGTGCCTGGCCGGGGCGCGACCCATCGGCCAGGACACCGGGCTCGACGAGATCAGGCGGCTGGCAGCGTCGGGCATCGGGCCGGCGCCCACCGAGGCGGGCCGCATCGAGCCGCTCGACCTGCTGGCCGACTTCGCCCGGCACGTGCGGTCGTTCGTCGACGTGGGTGCGCTCCGCCCGCTCAAGATCGTCGCCGACACCGCCAACGGCATGGGCGGGCTCGTGGTCCCCAAAGTGTTCGAGGGGCTGCCGTTCGAGCTCGACATGCTCTACGCGGAGCTGGACGGAACCTTCCCCAACCACCCGGCGGATCCCATCCAGCTCGAGAACCTGCGTGACCTCCGGGCCCGGGTCCGCGCCACCGGTGCCGACGTGGGCCTGGCGTTCGACGGCGACGCCGACCGGGTGTTCCTGGTCGACGACCGGGGCGAGCCACTGTCGGGGTCGACCACGACGTCGATCGTGGCCACCGGCATCCTCGAGCGCGAGCCGGGCGCCACCATCCTCCACAACCTCATCTGCTCGAAGGCGGTTCCCGAGATCGTCCGCGAGCAGGGCGGCACGCCCGTACGCACGCGGGTCGGTCACTCCTTCATCAAAGAGGTCATGGCCGAGACGGGTGCCGCCTTCGGTGGGGAGCACTCGGCGCACTACTACTTCCGGGACAACTACCGGGCCGACTCCGGCAGCATCGCCGCGCTGGTGGTGCTCGAGCGGATCTGCAAGGCGGGCGTGCCGCTGTCCGAGCTGCGCAAGCCATTCGACCGCTATGCGGCGTCGGGCGAGATCAACACCACGGTTGACGATCCCGCCGCCGTCATCGACCGGGTCGCCGCCGCCTACGCCGGTGCCAGCCAGGACCGGCTCGACGGGCTGACCGTCGACGCCGGCGACTGGTGGTTCAACCTGCGGCCCTCCAACACCGAGCCGCTGCTGCGGCTCAACCTCGAAGCCCCCACCCGCGCCGTGGTCGACGCTCATGTCGCCGAGGTGCGAGCGCTGATCACAAAGGGATGAACCGATGGCACTCGACCCGCAGCTCCTCGAGATCCTGGCCTGCCCCGAGGACAAGGGGCCGCTGCTCTACTTCGCCGACGAGGACACGCTCTACAACCCCCGCCTGAAGCGGCGCTACGCCGTCCGTGAGGACATCCCGATCATGCTGATCGACGAGGCCGAGACCGTCGACGACGCCGAGCACGACCGGCTGCTCGCCAAGGCCGACGCAGAGGGCATCAAGCCCACGTTCGAGGCCTGACGGGCGATGGCGGGATTGGTGGACGACCACCTAACGGATTCTCTCGACATGTTCGGCTTGGCGCGGGCATTCCCGGAGCAGGTCGCGTCCAGTGTGGACGCGGCCGCGTCGGTCGCGGGGCTGCCCGCGGGCGACGAGATCGACAACGTGCTGGTGCTCGGAATGGGCGGCAGCGGCATCGCCGGCGACGTGGTGACCGCCATCGGCGGGCCGTTCGTGCCCGTGCCCATGGTGGTGGCCAAGGGCTACGCCCCGCCGTCGTTCGTGGGCCCCGGCACCCTGTGCTTCGCGGTCTCCTTCTCGGGGGGCACGGAGGAGACCATCGAGGCCGCCCAGGCCGCCGCCGCGGCCGGTGCCCGCATGGTCGTCGTGTCGGTCGGCGGCGAGCTCGGGGAGCTGGCGCCGGCGTGGCAGGCGCCCCACATCCCGCTGCCCGGCCACATCCCCATGCCTCGGGCGGGGCTGGGGGCATTGGCGGTCCCCATGCTGCTGGTGCTCGAGCAGGTGGGCCTGTTCCCAGGCGCGTCCTCGTGGATCGACGCGGCCGTGACCCGGTTGCGCGCCCGGCGGGACGCACTGGTCGCCGGCGACGTGGCCCAGCGGATCGCCCGCGCCATCGACCGCACGGTCCCCCTCATCGTCGGCGCCGGTCCGCTGGGCGCAGTGGCGGCCCTGCGCTGGAAGACGCAGGTCAACGAGAACGCCAAGGCCCCCGCGTTCGCGGCCACCGTCCCGGAGCTGTGCCACAACGAGATCTGCGGCTGGGGCCAGCACGGCGACATGACCCGCCAGGTGTTCACCCTCGTGGAGCTGCGCCACGACGAGGAGCACCCCCAGGAGCTGCGCCGCTTCGACCTGGTGCGCGAGATCATGGCCGAGGTCGTGCACGACGTGGTCGAGGTGCGGGCGGTCGGGGAGGGCCCGCTGGCCCAGCTGTTCGACCTCACGCTGGTGGGCGACTTCGTGTCGCTGCACATGGCCGCCCAGGAGGGCATCGACCCGGGCCCGGTCCCGGTGCTGGAGGACATGAAGCGTGCCCTGGCGGGGTAGTCCCTCGGGACCTCCTGACTGGACCGCACTACCTCGCATGTAAGGGCCGGCCGGGCGCCCGCCGTGGCAGCATGGGGCATGGCCACCACCGAGAGCACCCGCATCGCCTACCGGACCTGTCCGCTGTGCGAAGCAGGTTGCGGCCTGGAGATCGCCCTCCACCGCACCGACGGGCCTGAGCGAGCGTCCGCAATGCAGCGAGCGAGGCCCGAGGGGCCCAGCCGAAGGCCAAGAGCGGGGAACAACGACAGCCCCGAGCGGGTCGGTCGCATCCGCGGTGACCGCGACGACGTGTTCAGCCACGGCTTCATCTGCCCCAAGGGCTCGACGTTGCGTCAGCTCCAGGAGGACCCCGACTGGCTCCGTCAGCCGCTCGTCAAGCGCGACGGCCGCTACGAGCCAGTGGGCTGGGACGAGGCGTTCGCCGAGATCGAGCGGCGGCTGCTGCCGATCATCGAGGCGCACGGGCGAGACTCGGTGGGCATCTACGTGGGCAACCCCAACGCCCACTCGCTGGCGGGTCTGATCTTCCTGCGCCCGGTCATCAAGGCGCTCGGCACCACCAACGTGTTCTCGGCCAGCACCGTCGACCAGCGGCCCAAGGAGGTGTCCTCGGCCCTGATGTTCGGCGGCGCCCTCACCGTGCCGGTGCCCGACGTCGACCGCACCGACTTCCTGCTCATGCTGGGCGCCAACCCGTACGCGTCCAACGGCAGCCTCGCCACCGCGCCCGACTGGCCGGGGCGCATCGAGGCACTGCTGGCCCGCGGCGGACGGCTGGTGGTGGTCGATCCCCGGCGCACCCAGACGGCCGAGGTGGCGACCGAGCACCTGGCGATCCGCCCCGGCGCCGACCCCTTCCTGCTCATGGCGCTGGTCAACGTGCTCGCCGCCGACGATCTCGTCCGCCTCGACCACCTCGAGCCGTACGTCACCGGTGTCCACGAGGTGGTGCGCCTGGCGGCGCCGTTCACGCCGGAGGCGGTCGGGGCCGTGACGGGACTGGAGCCCGAGGCCATCCGCCGGCTGGCCCACGACCTGTCGGCGGCGTCGGCGGCCTGCGTCTACGGGCGCATCGGCACCACCACGGCCGAGTTCGGGACGCTCACATCGTGGCTGGTCGACGTGGTCAACGTGCTCACCGGCAACCTCGACCGGCCCGGCGGCGCCATGTTCGCCACCGCCGCAGCCGGGGCCGCCAACACCCGCGGCAAGCCCCGCTACGGCCGGGGCGTCAAGCTGCACCGCCGGCGCAGCCGCGTCCGGGGCCTGGGTGAGACGATGGGCGAGCTGCCGGTGGCCTGCCTCGCCGAGGAGATCGACACGCCCGGACAGGGCCAGATCCGGGCCATGGTGACCATCGGCGGCAACCCGGTGCTTTCCACGCCCAACGCCGGGCGGCTCGACGCCGCCCTGGCCGGCCTGGAGTTCATGGTGGCGGTCGATCCCTACGTCAACGAGACGACGCGCCACGCCGACGTGATCCTGCCGGTGCCGACGGCGCTGCAGAAGCCGCACTACGACTTGGCGCTGCTGCAGCTGGCGCTGCGCAACGTCGCCAACTACAGCCCGGCGCTGCTGCCGCTGGACGAGGGCCAGCTCGACGAGTGGCAGGTGCTGGGGCGCCTCGCGCTGGTGCTGCAGGGCTTCGGGGCCGACGCCGATCCGGCGCTGGTGGACGACCTGGTGCTGCGGACCCTGATCCAGGGGGCGGTCGGCGACGAGACCAGCCCGATCGCCGGCCGCGAGGTCGACGAGATCGTCGCCTTGCTGGGCGAGCGCACCGGGCCGCCCCGCATCATCGACTTCATGCTGCGCACGGGCCCCTACGGCGACGGCTTCGGCGCCCACCCCGGTGGACTGAACCTGGACGTGCTGCTGGCCCACCCGCACGGCGTGGACCTCGGCCCGCTGGAGCCGCGGCTCCCGGACGTGCTCCGCACGCCGTCGGGGATGGTCGAGCTGGCGCCGGAGCCGCTGGTCGCCGACGTCGAGCGTCTGCGCGCTGCACTCGACCAGCGCGCCAACCCGGCCACCGACATGCGGCTCATCGGCCGGCGCGACCTCCGGTCCAACAACTCGTGGATGCACAACGTCGAGGTGCTGGTGAAGGGCCGCCCCCGCTGCACGCTCCACGTCCATCCCGACGACGCCTCCCGGCTGGGGTTGGCCGACGGGGAGCCGGCATCGGTGGCGTCCCGGGCGGGCAGCGTCACGATCCCGGTCGAGGTGACTGACGCCATCCGCCCCGGCGTCGTCAGCATCCCTCACGGCTGGGGACACGACATGCCCGGCGTCGAGCTGTCGGTCGCCCGTCGCTACGCGGGGGTCAACAGCAATCTGCTGGCCGATGAGGAGCTCGTCGACCCGGTGTCGGGCAACGCCGTCCTCAACGGCATCCCGGTGGAGGTGGCGCCGGCGGCCGTCGAGCCGGTCGTGGTCGCCACCGGCTGAGGGGGCTAACCTCCAACAGTACACCGGTGTACTCATCGTCCGGAGGGGAAGCTCGATGAGACGAAGGATCTTTGGCGCGCTCGCCGTCGTCACAGTGTTGGTCACCGCCCTTGCTGCGTCCGCACCCGCCGACGCGGGCCGCCCGCCGCGGCACGGAGGGCCCCGGCCGGTCATCTTCGTCCACGGTGGCTCGGGGTCCGGGGCGCAGTTCGAGACCCAGGCCCTCCGGCTGACCAGCAACGGCTACCCCGCCGACCGGATCGCCGTGCACGAGTACGACTCGACCTTCGGTCTCAACACCATGGAGGACGTGTGGGCCGGCCTCGACCAGCTCATCGCGGGGCTGCTCGACGAGACCGGTGCCGACCGCGTCGACCTGCTGGGGCACTCGCTGGGCACGACCGTGTCGCACGGCTACCTGAACAGCTCCTCCGAGCGGGCCGCCCGGGTGGCCCATTACGTCAACATCGACGGCCGCACGGCCGACGCGCCGCCCGGCGGCGTGGAGGCGCTGGCGGTCTGGGGCGAGGGGGATCAGACCCGCGAGATCGTCGGCGCCGAGAACTACTACGCACCCGACCAGTCGCATGTGCAGGTGGCGACCTCGGCCGAGACGTTCGCGCAGATCTACGAGTTCCTCACCGACCGCGAGCCCAAGACCACCGACGTCGTCCCCGAGCGGGGGCGGATCCACCTCTCGGGCGAGGCCAACGTCTTCCCGCAGAACGTGGGGGCCGACGGGTTCACGCTGCGGATCTACGAGATCGACCGCCGCACCGGCGAGCGCGAGCGCCGGCGCCCCGAGGCCACGTTCCCCATCGGACCGGACGGCGCCTGGGGCCCGTTCAAGGCCCAGGCCGGCGAGCGCTACGAGTTCGCCCTCACCCGCACCGACGGATCGGTCCACCACCTCTACTTCCAGCCGTTCCTGCGCAGCGATCACCTGGTGCGGTTGCTCACGTCCCGGCCCGGCGAGGGGCTTGACCTGCTGAGGCAGCCGAGCGACACCGCGACCAGCCTCGGCGTCATCCGCTACAAGGAGATGTGGGGCGACCAGGGCGCCGACAACGACGTGCTCGAGATCGACGGCCAGAACGTGCTCAACGCCGCCACCGCACCGCGCACCAAGCGGGTGAACGCCATGTTCGCCTTCGACAACGGCCTCGACGGCGTCACCGACCTCAGCGCCCCGGTGCAGCCCTGGTTCTCGCTGCCGTTCATCTCGGCGGTCGACGTGGTCATGCGGGCGACCATCCCGCCCGACGACACGATCGCGGTGGAGATGGTCGCCCGGGCGGGGGACGGCGACCGCGAGGTGGTGAGCGTCCCCAACTGGGCGTCGTCCGAGAACATCGTGACGATCACGTTCCGCGACTTCCAACAGGAGTAGCGGGTTCCCGCACCGGCTTCTGTCGCCACTCACGCGCGACATGACGTCTGACGTCTGACGTCTGACCAAACGGTGGGGCTGCCGTGGCGGCTATCCTTCACCGCCTCGGGCTGAGATGGGTGGTGCTGCTGCACCCAGCCCGGTGACGCAGAGCCGGCGGACCCCGCCGGCACCCAAACGACGTCATCAGGGAGAGAACCCATGTCCACCCTTTCCGAGGGCGACTTCAAGGTCGCCGACCTGTCCCTCGCGGCTTGGGGCCGCAAGGAGATCGAGCTTGCCGAGGTCGAGATGCCCGGCCTCATGGCCCTGCGGGCCGAGTTCACCGACAGCCAGCCGCTGGCGGGCGCCCGCATCATGGGCTCGCTGCACATGACCATCCAGACGGCGGTGCTGATCGAGACCCTCACCGCCCTCGGCGCGGACGTGCGCTGGGTGTCCTGCAACATCTTCTCCACCCAGGACCACGCCGCCGCGGCCGCCGTCGTCGGGCCCCAGGGCACACCGGACGCACCCCGCGGCGTTCCCGTCTACGCGTGGAAGGGCGAGACGCTGGAGGAGTACTGGTGGTGCACCGAGCAGGCGCTCGCGTGGCCGGCAACGGGAGCGGAGGCGACGACGGGTCCCAACACGATCCTCGACGACGGCGGCGACGCCACGCTGCTGGTCCACAAGGGCGTCGAGTTCGAGAAGGCCGGGGCCGTCCCCGCCGCTACCGAGGACGACCCCGAGGAGTGGCACGTCATCGTGGACCTGTTGAAGCGGTCGCTCGCCAACGATCCGGGGCGGTGGACCACCATCGCCGGCGGCATCAAGGGCGTGACCGAGGAGACGACCACCGGCGTGCACCGCCTCTACCAGATGCACGAGGCCGGCCAGCTTCTCTTCCCCGCCATCAACGTCAACGACTCGGTCACCAAGTCGAAGTTCGACAACCTCTACGGCTGCCGCCACAGCCTGGTCGACGGCCTCAACCGCGCCACCGATGTGATGCTCGGCGGCAAGGTGGCGGTCGTGTGCGGCTACGGCGAGGTGGGCAAGGGCTGCGCCCAGTCGCTCCGGGGCCAGGGCTGCCGGGTGATCGTCACCGAGATCGACCCCATCTGCGCGCTGCAGGCGGCGATGGAGGGGTTCGAGGTCACCACTCTCGAGCGGGTGATCGACACCGCGGACATCTTCATCACTGCCAGCGGGAACAAGGGGATCATCTCGGCCGAGCACATGGCTCGGATGAAGCACAACGCCATCGTCGGCAACATCGGCCACTTCGACAACGAGATCGACATCGCCGGCCTGGCCCGCATGAGCGACGTGCGCAAGGTGGAGATCAAGCCCCAGGTGCACGAGTGGGTGTTCCCCGACGGGCACTCGATCATCGTGCTGGCCGAGGGCCGGCTGCTGAACCTGGGGTGCGCCACCGGCCACCCGAGCTTCGTGATGTCGATGAGCTTCACCAACCAGGTGCTCGCCCAGATCGAGCTGTTCGGCAAGGCCGACAACTACCCGCTGGGCGTGTACGTCCTGCCCAAGCAGCTCGACGAGAAGGTGGCCCGCTTCCACCTCGATGCCCTCGGGGTCAAGCTGACCGGGCTGACCCGCGAGCAGGCCGACTACATCGGCGTGCCGGTCGAGGGCCCCTACAAGGCCGATCACTACCGCTACTGATCCGGCGCGCGCCGTCGCCCAGGTCGTTGGGCCACCATGGTGGACATGGGATCCCTCACCGTGGTCGCCCGCAACCTGGTCGACGTCGCCGCCGACAACGGCCGCTGGATGACGTGGAACCTCATCCTGGCGGTCATCCCGGCGGGGCTGGCAGTGCTCGTGTTCCGCCACCGCGGTCCGCGCACGGCGGTGTGGTGGACCGGTGCCGCGCTGTTCGGCCTGTTCCTGCCCAACGCGCCGTACGTGGTCACCGACCTGGTGCACCTGCGTGACGACGTGCTCGCGGCGGACACCGACCTAGCGGTCATCACCGCCGTCCTGCCCGCCTACGCCTCGTTCATCGCCGTGGGACTGCTGGCCTACGTGCTCGCGGTCGGGGAGATGGGGCGTTACCTGACCGGCCTCGGGCTCGGTCGCTGGCGGGGACCGGTCGAGGTGGCCACGCACGCCTTGTGCGCCGTCGGCGTGGTGCTCGGACGGGTGGCGGGGTTGAACAGCTGGGAGCCGGTGACCGAGCCGCACGGAGCGGCCGAGCGCATCGCGCTCACGCTGTCGTGGCGGGGCGCGCCGCTGGCGGTGCTCGTCACCTTCGCCGTGATCTGGGTGTGCCACGGGGCCACCCGGGCGCTCGTCCGGCACGGAATCGCCGCCGTGGGGTCCGCCACGCAGGCGCTCCGCAGGACGCCTGGCGTCTGACCCCACACTGAACGCGTGGGTGGGCGGGCCCGGCGTTGAATGTCAGTGGTCGTGCTTACGGTGCCGGGCATGGTCCTCGCCACCCTGCTGCCCACCCGCTGCCCCGTGTGCGGCGCCGCCGGATCGGCGCCCTGCGGCTCGTGTGTCAACCGCATGCGTCCGGCGGTGACGGCCCCGGTTCCCCCCGGCCTCGACGCCTGCGGATCGTTGCTGGCGTACGAGGGCGCGGCCCGCACGCTGGTGACCAGCGTGAAGTACCGCAACGACCGCGGCGCGCTGGCTTGGCTGGCCGACGGGATGGCTGCGCTGGTCGAGCCACCGGCCGACGTCGTCGTCACCTGGGCGCCGACCAGCCGGCGCCGGCGTCGACAACGGGGCTTCGACCAAGCCGAGCTCCTCGCCACCGCGCTCGCCCGTCGCTGGGACAGGCCGTGCCGCCGGTTGCTCGACCGTTCGCCCGGTCCGCCGCAGACCGGCCTGTCCCTGGCCGACCGCCGGCGGGGGCCGTGCTTCATGCCGCAGGGCGCGGCTCCGTTAGGGGTGATCGTTGTCGACGACGTGGTGACGACAGGGTCGACGCTCACGGCGGCGTCGTGGGCGCTGCGGTCCGCCGGCGCGTCCTGGGTCGGAGCGCTCACGGCCGCCCGGACGCCGCGGCTCGCGACACTGCTCCCGGTCCCGCCGAGCCCGCCCTCGTCCGTGCCCCTATCCGTACCGGGCACACCACCCGACGTGGAATCTTCACTCAAGTTTGGCCGGGAAGTGGCCGATGTCCCGCAGTGATGCAGGTGTCCCGCCGAGAGGCCACTCAGGCGCTCATGATCCTGCGCCGCACCCAGCGGCGCACCTGGGCGCGCCGCCGCCGGCGTCTTCGCTCCCACCTGGATGTCCCCCGCCCCACGATCGATCTGCCCGCGGCCCACCGCGCCACCATCGAGCGACTGCGGCGGGGCCTCCTCGACGACCGGAACTGGGTGAGCATCGAGCGCATCCAGGCCGCCCGGGCGCGGTTGGAGGCCGGCGAGGAACCGACCTCCGACGTGGTCGCCGAGATGATCGTCCGGCGGGCCATCTGCGATCGCCTGAGCTGACACAACAGACCTTGGTTCCGGGAGGGGCGCCATGCCTACCTACCTGGTCGTCGCCCATCGCACGCTGGTCGGTGAGCACCTGCTCGACCACGTCCGCTCGCTCTGCAGTCAAACCGACTGCCGTTTCTACCTGGTGGTGCCGGTCACGCATCCCCGCGACCACTCGTGGTCCGAGGGCGAGGTCGAGGCCGCCGCCCGGCGGCGCCTCGAAGAGGGGATCGAGGCCTTCCGCAACCTCGGCGTCGAGGCCACCGGCGAGGTGGGCGACGCCAACCCCGTCTACGCCGTGTCGACCGCGCTGCGGAACCGCCCGTTCGGTGACGACGAGTGGGACGGCATCATCGTGTCCACCCTCCCGCCCGGCGTGTCGCACTGGCTCGGACTCGACGTGGTGAGCCGCATCAAGCGCGAGTTCGACATCCCCGTCACCCACTTGGTGGCCCCCAAGGTCCAGGCCACCGCCTGAGCAGCACCTGACTGCGGGCGGTTCCCAGGCCACCGGTACACTCGGCTCCTCATGGGCGTTCTCGATCGTTTCCTCCGCGTCGGTGAGGGCAAGAAGGTCAAGGCACTGCAGTCGCTGGTGCCCGACATCTCCGCTCTGGAGCCCGAGATGGAGGCGCTGTCCGACAACGAGCTGCGGGCCAAGACCCCGGAGTTCCGGCAGCGCCTCGAGCGGGGCGAGACCCTGGACGACCTGCTGATCGAGGCGTTCGCCGTCGTGCGCGAGGCCGGCAAGCGGGTGCTCGGCCAACGGCACTTCGACGTGCAGCTCATGGGCGGCGCCGCCTTGCACTTCGGCTGGATCGCCGAGATGAAGACCGGCGAGGGTAAGACGCTCGTGTCGACCCTGCCCGCCTACCTCAACGGGCTGTCGGGCCGGGGCATGCACCTGGTCACCGTCAACGACTACCTGGCTACCCGCGACGCGCAGTGGATGGGCCGGTTGCACCGCTGGCTGGGCCTGTCCGTGGGCCTCGTCGTGCCCGGCCAGAGCGATCACCAGTACAAGCGCGAGCAGTACGCCTGCGACATCACCTACGGCACCAACAACGAGTTCGGCTTCGACTACCTGCGCGACAACATGGCGCCGTCGCGTGCTCGCCAGGTCCAGCGGGGCCACGTCTACGCCATCGTGGACGAGGTCGACTCGATCCTGGTCGACGAGGCCCGGACGCCGCTGATCATCTCGGGCCGGGTCGCCGACGCCGCGCAGCTCTACTACAAGTTCGCCTCGATCGGCCGGGGGCTGAAGCCCGAGGTCCACTACGAGGTCGACGAGGAGAAGCGCACCGTCTCCCCGACCGAGGAGGGCATCGAGCGGGTCGAGCGCGAGCTCGGCATCGAGAACCTCTACGACGGCGTCGCCCAGAACCTCGTCCACCAGCTCCAGGCCGCCCTCCGCGCCAAGGAGCTGTTCAAGCGCGACAAGGACTACGTGGTCATCGGCGGCGAGGTGAAGATCGTCGACGAGTTCACCGGCCGCATCCTCGAGGGCCGGCGCTGGTCGGAGGGGCTGCACCAGGCGGTCGAGGCCAAAGAAGGCGTCCGCATCAAGGAAGAGAACCAGACGCTGGCCACGGTCACGCTGCAGAACTACTTCCGGATGTACGACAAGCTCGCCGGCATGACCGGCACGGCCCAGAGCGACGCCGCCGAGCTGGCCGCCACCTACGAGCTGCAGGTGGTCCCCATCCCCACCAACATGCCGCTCATCCGCAAGGACGAGGGCGACCTCATCTACAAGTCAGAGGAGGTCAAGTTCGAGGCGGTGGCCGAGGACATCGCCGAGCGCTACGAGCAGGGCCAGCCGGTGCTGGTGGGCACCATCTCGGTCGAGAAGTCGGAGCGGCTGTCGCGGTTGCTCGACAAGCAGGGCATCTCGCACGAGGTGCTCAACGCCAAGCCCGACCGGGCGTTCCGCGAGGCCGAGATCGTCGCCCAGGCGGGCCGGCTCCACGCGGTCACCGTCGCCACCAACATGGCCGGCCGTGGCGTCGACATCATCCTCGGCGGCAACCCCGAGGGCCTGGCCAAGCGTGACCTGCGGGCCGAGGGCCTGGACCCGGACGCCGAGGAGAACCGGGCCCGGCTCGAGGAGCTGACCGCCCGCCACGAGGCCGAGACCAAGCCCGAGGGCGACAAGGTGCGCGAGCTGGGTGGCCTGTACGTGCTCGGCACCGAGCGCCACGACTCCCGCCGCATCGACAACCAGCTGCGGGGCCGCTCGGGCCGTCAGGGCGACCCCGGCGAGAGCCGCTTCTACTTGAGCCTTGAAGACGACTTGATGCGCCTGTTCGCCACCGGCGCCGTCAACTGGGTGATGAACAAGACGCTGCCCGACGACGTGCCGCTCGAGGCCAAGATGGTCACCAAGGCCATCGAGCGGGCGCAGACCACGGTCGAGCAGCGCAACGCCGAGATCCGCAAGAACGTCCTCAAGTACGACGAGGTCATGAACGAGCAGCGCAAGGTGATCTACGCGCTGCGGGATCAGGTCCTCGACCAGTCCGACCTGCGCGACAAGCTCGTCGAGGAGGCACTGCCCGACGCGGTCAACACGCTGGTCGAGACCCATTGCGTCAGCGAGTACGCCGAGGAGTGGGACCTCGAGGGGCTGCAGGCGGCCGTGCGCACCTTCTGGCCGTCGACGTTGTCGGTCGAGCAGATGCAGCAGGCGGCCTCGACCAACGAGCTCTACGAGATGCTCATGGACGAGGCGCTGGCCCACTTCGAGCGTCGGGAGGCCGAGCTCACCCCCGAGATCATGCGCCAGGTCGAGCGCCAAGTGATGCTGCGGGTGATCGACCAGCGCTGGCGGGCCCACCTGCACGAGATGGACTACCTGCGCGAGGGCATCAACCTGCGCGCGATGGGCCAGAAGGACCCGCTGGTCGAGTGGCAGCGCGACGGCTTCGACATGTTCGGGCAGATGATGCACGGCATCTGGCAGGACTTCATCCGCTACGTGATGCACGTGCAGGTGCAGGTGAACCGCCCGCCGGCGCCAGCCGCCGCGCCGGCCGGCGCTCCCGGTGCCGCGAGCGAGCCGGCGACCGTCGCGGCCGGCAGCGGCGACGGCGATGCCGAGGTGCGCGGCCTGCAGTACTCGTCCCCGGCCGACCCGTCGAGCACCGGCGGCGCCGCCAGCATCGCGGCCGCGGCACGGGCCCGGCCGAGCGCTGCCGAGGTGGGCCCCGAGCCGGCGCCGCCCGCAGGCGGCGGCAACGGCCGGCGGTCTGCGGCCGCGGCCCCGACGCAGACCAACACCCCGGTCGTGAAGTCCGAGTGGGACAAGACCCCGCGCAACGCCCCCTGCCCCTGCGGATCGGGCAAGAAGTTCAAGCAGTGCCACGGTAGGTAGAGGGGGGAGGGGACCCTCCCCCTCTAGCTCCCCCCACCGGCGCGACCGTTGTGGCGACTCGCGCAGTCGAGCGGCCAAGCCGCTCGACGGGCGTCGACCCAGGTTGGTGGTCACGTGACCTGCCTCTCATCCTCCGGCTCCACCCGATGCGGCGGCTTGCGCCTTACCCTTAGGAAGTCCCATGCGTGATCTGACCGACGAGCTGAAGGCCCTGAGGGCCCGCCTCGACGAGGCAGCTCAGTACCTGAAGGTGGACGAGCTGCGGGCCCGTCAGCCGCAGCTCGAGGCCGAGGCGTCGCGGCCCGACCTGTGGGACGATCCCGACAAGGCCCGGCGGGTCACCTCGGAGCTGGTCGCGGTCAACGACGACCTGGCGGCGTTCGAGGCGTTGAGCGGGCGGCTCGATGATGCCGAGACCCTGTACGAGCTGGCCCGGGACGAGGCCGACGAGGCGTCGCTGGCCGAGGTCGAGCAGTCGCTGAAGGCCATCGACGCCGACCTCCGCCGCGTCGAGCTGCGCTCGATGTTCTCCGGCGAGCACGACGAGCGGGACGCGCTGGTCACGATCCAGGCGGGGGAGGGCGGCGTCGATGCCCAGGACTGGGCCGAGATGCTGCTGCGGATGATCACCCGCTGGGCCGAGCGGCGGGGCTTCGACGTCGAGGTCGAAGAGTTCACCCCCGGGACCGAGGCCGGCATCTCCTCTGCCGAGCTGATCGTCAAGGGCCGCTACGCCTACGGCTACCTGCAGGCCGAGCGGGGCGTTCACCGGCTGGTGCGCATCAGCCCGTTCAACTCCCAAGGTAAGCGCCAGACGGCCTTCGCGGCGCTGCAGGTGGTCCCGATGCTGGACGACGGGGACTCGGCGGTCGAGATCGACGAGAAGGACATCAAGATGGACGTCTTCCGGGCCTCCGGCGCCGGTGGCCAGCACGTCAACAAGACGTCGTCGGCGGTGCGATTGACGCACATCCCGACCGGCATCGTCGTGTCCTGCCAGGTCGAGCGCAGCCAGTTCCAGAACCGCGACCGGGCCATATCCATGCTGCGGGCCAAGCTGGCCGACCTCGAGCGCCAGCGGCGCGAGGCCGAGCTGGACGAGATCCGGGGCGACCAGCAGCGGGTCGGGTTCGGCAGCCAGATCCGCAGCTACGTGCTGCAGCCGTACCAGATGGTCAAGGACCTGCGCTCGGAGCACGAGACCGGCAACGTGGCCGGTGTGCTCGACGGCGACCTCGATCCGTTCATGGAGGCGTACCTGCAATGGCGGCGCAGCGCCGCTGGCGGCACGCCGGTGGGGGCCGCGTAGCATGGCCGCCTGCTGGGATTGCTGGGGGGTACATTACGTCCGTAACCTGATCGCAATGCCGGGGACAGCCAACCGTCGAAGGGGCGTAGCCGCGCGCTGCGGGCGAGGTCGATGATCACCTTCGAGCACGTCAGCAAGATCTACAAGGGTGGCGTCGAGGCCCTGCACAACGCCTCGGCCACCATCGAGAAGGGCGAGTTCGTCTTCTTGGTCGGCCCGTCGGGCTCGGGCAAGTCGACCATGCTCAGCCTGATCAACCGCGAGGTGACGGCCGACAAGGGTCGCATCTTCGTCGCGGGCAAGGACATCGCCCGGCTGTCGTCGTGGCGCGTGCCCTACCTCCGCCGCAACATCGGCTGCGTCTTCCAGGACTACAAGCTCCTGGCCAACAAGACCGTCTACGAGAACGTCGCCTTCGCCCTCGAGGTCATCGGCCGGCCCCGCCACATCGTCAAGACCCAGGTCCCGGCGATCCTCGAGCTGGTCGGGCTCGAGACCAAGGCCGGAAACCTGCCCCACGAGCTGTCGGGTGGCGAGCAGCAGCGGGTGTCGGTGGCGCGGGCCTTCGTCAACCGGCCGCTGATCCTGCTGGCCGACGAGCCGACCGGCAACCTCGACCCGGCCACCTCGGTGGGGATCATGCGCCTGCTCGACCGCATCAACCGCACGGGCACGACGGTGGTCATGGCGACGCACGACCGATCGATCGTCGACACCATGCAGCGCCGGGTCATCGAGCTCGACGAGGGCATGGTGGTCCGCGACCAGCTCCGCGGTGTGTACCAATGAAGCTCGACTACATCCTGCGCGAGACGGCCATCAACCTGCGCCGCAACATCACGCTCACCTTCGCCGCCATCGTCACCGTGGCCGTGTCGTTGGCGCTGTTCGGCTCGACGCTGCTGCTGCGCCAGGGCGTCGACAACATGTCCGCCCGGTGGCAGGACGGCATCCAGGTCATCGTCTTCCTCCAGCGCACCATCACCCCCGAGCAGCAGGCGGCGCTCGAGGACTCGATCGGATCCAACCCGGAGGTCGCCGACTACCGCTTCGTCGACGTGGAGGAGAGCCACGACGAGGCGATGAGCATGTTCGGGGACAACGCGGCCTTCCGCGAGCGCCTCGAGGCCGACCCCGAGCTGATCCCGCCGTCGTACCGGCTCGTCCCCCGGACCGCGGAGACCGGCGCCGTGGAGAGCCTGCGGATGCAGTACGAGGGTCAGCCCGGGGTGCAACAGGCGACCGGCGAGACCGAGGGGGTGCGAACGGTCCGGGGCGTGTCCGACTTCTCGCAGCGGGCGATGCTGGCCATCGCGGTCGGCCTGTTGGTGGCGGCCCTCATGCTCATCCTCAACGCGATCCGCATGGCCACGTTCGCCCGCCGCCGCGAGATCGAGGTCATGAAGCTGGTGGGCGCCACCAACTGGTTCATACGGGTCCCGTTCATGCTCGAGGGGATCATCCAGGGCCTGGTGGGCGGGTTGCTGGCGCTCGGGGCGGTGTGGGCGCTCGACAACGCCATGGACAGCGCCTCGCGGAACCCCGACTACGACGCCATCCTCGATGGCTTCGTCGCCTCGGGCGGTCAGTTCACGTGGACGGCCGCCGTCGTGGTCGTGCTGGGCATCGTCATCGGCGCCGCCGGCTCGGGATGGGCACTCAGCCGCTTCCTCAAGGTGTGAACGTCGAGATCGTTCCGGTGACGCCGGACCGCTGGGACGACCTGGTGGCGTTGGCGGGGCAGCGAGGGTTCACCAGTGGGTGCTGGTGCATGTGGTGGCGCGTCACGTCCAAGGAGTTCCAGGAGCGCCACGGCGCCGGGCTGCGCCAGGGCCTCCACGACCTCGTAGCCAGGGGGCCCGAACCGGGCCTGCTGGCCTACGTCGACGGCGAGCCCGCTGGCTGGGTGGCGCTGGCGCCCCGGGAGGAGTATCCGCGCCTCGAGCGGTCCCCGAGGCTGCGCCGCGTCGACGACCAGCCGGTGTGGTCGATCACCTGCTTCACCATCGACCGTCGGCATCGGCGCCAGGGCCTGGCAGCGGCGCTGTTGGATGCTGCCATGGATTTCGCCCGGGAGCGGGGCGCCGAGGTGGTCGAGGCCTACCCGATCGACACCGCCGGCGGGAAGCGTCCCAGCGCCGACCTGTACACGGGCACGCTCGCGATGTTCGAACGGGCGGGATTCGAGGAGGTCGCCCGGCGCAGCGGCCGACCGATCGTGCGCCTCAGCCTGCCAGGGCCTGTCAGCCCACGGTGACCGGCAGGGCGTCGAGCCCTCGCAGGACCACCCGGCCGTTCCAGGCCGGCCGGTCGGTGGCCAGCTCCATGCCCGGGAAGCGCCGCACCAGCGCAGGCACGGCCTCGGCGCCCTCGAGCCGGGCCAGCGCCGCCCCCAGGCAGTGGTGGATGCCGCTGCCGAACGACAGGTGGGCGTTGGCGCCCTCCCGCCCGAGGTCGAGGTCGTCGGCGGTCGGACCCCACTTGGCGGGGTCGTGGTTGGCCGACCCGAGGAGCGTCGTGATCATCTCGCCGGGCTCCGCCGTCACCCCGCCCACCTCGATCTCGGTCATGGCGATGCGGCGGGACAGCTGCACGGGGCTGTCGTAGCGCAGCAGCTCGTCCACGGCCGGGGCGTCGAGCGCCGGGTCGCCCGCCAGCCGCTCGAGCTGGTCGCGGTGGCGCAGGAGCGCCAGCGTGCCGTTGCCGATGAGGTTCACGGTGGTCTCGTGTCCGGCGACGTAGAGCAGGATGACCTGCACCTGCAGCTCCTCGGCAGTCATCCGGTCGCCGTCTTCCTCTGCGGCGATCATGGCGCTGAGCAGGTCGTCGGCGGGGTGGCGGCGCTTCCACTCGATGGCCTCGTCGACGTGGCGGACCATGTGCCCGGCCGCATCGACCACGGCCCGAGCGGTGTCGTCGTCGAGGATGGGCTCGAGCGACATGGTCATCGTGTGGGACCAGCTGCGCAGCTCGTCACGGTTGCCCTCGGGCATCCCCAGCAGCTCGCTGATGACCATGAACGGCAGCGGGAAGGCGTAGCGGGCGATCAGGTCGACGGGGTCGCCGTCGGCTCCCGCTTCGGCCAGCTCGTCGAACAGCCCGGCCACCAGCTCCCGCACGCGACCCCGGAGCTCCTCGACCCGGCGGACCGTGAACGCGCTCGACACCAGCCGGCGCAGGCGGGTGTGGTCGGGTGGGTCGAGCCCCAGGATCGAACGTCGGTCGCTGCCGGTGATCATCCGGTCGGCGATGTCGTCGGGCGGCTGGTAGCGGAACACCGCGTTGGCGTTGCGGTCGTCCACGCTGGTGCCCGTCAGCCGTAGCAGCTGGAAGCAGTCGTCGTAGTGGGAGACCAGCAGCGTGCCGAACGCCGTGCGCTCGGCACGACCCTGGGCCCTGATGCCGGCGTACTGCTCGTAGGGGTTGTCGGCGAAGCCGGGCTCGAACGGGTTGAAGGTCACCGTCGCCACCCTGCAAGGTTTTCGCACTTATGGTGCAAAAGCAAGGGAAAGCGCGCCCGTCTGGCAGGGGCTGGGTGGCCCGGGGCACCGCTCTCGCGGCAGGTTTGTGTCTTGCCGAGCGCCACCCGTCGACCGCCGCCCGCCGACCTGGCCCTGCTGGCGTTGGCGGTGGCGGCGGTGTCGACCGCGGCGCCCCTGGTGCGGGTGGCCGACGCGCCCGCGCTGGCCATCGCCTTCTGGCGCAACGCGCTGGCGCTCCCGGTGTTGGCGTTGCTCGTGGCGCTCGGGGCCCGGCGCCGGCACGACCGCGCCCGCGAGACTCTCGACGGTCGGGAGCGGCGGCTCTGCGTCATCGCGGGGGTGTTCCTCGGCGCCCACTTCGCCACGTGGGTGCCCAGCCTGTCGTTCACGTCGGTGGCGTCGTCGGTGGCCCTGGTGGCGACCCAACCGGTGTGGGCGGCCCTCATCGCCCGAGCCCGCGGCGAGAGCGTGCCCGGCGGCGCCTGGTGGGGGATCGGGACGGCGGTGGCGGGGGCGGTCGTGCTGAGCGGGGTCGACCTGTCGGTCGAGCCGCGAGCGCTGCTCGGCGACCTGCTGGCCCTCGTGGGCGGCGTGCTCGCTGCCGCCTACGTGACCGTGGGAGCCGACGTTCGGCGGACGGTGTCCACCAGCGTGTACGCCCTCGTCTGCTACGGGGTGGCGGCCGCCGCCCTGCTGGTCGTGTGCCTGGTGGGGCGGCAATCCCTCGCCGGCGCGGGTGCCGGCTACGACCGCACCACATGGCTGGCGCTCGTGGCCATGGTCGCCGGACCGCAGCTGCTGGGCCATACGGTGGTGAACCGGGTGCTGGGCACGACCAGCGCCACGCTCGTGTCGGTGGCGATCCTGTTCGAGATCGTGGGGTCGGCGCTGCTGGCCTGGATCGCCTTCGACGAGGTGCCGCCGGCATCGGCTATCCCCGCCGCGTTGCTCATCGGGCTGGGCGTCGTGCTGGTCGTGCGGTCCGGCGCCGAGGAGCCCGCCGTAGCGGGCGCACCGGCAATGGAGTAAGTGCGCTCACCTCGTCTTGAGCCATGCTTCGACCGCGTCGACGACGATCCTGGCGTCGGCGATGGCGGCCCGGGCGTCGGCGTCAGAGGCCGGTCTCAGGTTGCAATCGGCGTCAGTCCTGTTGTCGAAGAGCAACCTGAGCGCACGACCTGCCACAGGATCCGCACCATCCTTGACAACGAGCTGGCCGAACGCGGAAATCACGGCCGAGTGCATCGATTGTTGCTCGCCGAGGCTGGCGGGCGCTCCCTTGGCGGCGTAGAAGGCCGCGTAATAGGAGCGCGACACAGCAACTTCTGGGTGGTCGTTGTCCTCGAGGTCGATCGTGTCCAGGTCGAGCTCGCTCGCTGGGTCACGGGGGTGGAGCTGGGGGGAATCCACGATATCAGCTCGTCTGCCCAGGTCAGCCGCCAGCTCTCCGGCTGTACTGCTAGCAACGCCGCTAGCGACGTAACCCACCCGGGGCTTGGGTCCTCCTGGAGACTCCTGGACCGCCGAACTGTCTCGGCCAGCGACTGCCAACGGCTGGCCTCCGCTGGTCAGGAAGGTGTCGAGCGCGGGGCTGCCGTCCGGCAGCCGCGCCTGATAGCGACCCGACGGAAGCCTGCGTACGCTGCCCCACTGTCGTCTCCGACCCATCGAGCCCCCATGCACGCGAAGGAGTCTGGAAAGGTCGGCCGAAGACGGGCCGGCGACGCGGCTACGAGGTCACCTCAGCGCGTCGAGCGACATGACCGACTGACCGAGCCGCACGCAGAGCAGCGCTTGGAGCCCGAGGATCCAATCCGACTCTGACGTGCCATACCCGAAGCCCGGGCCCGGCCAGATCGCGGGTCCGCGCAGGACTGATCTGAGC
>DASQUK010000177.1:0-3045 GCA_035641315.1 Acidimicrobiales bacterium | reverse complement strand
TTGAGGCGCTGCTCGTGTCCGGCGAACGCGAGGGTCGAGCAGGTCCCGAGAAGCTCCGATGGTCAACTTCGGGGCCGAACGCGAAACCGCTCGTCAGGCGCTCGTGGGCTCTGCGAGAGACGCGCCGACCAGCGTTGCGATGGTGGGTTGTGACGTGCGCCGAATGCTTCCCCAACACCCCCGCCAACTAAACCGTACCGCGAGGAGGGGGGCTTGCCGCAAGGGCCTCAGGCGTGCTGACAATGCCCGCCGTGAGCTGCGCCATAGATCCCTTCGACCCACCCGCCATCGAGGTCGAGTCCCTCGTCAAGACCTACGGCGAGGTCGAGGCCGTCCGTGGTGTCTCGTTCACCGTCGCTCGCGGCGAGGTCTTCGGCTTTCTCGGACCCAACGGCGCCGGCAAGAGCACGACGATCAACATGCTCTGCACGCTCGCGCGGCCCACCTCCGGCATCGCCCGCGTGAACGGCTTCGACGTCGCCGGCGAACGCGACGCCGTCCGCCGGCACATCGGCCTCGTGTTCCAGGACCCGACGCTCGACGGCTACCTCACGGCCGAGCAGAACCTCCGCCTGCACGCCGAGCTCTACGGCATCGACGCCGGGGTCGTCCCGGCCCGGATGCGCCAGATGCTCGAGATGGTCGACCTCTGGGACCGCCGTCATCAGCAGGTCCAGACCTACTCCGGCGGCATGCGACGGCGCCTGGAGATCGCCCGCGGCCTCATGCACTCACCGCGGGCGCTGTTCCTCGACGAGCCGACCATCGGCCTCGACCCCCAGACCCGCAGCGCGATCTGGCGCTACATCCGTGCGCTGCAAGAGGCCGAGGGCACGACGATCTTCATGACCACGCACTACATGGACGAGGCGGAGTTCTGCGACCGCATCGCGATCATGGACCGGGGAGAGATCGTCGTGCTGGACACGCCCGGGGCGCTCAAGGCGAGCGTCGGGGCCGACCGCCTGGTGCTGGGCACCGCCGACAACGCCGCCGCCCTGGCCGCGTTGCGCGACCGCTTCGGCATCGACGCAACGGTCGCCGAGGGCGCGGTGAACTTCCACATCGCCTCCGGCGAGGCGTTCGTACCCCGGCTGTTCGCCGAGCTCGGCGTGGGCATCACGTCGGTCACGGTGTCGCGACCGACGATGGACGACGTCTTCATGCGCTACACGGGCTCGACGATCCGCGACGCCGAAACGGCATCGGCTGCCGATCGCACCCGCGAGATGGCGCGCGTAGTGGTGAAGGCCGGCCGATGAGCGCCACGATCGCGGAGATCGTCGCCGTCCGGGTGCCCGAGCGCTCCTGGCGGTCGGAGGTCCGGGCGGTGCGCGTCGTCTGGCGGCACGACCTGATCCGCTTCGCCGACGACCCCAAGATGATCCTGACGTGGCTGCTCCAGCCGCTCTTGTTCCTGTTCATCCTCGGGCCCGGGCTGCAGTCGCTGTCGGCCAGGTCCACGGATGGCGTGGACCTCACCACGTTCATGTTCCCCGGGATCCTCTGCATGGCACTGGTGTACAGCGCGATCTTCAGCGCGGCGTCCCTGGTGTGGGACCGGGAGCTCGGGTTCATGCGGGAGATGATGGTGGCGCCGGTCAGCCGGTGGTCGATCATCGCCGGCAAGTGCCTGGGCGGCACGACGATCGCTGCAAGCCAGGGTGTGATCGTGCTGGCCCTGGCCGGCTTGGTGCACGTGCCCTACGACCCGGTGCTGCTCCTCGGCATCTTCGGCCTGCAGCTGCTGATCGGCTTCACGGTCACCGCCTTCGGCGTGATGGTCGCCACCAGCATCAAGCAGGCCCAGACCTTCACCAGCGTGGTGCAGATGCTCGTCATGCCGATGATCTTCCTGTCCGGCGCTCTGTACCCCGTCTCGGGCTTGCCCGCCTGGCTGGGCGTGCTCAACCGCCTCAACCCGCTGACCTACGCCGTCGACCCGATACGGCGACTGGTGTTCAACCACCTCGACATCTCCGAGGCCGCCCGGCGCACGCTCGCCCCCGGCGTCACCTGGTGGGGCTGGCACGTGCCCTCACTCATCGAGGCGGGGATCGTGCTGGCGCTGGGCCTGGCGATGTTGGCGGCTGCCATCCACCAGTTCACGCGAACAGAGTGACAGCCAGCGTCGGACCGATGACCGGCGCGACCCGAAGGTGCCCCATATCGTTCATTGCGCGCCTACATCTGGGCGCCCGGAACCGTGTTGCGCTGCGCCTCCTGCGGCGCCGTACAACTGCGCCTCGTGCAGTCGCCCGAACGGGCCTGGCTCGACCTCGGGGGAATCCAAGCCCTCGAGATCCCCCGCCCGCATGTCACCGATGCCGCTGACACGATCCAGGAGGGATGACAGTGCAGTTCTCGAGTGCCGTCGAGGTTGACCGGCTCGAACTTGTCGGCGAACGCTCGTAGCGCGGCCGGGGCATGAGGTGGCTGCACCGCGCCCGGGGGGCATGCGCGGCTCGACGGGATCGTGTCGGAGGTCGCCAATAGGCGGCGGCACTGCCTCGGCGGTGGCGGACTGCGGTCATCTGCGTAGCCTCGGAAGTATTGCGGCGAACATGCAGCGCGCGGGCGCCGAAGGAGGAAGGCCATGGCCATCTCACTCAAAGGCTGGGACATCGGCGTGTTCGACGAGATCGACTGGGTGCCCTGGGGCTCGGGTGGGAACGCCCGCGCCAAGATCCTGGCCACCGGCGATGGCTACATGCTCGCCTACGTCGAGGCCGACCCGGGCTACAAGGGCGATCCCCACACGCACGCCCATGCGGAGTTCTCCTACGTCATCGACGGCAGCGTGCGGAACCAAGGCAAAGCCATGGCCAAGGGCGACGCCTACGTCGCCGCGGCCGGCTCATCGCACGACGACTTCGAGACCGAGACGGGCGCCACCTACCTGTCGATCTTCAAGCTCTGACCGCGCCCTCGACGTTCGACGGATCGTACGAGCAGGTCGCCGACACGTGGTTGCGGACCGCGAGCAACGCCTGTCGCGTCGGCGCACACACCGCCGTGGTGTGGAAGCGGTTGTATCGCACTCCG
>DASQUK010000176.1:0-37710 GCA_035641315.1 Acidimicrobiales bacterium | reverse complement strand
GACTGGTGCCCATCCGCTTCGCCAGCTCAGCCTGGGTCAGACCGGCGCCCCGGCGTCGTTCAGCCAGCTGCCGAGCCAGCTCGCGCCGCTCAAGAGCCGCCGCGACGCGCAGCGGAACCGCCGGGTCCTCCTTGGCGAGCTCATCGATCAGTTGGTCGAGGTCATCCTTGCGGGCCATCGTTCCTCCCTACCCGGCACTCTAACCCAGATATGGGTTACCGGCGACGTCCTCGTCGCCGCCAATCGGCGATACGTCGTTCGGCGAGCCGGATCTCGGCGGGCGGTGTCTTCTGCGTCTTCTTCGTGGAAGGCCGATACGGCCAGGAGCACCTGGCTCTTGGCGCCCTCGGTGGCGAACAGCACGCGGTAGACCGCTCGGGCGCCGGTGGCGCGCACTTCGTAGATCTCGCCGGAAAGATGCCGAGCCACAGCCAGTCCGTTGATCTGCACATCACTCATCGCCGCGAGGATCTCGTCGCGGTCTCCGGCCGGCAGCGTGGAACTCGTCAGGAAGTCTCGAACCGGCGTCGCGCCTCCAACCGTGCGATAGAAGCGCCACCTCCGACGCGGAGGCCTCGCCATGGGCCCAGAGCCAGCAGTCGTCACAATGTGCTCGCACGCTAGGCGGCAGCGAGGCGGGGACCTGGGGGGACCCACGCTGACCGTCCGCTTGGACGTCATCCCCGACCAGACGGGTGGGAGAACGAGACTCGAGCGCGAAAGAGGCGCCGCCGGTGGGGGGATCAAAGGCGCCCCGAGACCCCCCAGGCGACGAGCCGAAAGGCTGTCCGCCCGCGAGCGAACTACAGCAATGAAATTACAAGGTCGCGTAGATGGTTAGAGCCTCGAAGCATTTCCTGCCAAAGGCGGCCTCCGAACCACGCTCGTACCACTGGCAACGGTCAACAAGGGTGAATTGCGGCTCCCGAGAGCATGCGCGCCGGGCCACCGATATCGCCGCTGACCTGGGAAAACGCTGGCCACAGCGACCTGTGGAAAACCTAGGCAACCGGCCCCGAAAGCCGGCGCATGATCTGAGGGACGAACAGCGGTGCAAGCATGGCGCCGGCGCCGTGGCACACGTCACTCCGAGGGCGAGGAGCCAACGGCACCGAGGTAGATGCCGGTGCCGGCCCCCGCCTGCAGTGTGGGCCCGTCGGCCAGGGAGGGGGTAGCCGTTCTCGTAGACCGGTTCACCTTCTTCGAGGACGCCCCCGCGTTCGTACCAGAAGCGCGGTTATCAGCTGGCCGCCAAACCGGGCCAATACCAGCCCGCTCGCGTCGGCCTTCTTCGGCATGCGTGACGAAGCGCCGGATCGGGTACTCAAACGGCCTTTGTTGATCGTGGTCTCCGCCCGAAGATGAGGGTCACCGCGATCCTTCGTAGCGGCGCCAGCGGCGGAGTAGACGTGAGCAACCGTGTCGTGGTTCCGAGTTCGCTCATGCTGCGCGACACCCCTACGGCGACATCAAGGGCCTGGTGCCACGGGAGGCGAGACTGCTGTTGTCAGGTCAGGTCCTCGACCGGCGCGGTCGGGGCGTTCGTCTTCACCGACTCGATGCCGTTCTGTGCGCTGGCCTTGGAGTTGTACGCCTCGCCCGAGGCAATGATCTCGCCGTTGGCGGCCTTCAACCGGAACCGAAACTTCCCCGCCGCGTCCTTGTACAGCTCAAACTTGCCTGCCATCGCTTCATGCCTCCTGGTTCAGATCGCCAGCGGGCATGATTGCACGCCGGCCCGCCCCGTCGGGTGCCCCGGTCGCTGCCGGCCACCACGTATCGTCCCCTCGGCGACTCGGGGAGGACACGGTGGCGGAACTGACGGTGCTGACCTGGAACATCCAGAACCTGTTCCCGGCGGGCCACGAGTACGGCCCCACAACCCAACAGGCCTATAACGACAAGATCGCCGCCCTGGCCGCCGTCATCGACCAGGTCGAACCAGACGTCTTGGCCCTGCAAGAAGTTGGGCCCGACGACGTGCTGGCGGACCTCAATGCGGCCTGCAGTATCGACTTCGACCATCGACTCGCCGGCATCCCCGACGGGCGCGGCATCCGGGTAGCGCTCCTGTCGCCCCGGCGACTGTCCAACCGCGTCGACATCACGGCCTTCCCGCCGGGGCTGGCACCAGTGCAGTCCCGCGACTTGGTCTTCGACGACCCCGCGACCGCAACCAACGAAGCCCTCTCCGACACGGTAGGGCGCGGTGTGTTGTCGGCCGCGGTGCGCGCTGGCGGCGAGAAGGTCACCGTGGTAGTGGCCCACCTCAAGTCCAAGCTGATCACCTATGCCCGCCAGCCGGGCGTGAGTAGCGGCAGGGCATTCGCCCCAGACAACGAAGGCGAGCGCTTGCGCTACGCCGGCTACGCCCTCTACCGCCGCACCGCCGAAGCCATGACCTGCCGCGCCGCACTCGACGCGATCCTCGCCATCAACGGCGACCTACCCGGCGACGGCCCCGGCGCCGGCCAGACCACCCCCGTGGTGTTCTGCGGCGACCTCAATGACGAACCCCTCGCCGCCACCACCCAGATCATCCAGGGCCCCGGCGGATCCGAGATCGACTTCCGACCCGGATCTGGCTTCCGAACCCGCGACCACGGCGACGGCTACCGGATATGGAACCTCTACCGGCTCCTGCCCCCCGAGGGACCCAACTACACCCGCATCTACCGCGGCAGAGGCGAACTCATTGACCACATCTTCGCTTCCCACCGGCTGGTCAACCCCGACAACATCCCAGCAGTCCAGATCGTCGCCGCAGGCCCGCTGCCCTCCATGACCGACGACCCCACCCCCCAGATGCCGGCACCATCCGACCATGCCGCTGTCGTGGCCACCTTCAACCTATGACCGACGAGACGCAGGCTCTGCTGGCCACCACGGCGGATCTGGATGCCCCGCCCGCACCGCGTACCCTCTCGCGTGTGGGACCAGCTCGGTCAAAGCAAGCATGGTCGGTTAGGCGGAACCGGCCGCAGGAACATGCGTCGTCCGAGTCGGGGGCCGGACGGGTGGGGGGTCGACGTTCGCGCGATTCACGCGCGATTAGCACCGCGCAACACGGGTCACCAGGGGTCACCTCCGGTCACCCGAAAAGTCCTGCTGACCAGGGCAGATATCGAAAGCAGCATGTAGCACGACACCCCAAGAGCCGCCTGAAAAGCGGAAGGTCACCGGATCGACGCCGGTCCCGACCACCACAAGAGTCCAGGCCAGAGGCCATGAGTCTGGTGCGGCCTTCAGACCAGCCTCCGGCGATCCCGCGAAAATCCCGCGGGCTCGGCGGAAGGCACGGCCGTCTGGCAGCGGGAGCCCCACTAACGAGCACGCTGAGTGACGGCGGTCGGAGCGCCTCAATCGTCGAGTCCCTCCCGCAGGACGGCCATCGGCCCGGCCATCGTTGGGTGGGCCGCCAACAACTCGGCGATCTCGATGGCGGTCATGGGCGGGTTGGTCCAGCGGTCCGCCATGTGACCGACCGCCAGTGCGACGACATCCGGGACCTCAACAAGCAGGCGCCCGACGAGAGCACCTGGGGTAACGATGTCGATGCCCGCGTCGCGCAGGACACGGCTCTCGAAGTCGGCGACGTTGAGCGTCACGATCGCCTTCGCGTCCGCGGCCAGTGCCGTGGCGCCGACGTGTCGATCCTTCGGGTCGTTGTCAAGCGATTGCGCCAGCTCGGCCGGGGCCGCCACCGCTGCCTCGGGGAACGCGCGCCGCATCGCACCGATCGTGTGCTCGACAAACCGGCCCCCGTCGATGTCTGAGTGGTCAGCGAGGACGTTGCGGGTGACCTCGTCGAGGATCTCGTCGCTCCAGCGCACGTCGAACGCGTCGAGCGCAGCGAGCGTGAGGAGCAAATCCCGGAGCGACGGCGGATAGAGGACGCACGCGTCGAGGACGACGATCACCGGTAGGGGACGCCGGCGGCGCGGTCGGCCTCGGTGATAGCCGCCGCCCCCTCCAGGCGGGCGTTCCGGCGCGCCTGGTACGCCAACACGTCGGCGGCGCGCAGGCGCCGGTGGGTGCCGACCAGGTGGGCGGGGAGCTTGCCTTGATCGACCAGGCGCACGAGGTAGGTCCGCGAGATGCCCAGCAGGTCGGCCGCTTCCTGGGTGGTCAGCTCGGCATCATCGGCCAAGACGTGAACTGCCGCCCCGGATGCGAGTTCCACCAACAGATGTCGCACAGCGGCCGCCGCCGCAGCGGGAAGCTCGACCACGCCCTCGTCCGTCTGCACCCTGACCGGCCCCGAGGTCGCGGGGTCAGCGAACACGGTGGCGAGCCGCTTCCGGTCGGGCCCGGAGATCGCATAGGCGAGGGTCTTGCTCATGAGCCGATGGTACTCATAAACGACACAAACGCAACCATAGATGCGGGAGCGCCGGCCGAGCTACCGGCTTGCGTTGCGCCGGCCAGCGGCCATCGACGAGACAGCCGCCAGCGGCGACGGCTCAGCGGCCCGAGCCAGCGCGTCGAGCCGCTCGGCGACACTCTCCGCCTGGCCGGGCATCAGGTGGCCGTAGCGGTCCAGGTCAGGGCGGCCGAGGCGTGCCCGAGCATCCGCTGCAGGACCTTGACGTCGGCGCCGGCGGCGATGGCCAGCGAGGCGCACGTGTGGCGGAGGTCGTGCAGACGTAGGGGCGCCACACCGGCCGGTCGCTTCGAGGACGCCCTCGACCTGTTCAGACGAGCGGGAGCCCCGTACGAGGTCGCCCGGGTCAGGGTCGAGCTCGCCGACGTGTTCACGGTCCTCGGCGCCGAGAACGAGGCGGCCGAGCAGCGGGCCGCCGCCGAGCAGGGGTTCCGGTGGCTGGGCGTCGAGCGTCTGCCTCCCGCCAGCCTCCGCCGGGTAGCGGCACCGGTGCATGACGGGAGCCGGCCGCTGCTCACCAAGCGCGAGCAGGAGGTGCTCGACCTCGTGGCCGGGGGCATGAGCGACCGCCGCATGGCCGAGGTGCTCAGGGTGAGCGAGCACACCGTCCACCGTCATGTTTCGAACATCCTCACCAAGCTGGGCTGTTCGTCGAGGGCGGCCGCCGTGGCCCGCGGCGTGGCCCTCGGGGAGATTCGCCCGGTCACGGCCTGAGCACGTAGAGGGAGCAGAAGGCGTCCTCGACCGGGACGCGGGCCACCTCCGAGTAGCCGCGGCCGAGGGCCAGTTGCCGGAGCTTTGACTCGGGCAGCCCGAGCGTTCCCAAGCCGGCGCCTCCCTCGGCGAGTGAGACGCTCAGGCAATAGGCGAGGCTGAGCCCGTAGAGCACCGTGCCCAATGGGCCGATGTTGTCCTCTGGTCGGTCGGCGCAGTTGATCTCGAGGCACAGGTAGACGCCGTCCGGCTTCAGGGCGGCCCGAATGGCGCCGAGGAGCCCTTCGGGGTCGGCCGAGTCGTGGAGCACATCGAAGGTGGTGATGACGTCGAACTGCCCGGGGACGCCCTGGGCCACGTCGCGCACCTCGAAGCGCACCCGGTCGTCCACTCCGGCCTCCTCGGCCCGCTGGATCGCTCCCTTGACGGCCGGCGCGTAGATGTCGTAGCCGACGAACGTGGAGGCGGGGAAGGCCTCGGCCAGCTTGACGAGCGCCCGGCCCCGCCCGCAGCCGACGTCGCACACCGCCGCACCGCCCTCGAGGCGGGACAGCACGTCGGGCATCTCGGGGAGCCAGAGCGGCACGAGCGAGTTCTCGAACCAGGGGGCGGTGAAGCGGTCGATGGACTCGGCCACCTCGGCCCCGTGCAGGTCCTGGCGCACGCCGCCGCCGTTGCGGAAGGCGTCGAGCAGGGCGTGGAAAGTCTCGCCAAAGTACGTCGAGTAGTCGAAGAAAGCACAGCCCAGGAACCACGGCCCCGCCTCCTCTGCCAGCACAGGAGCGTGCTCCGGAGGAACCGTGTAGCGCTCGGTCGCGGGCTCGTAGGTCAGGTAGCCGGCAGCGGCCATGCCGCCGAGCCACTCCCGCACGTACCGTTCGTGCAGCCCGGTGCGCTCGGCGAACTCCGTGCTCGTGGCTGGCCCACGTTGGGCGAGGTCCTTGAACAGCCCGAGCCGATCGCCGATCCCTCCCATGAAGAAGGCGTTAGCACCTGCGTAGTCGCCCACGACCCTGTCCATGAAGGATTCAACGGCCGCCTTGTCGACGACCCTCCGCTGACGCACCGTGCCCACGTCCTGGCTCATCGCCGTCCCTCCTTGTGTGGACCCCGCCCCGAGGATGGCGAACAACACCGCTCCGCCGCATCGCCTGTTCCGGCCATTTCTTCAGCAGCCAGAAGGGGTGGACTGTCGGCTACGCCACCCCGTGAGGCGAGAGGCACAGGCCGCTCGGTGGCTCGTCGAGTCGACGCGGGGCGCCGTCCTCGCCGGCGGTGTCGATGGAGGTGGAGCTATGACAGACACGCGATGGCTTGCCCGTGGCGGTTGTTCTGGAGCCTCGAGCGAGGTCTGGAGCCAAGCGTCGGCATCGGGCTCGACCTTTGAGGGGTCACGACTCGTGCGGCCTCGAGCGGAGCCCGTGGTGATCGCTCGGAGCCAGCGAGCGGTGGCACCCAACGTCCGGGCGAACTGCGCCCGATGTCCAGGCAAGGTGCATCAGGGCAATAGGGCGCGCTCGTGACGAGTGAGTGCCCCGAAAGGTTCAGGCGCTCGTGATCCCGGCCTCCAGCTTTTCCATGGCCTGATCAATGGTGAACGACGGCGCCTTCTGGCGGGGCGGGAAGTCCTTGAACGTGGCCAGGAACTCGCTGACAACCGTCGTCGCCGCGAGCACGAGGTAGGCGCGGTCGAGGAACCAGTCGTAGTAGGTGTTGGACGTGATGTCGGCTCGTTCGAACGGGTCTGTGCGGAGGTTGTACAGCTTCGGTACTCGCAGCGGCACGAACGGCTCGGCCCAGATCTGCAGGGTGCCGGCGGCACGCTGCTCCATGAACACGGCCTTCCAGTTGTCGAAGCGCAGGGCGACGAGGTCGCCGTCGTCGGAGAAGTAGAAGAACGCCTGCCGTGGGCTGCGTTCGCCCTCGACGGTGAGGAATGGCACCAGGTTGTGGCCGTCGAGATGCACCTTGTACGTGTGGCCGTCGGCCTCGTGGCCCTGGAGCAGCTTGTCGGTGATGTCCGGCTCGCCGGTCACCGCGAGCAGCGTCGGCAGCATGTCGAGGTGGCTGCCGATGCCGTTCGTCACGACACCGGCAGGGATCTTGCCGGGCCAGCGCATCACACACGGCACCCGGAAGGCACCTTCCCAGTTCGAGTTCTTCTCATTGCGGAACGGCGTCATCCCGGCATCCGGCCAGCTGTTCATGTGGGGGCCGTTGTCGGTGGAGTACATGACGAAGGTGTCGTCCGCGAGACCGAGCTCGTCGAGAAGTTCGAGCAGCGAACCGACGAGCTTGTCGTGGTCGATCATCGTGTCGTGGTAGCGCGACTGCCAGCGGCCGGCCTGGCCGACGCTCTCCGGTTTCGGGTGGGTCCGGAAATGCATGTGGGTGGTGTTGACCCACACGAAGAACGGCGTGCCGTCCGCCTGTTGGCGGCGGATGAAGTCGATCGCCGCCTCGGCGACCTCGTCGTCGATGGTCTCCATCCGCTTCTTGGTCAACGGACCGGTGTCCTCGATCCGCTGCGTCCCGTCTTCGTTCGCCAAGAGTGAAGGACGCCGCGGGGGCCGAACCGCTCCCTGAACTGCGGGAAGTCCGCGGCCGGTGGGTAGTCCGGCAGTTCAGGTTCCTCTTCGGCGTTCAGGTGGTAGAGGTTGCCGAAGAACTCGTCGAAGCCGTGGCTCGTGGGCAGGTGCTCGTCCTTGTCGCCCAGGTGGTTCTTGCCGAACTGGCCGGTGGCGTAACCGCTTGCCTTCAGCAGACGAGCGATCGTCGGGTCCTCCGGGCGCATGCCCACGGGCGAGCCGGGAATGCCGACCTTCGACAGACCGGTGCGAAACACACTCTGGCCGGTGATGAACGCCGAGCGCCCGGCGGTACAGCTCTGCTCGCCGTACCAGTCCGTGAAGCGCATTCCGTCATCAGCAATGCGGTCGATGTTCGGAGTGCGGTAGCCCATCAGTCCGTCGCCGTAGCAACTCAGGTTCGTGATCCCGATGTCGTCGCCCCAGATCACGAGGATGTTCGGCCTGTCCTGAGCCACGTGCGCCCCCTTCACCCGGCCGCGTTCCCATCGAGGGTCCAAGAACCGCGACGGCACTGCATCACCCGCCGTGGGTGGTTCGACGCCCGAATGGACCCGACGAGGTGCGGGTCCCGCTCGAGGAGCTGGCCGCCGAGCTGGACAGCGAGCAGATCCGCACCCAGCTGGTCGTCACGCTCGTCGCCGAGAGCCGGGTGAGCGAGGGTGCGGACGCCGACCTGTGGCTCGATCCCACCCGCATGCACCTGTTCGACCCCGCCTCGCGCCCACGACACGTCGGCACGCCGTGCGGTGCCGGCGGCGACAGCCCGGCGCTGTCCGGCGTCGCGGCCGGGTCGCTTCCCACTCGCGTCGAGTGGCGCACTGCGGGACTCGACCCGCGGACGACGTCGTAAATCAAGGGTCGCCAGCCGCGTGGGGATGTTTTACCCTCCGAGGGAGCACGCCTTGCAGCCGCCGGCAAGGAGGGCGACCCGTGGAACGCCGGGAATGCAGACGGCACGAGGTGGCAACCGGCGCCCTCGGCGGCAGTGCGTCGCACGCCTCGGTGTCCCGGCGATCACGGGACCGGCGACCGGTACTCGCTCCGGTGGTGGTGGCGGTTGCCGCCATCGCCACCGCCTGTGGCGAGGACTCCCCGTCGGTCCTCGATCCCAGCTCGGGTGCCGGCCGGCGGGTCGAGGAACTGTGGTGGGTGGTGTTCTGGATCTCGGCGGTGGCTGTCGCCGTGGTGACAGCCTTCATTCTCGTGGCGGTGCGGCGCCGACGGCCCGACCCGGGCCCCGGTGAAGAGACGGGCCCGACAGCGGCCCGCGACGTCGACACCCGCCCGGTGCCGTGGGGAGACCGGTTCGTGGTCCTCGCCGGCGTGGTGGTGCCGGGCGGGATCCTGGCGGGCACGTTCGTGTTCTCGCTGGGGGTCCTGGGCGACCTGGCGGACCCGCCAGAGGACCCGGTTCTCGACGTCGAGGTCGTGGCCCATACGTGGTGGTGGGAGGTGCGCTACCCGAACGGCGCGGTCACCGCCAACGAGATCCGCATCCCGGCGGGCGAGACCGTCCAGCTGGCACTGCCGACGGCGGACGTCATCCACAGCTTCTGGGTGCCCGAGCTGCAGGTGAAGAAGGACCACATCCCCGGCAGCGACAACCGGCTGTGGCTGGTGGCCGATCGCGCCGGCCGCTTCCGGGGCCAGTGCGCGGAGTTCTGTGGCCTGCAGCACGCCCACATGGAGTTCGAGGTCGTGGCGCTGCCGCCCGACGAGTTCGAGGAGTGGCTGGACCGGGAGGCCGAGCCGGCGGTCGAGCCGCAGACGGCCGAGGCCCGGGAGGGCGCCGAGATCTTCGAGGCCTCGTCGTGCGCCGGGTGCCACGCGATCCGGGGTACATCGGCCGACGGCACCCTCGGGCCGGACCTGACCCACCTGGCCGACCGGGACACGATCGGGGCGGGACTCGTCCCGCTAACGCCCGTGAACCTCGCGGACTTCATCACCGACCCCCAGGACGCCAAGCCCGGCGTGAGCATGCCACCGACCGAGCTGAGCCCCCGCGAGGTGGACGCCGTGGTCGCCTACCTGATGGAGCTGGAGTAGCGGCGCCGTGGCGACCACCGTTGCCCCCGAGGCGCCGCCCAGGTTGGCGACGACCGTCGAGCAGCTGGAGGAGAGCTGGGCGGAGCCGCCGGGCCTGGGGTCGTGGCTCGGCACCGTGGACCACAAGCGGATCGGCCTCCGGTACTTCTACACCGGCATGGCCTTCTTCGTGGCCGGCGGCATCGAGTCGCTGCTGATTCGGATGCAGCTGGCCGGCCCCGACCTCGACGTGTTGGGGCCCGAGGGGTTCAACCAGCTGTTCTCGATGCACGGCATCACGATGATGTTCCTGTTCGCGATGCCGGTGCTCTCGGGATTCGGCAACTTCTTCGTCCCGCTGATGATCGGTGCGCGTGACATGGCGTTTCCGCGCCTCAACGCCTTCGGGTACTGGGTCCTGCTGGCGGCGGGCATCTTCCTGTACTCGTCGTTCCTGGTGGGCCGGGCGCCCAACGACGGCTGGTTCAACTACGTGCCACTGGCCGGAGAGGCGTTCACGCCCGGCATCAACATCGACTTCTACGCGGTGGGGCTGATCTTCCTCGGCATCTCCAGCACCGGCGGTGCCATCAACTTCATCGTGACGATCCTCAAGCTGCGGGCGCCCGGGATGCTCCTCAACCGGATCCCGATCTTCGTGTGGGGCGAGATGGCGTTTGCACTGCAGATCGTGTTCGCCCTGCCGGCGCTGACTCTGGCCTCGGTGCTGCTGCTGCTCGACCGCAAGTTCGACTTCCACTTCTACGACGCCGATGCCGGCGGCGACCCGCTGTTGTGGCAGCACCTGTTCTGGATCTTCGGCCATCCGGAGGTGTACATCGTCGCCCTCCCCGGCTTCGGCATCGCCTCGGCGATCATTCCGACCTGGGTGCGCCGCCCCATCGTGGGCTACACGTACATCGTCATCGGCGAGCTGGCGGTGGCACTGATCGGATTCGGGGTGTGGGTCCACCACATGTTCACCGTGGGCCTGCCCAACGTCCCTGTCGGCTTCATCTCGCTGGCCAGCTTCACGGTGGCGATCCCCAGCTCCATTCAGGTGTTCGCCTGGCTGGCGACGCTCGTGGCCGGGCGGCCGATCCTGCGAACGCCGTTGCTGTTCGTCCTGGGGTTCATCTTCATCTTCGTCGTCGGCGGGGTGACCGGGGTGATGTTCGCGGCCGTGCCGTTCGACCAGGCGGTGCACGACTCGTACTTCGTCGTCGCCCACATGCACTACGTGCTGGTCGGCGCCGCCGTGTTCCCGATCTTCGGGGCGCTGTACCACTGGGGCCCGAAGATGACTGGGCGGCTTCTCGACGAGCGCTGGGGGAAGGTCAGCTTCTGGTTGATGTTCGTCGGGTTCAACCTCGCCTTCTTCCCACAGCACCTGTTGGGCCTGTTCGGCATGCCTCGGCGGATCTACACCTATGACGAGGGGCTCGGCTGGGACGCCTACAACCTGGCGTCGACGATCGGCGCGTTCGTGCTGGCGGTGGGGATCCTCGTCACCGCCGTCAACTGGTTCTGGAGCAGAGCGCGGGGCGCGCCCGCGGGGCCAGATCCGTGGCGGGGCGAGACGCTGGAGTGGTACGCCTCGTCGCCGCCGGCTCACTACAACTTCGTCACCATCCCCACGATCCGGTCCCGCGAGCCGATGTGGGACCAGCCCGAGCTGGCCGGCGGCGCACAGGCGCCCGAGGACGGGGGCCGGCCCCTCACCGGTGGGCACGTCACGCTGTCGACCAGCCTGCTCGACGCCCGGCCCCAGGCGATCGTGCACATGCCGCACGCGTCGGTGTGGCCGTTCCTGCTGTCGCTGGCGCTGCTGGTGCTGGCGTACGCCGTGCTCCTGGACGTGTGGGCATTGGCCGTCGCCGCCGTCTTGGCCGGCGTCGCGGCGGTCATGGGGTGGTTCTGGCCGCGCGGGCAGACCCAGGAGACTTGAGGTGCCCCCCGTGACGACGATCGAGGCGACCCCGACGACCCACGACTCGGCGTTCGGCGAGACGGGCATCCCCGGCGAGCTGCTGCCGCAGCGGTACTCGGGCCCCCGGGCCTTCGGCTGGTGGGGCATGGCGTGGCTGATCGGCACCGAGGCGACGCTGTTCGCCCTGCTGCTCGCCACCTACTTCTACCTGCGCTTCCGTTCCGGGCCCACCTGGCCTCCCGACGGCATCGCCGACCCGGAGCTGGGCCTGCCGCTGATCATGACCGCCATCCTGTGGTCGTCGAGCCTTCCGGTGCACGTGGCCGATCAGGGCATCCGGGCCGGCGACGTGGAACGCCTCAAGGTCGGGCTGGCCGCCGGGTTCGCGCTGGGGGCGACATTCCTGGTCTTGACCCTTGCCGTGGAGTGGCCAGAGGCGCTCGACGACTTCGGTCCCACCACCAACGCCTACGGGTCCCTGTTCTTCACGATCACGGGGTTCCACGCCACCCACGTGCTGGTGGGCCTGCTCGTCAGCCTGTGGGCCCAGGCGCGGGCGTGGCAGGGCGCGTTCGACGAGTCCCGTCACATCTCCGTGCAGAACTTCGCCATGTATTGGCACTTCGTCGACGTCGTGTGGGCGTTCGTGCTGGCCACCGTCTACCTGTCCCCCCATCTCTGACCCATGCGCACCGAACAGGACGCCGCGCTGATCACCCGCCAGGAGAGCCGGGGCTCGGGTGCGCTGTGGTTCGCGGTGCTGGGCAGCCCCGTCGCCTGGCTCGGGAGCCTGGGTCTCAACTACCCGCTGGAGGAGGTGTTCGCCTGCTCGCCGGCCACCACTGACCGCGGGGAGATCCTCGGCTTCGGTGTGGACACCGTGTCGTGGACGCTCAACTCGCTGATGGCCCTCATCGCGGCGGCGGCCGGACTGACGGCGCTCGCCTCGTGGCGCCGGCTGCGCCGGGCCTCCGACGGGGACCGGCTGGAGCGGTCCCAGTGGATGGCCTTCGCCGGGATGGTCGAGGGGGCCATCTTCCTGGCCGCCATCGTCCTCGGCTACGTCCCGCCCCTGCTGCTCGACACGTGCACGACATCCCCGTGAACGCCACCGTCCTGACCCCGATGACCGCCCTCCTGGCTCACCATCCCGTCGACCCCTCCGAGCTGTGGAGCGCGTGGCACCCCGACCCGGCGATCGTCGCGGCGCTGGCGTTCGCCGCCGTCCTGTACCACCACGGCCTGGTTCGCGTGCGGATCAGCCGCGTTCGGGCGCCCGTTGCCTTCGCCGGTGGGATGCTGGCGCTGGTGGTGGCGCTCGCCTCGCCCCTCGATGCCGCGGCGGCCTCGATCTTCTCCGCGCACATGGTCCAGCACCTGGTCCTCGTGATCGTCGCCGCGCCGTTGCTGGTGTGCGGCCGACCCGGCCTCGTGTTCACCGCGGCGCTCCCGGCCCGGCCGCGTCGAGCGGTCCGGCGCCTCGGTTCCCGCCCCGGCGTCCGGCGGGTGGCCAAGGCGTTGTCGCAGCCGATCGTCGCATGGGCACTGGCCGCCGTCACCCTGTGGGCCTGGCACCACCCCGCCCTGTACGAGGCGGCGGTGGACCACGACGTCGTCCACGCAGTGGAGCACGCAACCCTGCTCGGGACCGCGGCGGTCGTCTGGGCCGTGGCGCTCGGGCGCGTCCGCCGCCCGGTCCCGGTGCCCGCCGCCGCGCTGTTGCTGTTCGCCACGGCGTTGCAGGGCGGCGCCCTGGGCGCTGTCCTGACCCTGGCGCGCGCGCCCCTGTACACGGTCCACACCGCGATGGCCCCCCGCTGGGGCCTGACCCCGCTCGAGGACCAGCAACTCGCCGGCGCTCTGATGTGGATGCCACCCGGCCTCGTCTACGTGGGCGTCATCGCCGCGCTGTTCGTGCGGTGGTTCGGCGCCCTCGAGGCGGCGCCGGGCGTCGCTGCCGAGGCGGTCACCGGGCGGTCCGCCGGCGCGACGTCGGGAGGGATCGCCACGCCCGCCGGGAGGCGACCGTCGTGAGACCGGGCCGGGTGGCCGTGCTCACGGCGCTGGTGCCGGCGCTCGTCGCCGGGGCGTGCTCGTACTTCCGCGAGCCCGAGCCGTACCGCCCGCCCGCCTCCTACGGCCGGCCCGATGCCGAGGCGCTGGCGCTCGGGCAGCGCCTCTACCAGCGGGACTGCTCGTTCTGCCATGGCAACGAGGGGCAGGGGACGCCCCAAGGCCCGGACCTGGTGACCGGCGAGAACGGGCCGGCGCTCACCGACTTCATGCTCCGCACCGGCCGGATGCCGATCGACGACCCCGACGAGGAGGCGCGGGCCGGCGACTCGCCCTACGACGGCGACGAGATCGCCGCACTGGTGGCCTACATCGACGACGCGTTCGACCAGCCGGGCACCGACATCCCTGTCGTCGACCCGGCCGACGGTGATCTGGCCGAGGGCCGCGACGTGTACGCCGAGAACTGCGCCGCCTGCCATGCCACCACCGGCATCGGCGGCGCCATGCTCGCCCAGCGTGGAGGGAAGACGACCGGCGTGTTCATCCCCGACTTCGCCCGGACCAGCCCGACCGAGGTCGGCGAGGCGGCCCGTACCGGCCCGGGCGCCATGCCTGCCTTCGGCCCCGGCGTCATCGACGACGGCGAGCTCGACAGCCTCGCCCGCTACGTCGAGTACCTCGAGGACCCCGACGACCGCGGGGGCGCGCCGATCGGGCGCATCGGCCCCGTGGCCGAGGGCGCAGTGGGCTGGGTGCTGGGGCTGGGGGTGCTGGTCGTGTTCATCCGCTGGGTGGGGACCAAGCGAGGGGAGGAAGCTCGATGAACGGGGGTCGCCGTCGAATCCTCGCCGCCTTCGGCGCCAGCATGGCGGCCTCGGTCGGCCTCACCGTGGTCTACGCGCTGGGCGGGCAGCCACAGATCGAGGGCGCCCTGCTCGGCGTGGCGCTGGGCGGCATCGCCGTCGGGCTGGTGCTGTTCGCGCACCGCATGCTGCCGGGCGGCCGGTTCGCGGAGCCGCGTGACGTCGTCCCGCGGGCCACCGCCCAGCGGCCGGGGGTGGCGGCGGCGTTCGAGGCCGGTGCCGAGCCGTTCGAGCGCCGCCGGCTCATCGCCACCGCGTTCGCCGGGTCGTTGGCATTGCTGGGCGTCGCCGCCCTGTTCCCGATCCGATCGCTCGGCACCCGGCCCGGCCGCCAGCTCGACCACACGTCATGGCGCCGCGGCCGGCGTGCCGTGACCGTGGCCGGCAGGCCCCTGCGCGTCGACGACCTCGACCTCAACAGCGTGGTGACCGTCTTCCCCGAGGGCCACGAGGACGCCGCCGACTCCCAGACGCTGTTGATCCGCTTGCCGGCCGGCGTCCCCGCCCCGGGTCCGCGGGAGTGGTCGACGAGCGGCGTGGTGGCGTTCTCCAAGGTCTGCACCCACGCCGGGTGCCCCGTCGGCCTCTACCAGGCCGAGACCCAGGAGCTGTTCTGCCCCTGCCACCAGTCGACGTTCTCGGTCCCCGAGGGCGCCAAGCCGACCTTCGGGCCCGCCACCCGGCCACTGCCGCAACTGCCCATCGGCCTCGACGACGACGGCTACGTCACCGCCCTGTCGGACTACACCGAGCCCGTGGGGCCCGGGTTCTGGAACCGGCCCGATGGCTGAGCTACTGGACCGGCCCGATGTTTAGGCGTCTGGCAGCCTGGATCGACGACCGGATCGGGGGCTCGGCCTTCGCCGAGTCGGCCTTGTCGAAGGTGTTCCCCGACCACTGGTCGTTCATGTTGGGCGAGATCGCCCTCTACTCGTTCGTGGTGCTGGTCATCACCGGCGTGTTCCTGACGTTCTTCTTCGACCCCAGCGTGGCGGAAACGACGTACCAGGGTGACTATGAGCCGCTCCAGGGCGTCACGATGTCCGAGGCCTATCGGTCGGTGGTCGACCTGAGCTACGACGTGCGGGCCGGGCTGGTCATGCGCCAGGCGCACCACTGGGCCGCCATCGTGTTCATCGGCGCGCTGGTGCTGCACGTGCTCCGGGTGTTCTTCACCGGCGCCTTCCGGCGGCCCCGCGAGATCAACTGGGTGCTGGGGGTGACCCTGCTGATCCTGGCCTTGTTCAACGGCTTCACGGGCTACTCGCTCCCCGACGACCTGCTGTCGGGCACGGGGCTGCGCATCGCCTATTCGATCGCGCTGTCCGTCCCGGTGATCGGGACGTGGTTGGCATTCCTCGTCTTCGGCGGCGAGTTCCCGGCCCAGGAGATCATCCCCCGGCTGTTCGTCACCCACATCATGATCGTGCCGGCCGCCATCGCGGCCCTCGTCAGCGTGCACTTGGCGCTCATCTGGCACCAGAAGCACACCGACTTCGCCGTCGGACCAGCCAGGCGCGAGAGCAACGTCGTCGGCCCCAAGCTCTGGCCCACCTACGCCGCCTACTCGGTGGGGCTGTTCTTCGCCGTGTTCGCGGTGATCATGGCCATGGGCGGCCTGGTGCAGATCAACCCGGTGTGGCTGTACGGACCCTTCAGGCCAGCCGAGGTGCCCTCGCCGGCGCAGCCGGACTGGTGGCTGGGCTGGGCAGAGGGGGCGCTGCGGATCTTCCCACCCTGGGAGATCCGCGCCTTCGGCTACGAGGTCCCCAACCCCTTCTACCCCGGGGTGATCGTGCCGACCATCACGTTCGGGGCGCTGTACCTGTGGCCCTTCCTCGAGGCACGGTTCACCGGGGACCGGGGGCCGCACCACCTGCTGGACCGGGCCCGGGACCACCCCGTGCGGACCGCGTTCGGGATCACGGCGCTCAGCTTCTTCGTGCTCCTGCAGCTGGCGGCCAGCAACGACCTGCTCGCCCACTGGTTCGACGCCTCGGTGGCCACGATCAGCTGGTTCTTCCGCATTGCCGTTCCGGTGGTGCCGCTGGTGCTGGGGTGGTTCACGTACCGGCTGATGGTGGCGCTGCGTGCCAGCGGCGCCGAGCGCTTCGCCGAGATGCCATTGCGGGCCGTGGTGCGGCCCGCGGGCGACGGCGAACGGCCGGCGGTGGCCGAGGCCACCGCTGCGCCGGTCCCGGACGGTGAGCTCACCGTCTACCCGGAGCCCGACGGCCGCTGGCGCTGGCGCTACCGGCGCCCCGCCGACGACCTCGAGCTGCACAGCAACAAGAGCTATGTCACCGCAGACGACGCCGAGCACTCGGCCCGCCAGGCGTTCCCCGAGGCTCCGTTGGTGTCGAGTGGTGACTGACGACGGGCAGGGGCCCGGCCGAGCGGCTGACACACACCGGTCCGCCGATAACCCCCTCGGGCCCCCGCCACTTCAGCGGGGCTCGGCCGCGCCGACGATCGTGCGTGGTGGTTGGCGCCGATCTCATCGGCGGGGCGGCGGCTCCTCATCGCGCAGTGGTCTCGTCGCCGTCGAGCAGCGACTTGAACCGGAGCATCTCCGCGGCGGTGTCGCGCTCCAGCCACCGCCGGAGCAGCGGCTCCGCCAGCCACCGCCACGGCCGCTTGAAGCGGTACGCCTCCCGATGCGTGACGATCGTGCCGTCGTCGCTGACCTTGCAATCGAAGCTGCCCTCGAAGTGGTCGAGGAACCGGCGCGCGGCCCCGGCGATCGGGGTGCCGAACACCAGCCGGGAGTCCGTCACGGTGAACGGGTACGTGCCCGCCGGCCCCGGCAACCCGCGGATGCGTCCCCAGAACCGGGCCGTGCCCTCGTTGCCGGACCGGCGTACCTCACCAACGCGGCCGATCTTGTGATCCGCCTGTCGGTAGCGCTCCAGGTCGATCACGAACTCGAACACCTCGATCGGAGAGGCTCGCACGGTCGTGCTGGCTTCTCCCACGATCAGCGGTGCGTTCATCGGCTTCCTCCGGAGGTTCATGACCGCGAACCTATGCAGGCGAAGAGGACCGCCTCTAGAGCCAACGTCAGCGAATCGGACCAGACAAATCGCCGTCGTCTCGGCGCCCCGCTCGACCAGGCGGCGCGCCGCCTGCTCCACCGCGGCACGGGCAAGCGCGTCGCCATGGCCGAGCGTCGCCATCCGGCGCTACCGATCTTGGAAGATCTCGATCTCGCCGCCGTAGCAGGCGACCCAGACCCGGCCGGTCCCCCGGTCGTAGGTGACACCGATCGGGTGATGGCCGGTCGCCAGCTCCTGGACCTCTGCCATGTCGGCGGTCGTCACCTTCGACACCGTCGAGGACTCGTAGTTGACGACGTACAGCGACTGGCCGTCTGCGGAGATGTCCATGCTCCGCGGCGCCGATCCCGTCGCCACGGTGCCGACCACCGCACCGGTGCGGGCATCCACCTTGGCCAGCCGGCCCTCCTTGTTGAGGGTCACGTACAGGAAGGCACCGTCGGGACTGGTCACGATGTGGCGCGGGCCCCGGCCGACGTCGGCGAAGGTCCCGACCGTGAACGTCGCGAGGTCGACGGCCTTGATCTCCGTCTCGCCCATGATGGCGACGTACGCGGTCCGCGAGTCGGGAGACACCGCGATGCCCCGCGGGTACTCGCCCATCGGCAGCCGCTGGACCTCTCGGCCCGTCGCCACGTCGATCACGCTCAGGTCGTAGGTGCACCAGTTGGTCACCAGCACGTAGCGCCCATCCGGCGTGGTGGCCACGTACTTGGGCACCGAGCCGACCTGGATCACCTGGTCGATCGTGTGGCTGGCGACGTCGATGCGGTAGACGAAGCTCGGGTCGACGCCGCTCGCCGGCGAGCAGGTGTCGTCGCCCTGGTGGCCAAACCCCGGCCCGTACATCGAGTAGTTGGACGTGTAGGCCTTGGTCCGATCCGGCGAGAACGCGAGCTCCACCGGGCCTCCCTGCACCGTGCCCGCCGGGAAGCCGGTGATGCCGAACCGGGCGAGCTCGACCGTGTCGGGGATCGTCGCCAGGAAGTCACCGTCGGCGTCGAACGCCGTGACGCTGTGGTTGTAGATCATGTTCTGGGCGTAGACGACGCCCGTGCCCGAGGCGACGATCGACTTGGGCGACAGCGGACCGGTCTCGTCGGTGGCGGTGATCGTCCGGATCTTCTCGAGCCGCAGGCCGGCGGTCGGTGGCAGCGGCTCGGTGGTCGTGGTGGTCGCGGGGACGGTCGTCGTCGTGCTTCGGGTCGAAGGAGGCGTGGTGGGCGTCGCATCCGACGGCCCCGTCGCCGACGACGATTCACCGGCGTCGCGGGTCGCCAGGGCCAGGACGCCGGCGAGCAGCGCGGACGCGACCATGAGGATCCCCAGCCGGGTGCGGCTTCGCACGGCCGAGATGGTGCCACGCACCCACGCCGCGCGCGTGCATCGGCGGGGTCAGAGCAGAGCGATCAGGACCGGCCCGACGTGCGCTTGCGGGCGACCAGGCGGCCCAGCAGGCGGTCGGTGCGGTGCGCCCTCTCGGGTGTCCAGCGGGGATCGGATCGCAGTGACGGACCCTCGGCGCTCGGCAGGACCGTCACGCCGCTGGCTCGTCTGCGCACGATGCTCGACCGCGTGGTCGGCGACATGCCCGAAAGTCTAGGGCCGAGACGGCTGCGGGGTCACCCACCTCCGTCCGCCCCCGCACCAGACGGTGGTGGGCGGTCGGCGGCGGTATCGGGGCGGGCGAAGGCGACGGTGAAGATCCCGGCGATGGCCACGCCCATGGCGGCCAGTAGGGCCCATAGCACCCGCCGGCTGGTGCCGGCCGGTCCGACCACCAGCGTGCCCGCGGCCAGGAAGGGCAGGAGCGCCGCCACGCCCGCCAGGCGCCGGGGCCACTCCAGCAGCCGCGACACCAGTGGATGCTCCTCGATGCGGGCGACCAGCCCCCCGAGCGTGCCGATGAGGGTCAGGATGACCGCCGCCGCCAGCTGGGTCCGGGTGGCGGCGTCCGGCGTGCCGGCGGTGATGGTGTCGATCCGCCAGGCGCCGACGGCGAGCGTGAGGGCCGACAGGGAGGTCGCGATCCAGGCGGTGCGCAGCCAGCCGCGGCGGGCCGGCCGCAGCGACCAGCGCACCTCCGCCACGCCCCGCTCGAACCCGGCCGCCCGCAGCGCGATGCGGAGATGGCCCCCGGTGTCGAGGTCGACGCACGCCATGTCGTCCTCGGTCGCCCCCACCCACAGGCTGGCCACCGGCACGTCGATGCCCGCCGGCATGTCGCCCTCGAAGTGATAGCTCTCGGCGGAGAACAGGCTCTCTGCCGCCGACGCCGCGTGCCGGGGGATCCAGCACAGCGCCGCCAGGGGCGCCCGCGGCCACGGCTCGGGGGCGAGGTCGCCCAGCTCCTCGTAGGAGAACTTCACGATCCGCTGCGTGCCCGGCGGGTCGTGCACCAGGGTGGCGAGCACGAACTGGTCGGTGAACTGGTCGAGCATCAGCGGGAACAGCCCGTCGGCTCGCAGGACCGCTCGCTGGCCGTCCGTGGCCGTGCGGAGCCGGTTCCGGATGTGGTCGCGAGCGTCGTCGTCGCCGCCCGAACCGGCGCTGAGCAACGCCTCGATGTCGGCGGCGACGTCCCGGTCGAGTGGCGCCCCGAGCATGCCCTCGGCCCAACCGGTCATCGCCCGCACCATCAGCAGCCCCTGCTGCCCCCGGGTGAGCACCGGCAGCGCCGTGCCCGACTCGTCCCGGCAGTCGAAGTTGACGAGCGTCTCCTTGCGGAGCGTCGTCAGCGGGATGAGACGAGCAGTGGTCTGCCCGATCGCCAGCTCGGGCGCCGTCTCCGGCACGGTGAAGTGCACGCTCTGCCGCCGGCGGAAGGTGGTGCTGTCGCGGTACTCGAGGGCGTCGACCCGCCGGTGCACCCAGTCGGGCTGGGCCAGCAGCAAGCGCATGGTCTCCAGGCCCGCAACCTCGCCCTCGAGCGCGGCCTCCAGCGCCTGGCGGGGCCACAGCGCGGTCGGGGCGGCCATCGGCGGGAAGGTACACCGGGCGGTCGGGGGGCGGGCGGAGCGATCCCCGTCCGCCGGGTACCCTCCGTGGCGTGGCCGGTGTGTTCGACATCGTGGAGGCCGACGGGTTCGAGCAGGTCGCCTTCTTCCACGATCGCGCCACCGGGCTACGGGCCATCGTCGCCATCCACTCGACAGCGCTCGGGCCCGGCCTCGGCGGGACCCGGTTCTATCCCTACGCCTCCGAGCACGAGGCGGTGGTCGACGTGTGCCGCCTCGCCCAGGGCATGACGTACAAGCACGCGGTGTGCGGCAACGACCTGGGTGGGGGCAAGGCGGTGATCATCGGCGACCCGACCACGGGCAAGAGCGAGGCGCTGCTGCGGGCCTACGGGAGGTTCGTCGACGGCCTGAGCGGCCGCTACATCACCGCCGAGGACGTGGGCACCAGCCAGGCCGACATGGACCTGATCCGCCGCGAGACCCCCTACGTCACCGGCGTGAGCGAGTCGCTGGGCGGGTCCGGCGACCCGTCCCCCGCCACCGCGTGGGGGGTGCTGTGGGCGATGAAGGCGGTGGCCGAGCGCCTGTGGGGTGGCCCGTCACTGGCCGGGCGCCACGTGTGCATCTCGGGGGTGGGCAAGGTCGGTGCGGCGCTCACCGACCACCTCGCCGAGGAGGGTGCCAAGCTCACGGTGGCCGATGTCAACGAAGCGGCCGTCGATGCCGTGGTCGAGCGCCACGGGGCCGTGCCGGTGGCGCCGGATTCCGCCCACACGGTCGCGTGCGACATCTTCTCGCCCTGCGCCCTGGGCGGCGTGCTCAACGCCGAGACCATCCCCGAGCTGGCGTGCGAGGCGGTGGTCGGCTCGGCCAACAACCAGCTGTCGACCACGGACGACGCCGAGCGGCTGCGCCAGCGGGGTGTGGTCTACGCCCCCGACTTCGTGGCCAACGCCGGCGGCGTCATCAACATCGCCGAGGAGCCCCACGGCTACGACCGGGACCGGGCCTACGACCGCATCCGCTCGATCCACGACACGCTGCTGGCGGTGTTCGATCGGGCGGATGCCGAGGGGATCACCACTGCCCAGGCCGCCGACCGTCTGGCCGAGGAGCGCATCGCGTCGGTGAGCCGGGTCCGCCTGATCCGCACCCACCAATAGCAGGTGCCCCAGCAGGCACTAGCGTTGCCTCGTGATCACGGGGGTCCTGGGGATCGTCGCCGGCCTTCTCGCCATCGCCTGTGGGTGGCTGGCGTGGAGCTGGCTGTCGGCCCGAGGCCAGCTCGACACGGCCGCCGCCGAGGTCGGGGCCGCCGCCGAACGGACCGCCCGGGCCGAGTCCGAGCTGGCGGGCGCCGAGGGGCAGATCGCCGGGCTGGAGGCCAGCGTGTCGGCACTCTCTTCCGAGCGCGCCGACCTGCTCGCCGAGCGGGACGAGCTGCGGCAGGAGCTGCAGCGGGCGACGGCCGCCCACGGCCGGCTCGAGCAGGACCTGACCCGGGAGCGCAGCGACCACGCCGCCGCTGTCGCGGCGCTGGCCCGGGAACGGGATCGGGCCGCGGCCGCCGAGCAGGCGACGGCCGACGCCGCAGTGAGGACCAACGAGTACCGGGCCCTGCTGGACAGCATCGGCCCGCCGGTGGCGGCACCGGGCGGGTCGACCTTGTCGGACTCGTCGAAGTCGGCCCCGGGGGGGCCCGGCGCCACCTGGCCGATCCTGCTCGCCACCCTGGCCCGCCGTTGGGCCGCAGCGGTGGGGGCGCCACCGGAGGCCCGCGGCGTCCGCACGGGCACGGTGTCCGAGCAGCTGGTCGAGGCCCTGGGCCGTGAGTCGGAGCGGTTGCGTGAGGAGGTCGGCGTCGACGTCGAGGTGCACGCCGGTGGGTCGGTCGAACCGACGGACCCGGTGACGTTCCTCCTGGCCGCCACCGACGTGCTGGGCGTGCTGGCCGCCGTGTGCGAACGGGTGGTCATGCAACTCGACGACGGTCTGGTCCTCACCGGTGAGGGTTGGTCCGGCCCGGCCGACGAACTGGAGCTCGCCCGGGCGCGGGCCGCGGCGTCGGGCATGACCGCAGACACGCTCAGCGTGGACGGCGAGAGCGTCACCGTGACGCTACGCCCCCGGGCGCCGGCGACGACCTAACCGCCGGGCGGCCAGGCTCGCGTCTAAGGAGCCGAGCGGCTAGGGGGTTCGTGCAGCCTACGCGTGGGAATTTGCCGGCGACCACCAGCTCAACAGCTCGGCTCCCGGGCAGCGCTGACCACCGTGAGCCAAGAGGACGTGCCCGATCGGCTCAGGTCCTAGCGCACGTCCTTCTCGTAGGGGAAGCCCAGGTCTGGGGCCGTGACGAGTGCGTGGTAGGCCAGGCCGGCCTTGCTGGCCAGGGCGGCGCAGGTCCCGCCCCGGTCGACCACCGGCACCAGGATGACCGGCTGGGCGCCGCAGGCGCGCACCACTTCGGCGGCCTCGAGCATCGAGACGCCGCGGGTGACGGCGTCCTCGGTGATGGCGACGCGGTCGCCGGGATCGAGGGCGCCGGCGAGGCGGCCGCCGCCGCCGTGGTCTTTGAACTCCTTGCGCACGCTGAAGCTGCGCAGCTGCCGGCCCCGGGTGGCCGCGACGGCGGCGGTGCCGAACCCCACCGCGTCGGCCCCCATGGTCAGGCCGCCGATGGCCGTCACGTCGCCGGGCAGCACCGCCAACAGGGCCTCGGCCACCAGCAGCATGCCGTCGGGGCGGCAGGTCGTCTGCTTGGCGTCGATGAACCAGTCGCTGCGCTTCCCCGACTTGAGCACGAAGTCGCCCCGCCGCACCGCGTGCCGGAGCAGATGCTGGATCAGCGCCTGGGTGCCCGTGGTGGCGGCCGCCGTCATGAGAAATGGACCTCCCTGCCCTCGCCGGGCGGGGCCAGGACGAGCCGGCCGACCTCCGCAGCGGCGTGGCCGGCGCCCCGCAACACCGCCAGGGCCCGCGACACGTCGTCCGGCGGAACCACGACCACCATGCCCAGGCCGAGGTTGAACACCCGGGCCATCTCGTCGTCCGCGACGTCGCCCCGCCGCTGGATCTCGCCGAAGACCGGCGGCACCTCCCAGGTCGAGCGTTCCAGCTCGGCGTCCACGCCCACCGGCAGCACCCGGGGCAGGTTGCCGACGATCCCGCCACCCGTGATGTGGGCGACGGCCCGCACGTCGACGTCGCCCAGCAGGGCTCGCACGGCCGGCGCGTAGAGCACCGAGGGCCGCAGCAGCTCGTCGACCACCGTGTGCCCGGGGAACAACTCGTCATCGAGGGCTAGCCCCGCCCGCTCGAACAGCACCCGGCGGGCCAGCGAGTAGCCGTTCGAGCGCAGCCCCGGCGACGGGATCCCCACCAGCACGTCGCCGGGCCGGGCGGTGCCGCCGGTGAGGATGCGGTCGCGCTCGACCACGCCCACCACGAATCCCACCAGGTCGAACGCGCCGGGCGCCAGGGCGCCGGGGTGCTCGGCCATCTCGCCGCCCACCAGCGCGCAGCCGGCCTGACGGCAGCCCTCGGCCACGCCGGTGACGAGCGCGTCGATCTGGTCGGGATCGAGAGCGCCGACGGAGATGTAATCGAGGAAGAACAGCGGCTCGGCCCCCTGGCAGGCGATGTCGTCGACGCACATGGCCACCAGGTCGATGCCGATGGTGTCGAACCGGCCCGCCGCCCGCGCGACCAGCGCCTTGGTGCCGACCCCGTCGGTGGACGACACCAGCACCGGCTCGCGGTAGCCGGCCGGCAGCGTCACCAGGCCACCGAACCCCCCGACGTCGCCCAGCACCTCGGGCCGGTAGGTCGAGCGGACCTTGGGCTTGATGCGCTCGACCGCCGCCTCGCCGACGGCGATGTCCACCCCGGCGCCCCGGTACGTCTCACCCACGGACAGGCTCCCGCCGCGCCATCAGGCGGTGGTGCCGTCGAGCGCCGGCTGGACGACGCGGCCGCCGGCGTTGCCGGCGCCGTCCCGCTCGAGCACGTGCTTGCGCAGGGTGACCGGCACGGGCACCGGATAGCTGCCGGTGAAGCAGGCGTCGCAGAACCCGGCGCCGCTCGCCCCCGTCGCCTCGACCAGCCGGTCGAGGCCCAGGTATGCCAGCGTGTCGAGGTTGAGGTACCGGCGGATCTCGTCGATCCCGAGGTTGTGGGCGATGAGCTCGTCGCGGTCGCCGGTGTCGATCCCGTAGAAGCACGACCACGCGACCGGCGGCGACGTGATCCGCAGGTGCACCTCGCAGGCGCCGGCCTCCCGGAGCATCCGCACCAGTTGGCGCTGCGTGGTGCCGCGGACGATCGAGTCGTCCACCACCACCAGCCGCTTGCCGTCGATGTTCTCGCGCAGGGGGTTGAGCTTCATGCGGACCGCCTCGGCCCGCATCTCCTGGCTGGGTGCGATGAAGCTGCGGCCGATGTAGCGGTTCTTCACCAGCCCCTGACCCAGCGGGATGCCGCTGCGGCGGGCGAAGCCCTCCGCCGCCGGGACGCCCGACTCGGGCACGCCCATCACCATGTCGGCCTCGACCGGGGCCTGGTCGGCCAGCTGCTCGCCCATGCGCATGCGGGCCTGGTGGATGCTCTGGCCGTACAGCCGGCTGTCGGGCCGGGCGAAGTACACGAACTCGAACAGGCACAGTCGGGGGTCGACGGCGGTGGCGTCGAACGGGTGCAGGGACCGGACGCCGTCGGCGTCGACCACCACCATCTCGCCCGGCTCCAGCTCGCGCACGAAGGTGGCGCCGACGATGTCGAGTGCCGGTGTCTCGGAGGCGAGGACCCAGCCGGTAGGTGCGGCGTCGCCGGCGGGGGCAGCCCCGGCCGCGGCGCCGTCGAGCCGGCCGAGGCACAGGGGGCGGAACCCGTGCGCGTCCCGCACGCCGATCACCCGGGTCTCGTCCATGATCACGAACGAGAACGCGCCCCGGAGCCGGGGCATCACGGTCGCCACCGCCCGCTCGAGATCGGCCCGCGGGCTGTCCGTTCCGGACAGGTCCAGCGGAGCGCCCAGCTCGGCCAGCTGCTCGGCCGCCAGGTCCGCCGAAATCTCGGCGGCGATGAGCTCGGCTACCAGATCGCTGTCGCTGGTGACCGTCCCCTCCAGCATCCCCGCCTCGGCGGCCAGCTCCTCGGTGTTCACCAGGTTTCCGTTGTGACCCAGAGCGAACATGCGCTCACCCACCGAGCGGTACGCCGGCTGGGCGTTGCGCCACGTCGACGACCCCGTGGTCGAGTAGCGGCAGTGGCCGATGGCCAGGTGACCGGTGAGCCCGGCCAGGGTGCGGTCGTCGAACACGCTGGCAACCAGGCCCTGGTCCTTGACCACGGTGAGAGTGTCGCCGTCGCTGACGGCCATGCCCGCCGCCTCCTGGCCCCGGTGCTGGAGGGCGAACAGTCCCAGGTAGGTGAGCTGGGCCACCGGCCGGCCGGGGGCGTGCAGGCCGACGACGCCGCACGCCTCGCGGGGATGGTCGGCGTCGCGGGAGTCGATCACGTGCTCATTCTGCCGCCCGGCAGGCCGGTGGCGGCGAACCAGGCCACCGGCGACCTACGCTCGCCGGGCGATGGCCATCGATCTGCGCTCCCCCACGGTCGTGAAGCTGGTCCGCTACTCGGCGGCCTCGGTCGCCGGGGTGTGCGTCGGCGTGCCGGTGCTGGCCATCTGCTACGGCGTGCTCGGATGGCACGAGCTGGTCGCCAACCTGGTGTCGGTGTCGTGCGGCGCGGTCCCCAACTACCTCATCAACCGCTACTGGACATGGAGCCAGACCGGCAAGAACCGGCTGTGGGGCGAGGTCGTTCCGTTCTGGGTGATGTCGGTGCTGGGGATGATCCTGTCGCTTTTCGCCGTCAACTACGCCGACGATCGCTGGGGCACGACAGTCGCCGTGATCGTGGCACAGCTCAGCGGCTTCGCCGTCGTCTGGCTCGCCAAGTTCCTCGTGCTGGACCGGGTGATGTGGCGCATCGTCCACGATCTGCAGCCCGATGTCGCCATCGACGAAGCCGAGGCCGGGCTCATCGGGGCGCTACACCTCGACGGTCACGACGGCGAGCCGCCGACCCCCGAGCAGGTCCGGCGTGCGGACGACGCTCGACGCCCTTGACGTAGCGCCGTGACCACGGCGCTACCCCTGGGTTGTGCCGTGGCCCAGCAGCTCGGGTAGCCGACCCCGCCACGCCGCAATGGCGTCGGCCAGCGTGACGTCGACCAGCCCCTCGACGGTGAGGCGGTCGCCCCCCGCCTCGCCAACGACCGCCGCCGGCACGCCCGCCGCCGAGTGGCGGCGGTGGACCTCACCCAGGGCCGCGGGATCGACCGCCAGCACGAACCGGCTGGGAGACTCGGCGAACAGCCAGCGGTGGTCGGCAGCATCGGTCCCCGGCGGCCGGACGACCGCGCCCACGCCGCTGCGGACCGCCATCTCGGCGATGGCGAGCCCGAGCCCCCCGTCGGCGGCGTCGTGGACGCCGAGCACCAGCCCGTCGTTCACCAGCCCCCGCACCAGCTCGCACACCGACCGGTGCCGGGCCAGGTCGAGGCCGGGCGGTGTCCCCGCCTTGTGGCCCCGCCGCCATGCCCACTGCGACCCTGACAGCGTGTCCGGCTCGGGGCCCAGCACCACCAACCTGGTGCCGTCCACCAGCCCGACGCCCGGCGGCGGGGCGGCCAGGGCGTCGACCATCCCCACCACGGCCACGATCGGCGTGGGATCGATGTCACGGCCCCGGCTCTCGTTGTAGAGGCTGACGTTGCCGCCCACGACTGGGAGCGACAGGGCCCGGCAGGCCTCGGCCATGCCGTCGATGGCCTCGGACAGCTGCCACATGGTCTCGGGATGCTCGGGGTTGCCGAAGTTGAGGCAGTTGACCAGGGCCAGCGGCCGGGCGCCGACGCAGGCCAGGTTGGCGACGGCCTCTGCCACCACGAGGGCCGTGCCGCGGCGGGGGTCGAGCGCGCACCAGCGGTGGTTGCCGTCGCACGTCACCGCCAGCCCCCGGCCGGTGTCCGCCCCGGTCACCGGGTGCTTCAGGCGCAGGACGGTGGCGTCGCCGCCCGGTCCCTCCACGGTGTTGAGGAACAGCTGGTGGTCGTACTGCGACCACACCCACGACGTGTCGTACAGCAGGTCGAGCAGGTCAGCGGTGGGATCGGCGGGCGGCGGCAACGCGTCGTCGGCGCTGTCGGCCAGCCGGGCGGCCCGCTCGGGGGGTTCGGCCCGCGGGCGGTCGAGCAGGGGCGCGTCCTCGTGGAGCGACGCCGCCGCCACGTCGGCCAGCACCTCACCGCCGGGGCGGTCGAGGATCCGCAGGCGCCCGCCGGCGGTGACCGTGCCGACAACAGTGGCGGCGACGTCCCAGCGGGCGCAGATGGACAGCACCTCGTCCAGGTGCTCGGGCTCGACGATGGCCAGCATGCGCTCCTGGCTCTCGCTGGTCATCACCTCGAACGGCTCCATCCCCCGCTCGCGCTGGGGGACCTCGGACACGTAGACGTCCATCCCCACGCCGCCCCGGCTGGCCGTCTCGCTGGTGGCGCACGTGAGGCCGGCGCCGCCCAGGTCCTGGATGCCGACGACCAGGTCGGCGTCGAGCATGGCCAGGCACGCCTCGATCAGGCGTTTCTCCTCGAAGGGATCGCCGACCTGCACGCTGGGTCGCTTGGCGGCGTCGGCCTGGTCGTCGCCGAATCCCGCCGAGGCGAGCACCGACACGCCCCCGATGCCGTCGCGCCCCGTCATAGACCCCACCAGCACGGCCAGATTGCCGACGCCCGAAGCCCGCCCGTACACCAACCGTTTGGTGGGAAGGATGCCGAGGCAGAAGACGTTGACGAGCGGATTGTCCTGGTAGGTCTCGTCGAACACGGTCTCGCCGCCCACCGTGGGGACACCGACCGAGTTGCCGTATCCACTGATCCCCGACACGACTCCTTCGGCAATCCAGCGGCTGCGGGCGTCGGATAAGGGCCCGAAGCGCAGCGGATCCATCAGCGCCACCGGTCGCGCACCCATGGTGAAGACGTCCCGGAGGATGCCACCGATGCCGGTCGCCGCTCCCTGATAGGGCTCGATCGCCGAAGGATGGTTGTGGCTTTCGATGCGAAACGCGGCGGCCACACCGTCGCCCACGTCGACGACACCGGCGTTCTCCCCCGGACCCACCAACACCGCCCGGCCCTCGGTCGGCAAGCGACGCAGATGTAGCCGGCTCGACTTGTAGGAGCAGTGCTCCGACCACATCACCGCGTACATGGCCAATTCGAGGGAGTTCGGCGCCCGTCCCAGGATGCGCTCGATGGCTGCAGCTTCGTCGTCGGTGAGCCCGAGGGCCCGGTGGATCGGCTCTTCGGCCGGCGCGTCGGTCAATTTGCTCTCCGCTCTTGCTGCTTCGCAACGGGCCGCTTGGGCTCCGACGCTACCCTTTCCGCTCTTGCCGCCTATGGCGGCGGGCCGCTCGGGCCCAGGGCTCGCTCGCTCGCCCTACGGGACGCTCGCTCAAGGCCGACTGTAGGCGACAAGCCCTGGCCGGCGGTGTAGCCGATGTCACGGTCGGCCGGCCGATTCAATGCCGCCGGCATCACGGTTCGATGCAGCTAATGGAATTTCCTTGTGAAGGGAAATATGCTTCGCGTCCATGCCACAGTCCACACGCAAGCGCACACCGATGAGTCGGGAGCACAAGGCGGCTTTGGCCGAAGGTCGAGATCAGGGTCGAGCGGTCCGCCGCTACCTCGAAGCACTGGAAGCTCACAAGCCCCGGCGTGGCCGCAAGCGCACCCCCGATTCCATAAAGAAGCGTCTCAGCGCCGTCGAGGCCGAGTATGCGTCGGCCGATCCGTTGAAGCGCCTGCACCTCGCCCAGGAGCGCCTCGATCTCCGGGCCGCGCTCGCCGCCAGCGAGTCCAAAGTCGATCTCGAGAAACTCGAAAAGGAGTTCGTCAAGTCGGCCGCTCCGTACAGCGAGCGCAAGGGCATCTCCTACTCTGCCTGGCGCGAGCTCGGCGTCCCCGCCCCCGTCCTCGACAAGGCCGGGATAGGCCGCGGCAGCTGATCAGGCGGCGAGCACGGAGGCTTTGACCAGGAGCGATCGCAGCAGCGGCACACCGTCGGTCGATCCGAGCAACGCGTGGCACGCTCGCTCGGGATGCGGCATCAGGCCCACGATGTTGCGACCCGGCGAGCAGATCCCGGCGATGTCGTCGACCGACCCGTTGGGATTGTCGACGTACCGCAGCACGATCCGGTCGTCGGCGCGCAGCTCGGCCAGCGTCTCCGGCTCGCAGGTGTAGTTGCCCTCGAAGTGGTTGACGGGGATGCGCAGCAGGCTGCCCACCGGCACATCGGTGGTCAGCGCCGTGGTGTCGGTCTCGACCCGCAGTGTCACCGGCCGGCACAGGAACTTGAGGCCGACGTTCTTTTGCAGCGCCCCGGGCAACAATCCGGCCTCGCACAGGACCTGGAAGCCGTTGCAGATGCCGACCACCCGCCCCCCTGCGGCGGCGAAGTCGCCGACCGCCTGCATCACCGGGGAGAAGCGGGCGATGGCCCCGGGCCGCAGGTAATCGCCGTGGGCGAACCCACCGGGTAGCACCACCGCATCGACGTCGCCGATCGCCGAGTCGCCGTGCCACAGCAGCTCTGCCTCGCTACCCAGCCCCCGCACAGCCTCGACCACGTCGAGCTCGCAGTTCGAGCCGGGGAAGACGACGACGCCGACACGTGCGGCCATCAGGCGGCACCGCCCCGGTCGACGGAGATGGTGGCGTCCTCGATGACCGGATTGGTGAGGAAGCGCTTGCACATGTCCTCGACCTCGGCACGGGCCGTGGCCTCGTCGTCGGACTCGACGGTGAACCGGAAGGCCTTGCCCACCCGCACGCCCGACACGCCGTCGAACCCGAGGGCCGGCAGGGACCGCTCGATGGTCGCGCCCTGGGGATCGGCGACGCCGTCCCGCAGGCGGGTCTCCACCAGCACCGAGAAGAACCGTGCTTTCCGCTCTTGGCCTTCGGCCGGGCCGTTCGGGCTGTCGACGTGTTGTCGCCCGCTCCCACGGCCGCTCGGGCCGGGCTCGCTCTCTCGCCCTGCGGGACGCTCGCTCATGACCTCAGCGTAGAGGGCGGGCCGCTGCGGGAGCGGCACCGACGAACGCGGCGCCGACGAGGATCGGCGCAACCGCGTCGACGTCGAGCGCCGCCGCGACCTCCACGTCGTCGCGCCAGCCGCGGGCCGCCAGCTCGCGGCCCGATCCCGAGGCCAGCAGCCACGCCCGCAGGTCGTCGCGCGCGTCGTCGAACGCCGCCATGGCCACCCGCGCCTCGGGCGAGATCCGGTCCGGCGCGATGCCGGTGAGCACGCGGAGGGCCCGGAGCACGGCGCCAGCGCCCAACAGGTCCTCGACAGCCGGGCGGAGAGCGCCGACGGCGCCCGGCTCCCCAGGCCATCGCTCCCCGGCGGCGATGACCACGACCGGGCCGCCCCTGGACCGGGCGGCGGCCTGCTGCGCCACGGCCGAGGCGTTGCGCAGGCAGCCGGCCAGCACCACGGCACCGGGCGCAAGTTGCCGGGCGGCATGCGCCAGTGCCGATCCGTTGGGCGAAGGCAGCACCAAGCGGGTGCCCGCCCGGATCGTGGCCAGGTCGGTGGGCGACAGCGACCAGCCGTGATCCCCGCGGCCCGTGCCCGCCAGAAGCGCGTTGTGCTGGGCGGCGAACGTCTCGGCGTGCCCGTCGCCGGGCCCGTACGGCAGCACCTCCGCACCCCGGCCGACGGCCACCGACACTGCGGTCGTGAATCGCAGGACGTCGACGACGACGATGGCCCCGGCACCCGGACCGAGCTCGCGGAGCCCGGCCGGCCCCCACTCGAACTGGAGGTCGAAGCCGTCCTGGTCGGTTGCTCCCCGCTCTTGGCGCTTCGCGCCGGGCCGCTCGGGCTTCGGCGCCGTATCTCCCGCTCTCGGCGCTTCGCGCCGGGCCGCTCGGGCCCGGGCCCTCCCTGTTCGGTCGGGCTCAGGCACCCGTGCCAGCGCCGGGCCAGTCGGCGAACGACCGGCCGGTCATGCGCTCGTAGGCCTCGATGTAGCGCGTGCTGGTCGCGGCCACGACCTCAGCGGGCAGCGGCGGGGGCGGCGGCTTCTTGTCCCAGTCAAGCTGGTCTAGGTAGTCGCGGACCGGCTGCTTGTCGAACGACGGGGGCGTCGTCCCCGGGGCCCACGCGTCGGTCGGCCAGAAGCGGGACGAGTCCGGCGTGAGCACCTCGTCGCACAGCACCAGGTCGCCCTCCACCAGCCCCAGCTCGAACTTGGTGTCGGCGATGATGATGCCCCGCTCCCGGGCCCAGTCGGCGCCGCGCCGGTACAGCTCCAGCGACACCGACCGCACCTTGGCCGCCAATGACTCGCCGATGAGCCCGGCCGCAGCCGAGAACGAGATGTTCTCGTCGTGACCCTCGTCGGCCTTCGTCGAGGGCGTGAACACGGGCTCGGGCAGCCGGGCGGACTCCTGCAGGTCGTCGGGCAGGCGGGTCCCGTGCATGGTGCCGGTGGCCCGGTACTCCTTCCAGGCCGAGCCGGTGAGGTGGCCGCGCACGATGCACTCGACCGGCAGCATCTGGGCCCTGGAGGTCAGCATCACCCGTCCTGCCAGGTCTGCCTCGTCGGCGACCGCCTGCGCGGCTGGCGGCAGGTCCGCCACGTCGGTGGAGATCAGGTGGCCGGGCACCACGTCGGCCAGCTCGGCGAACCAGAAGGCCGACATGGCGGTCAGGACCCGTCCCTTGCACGGGATCGGCTCGGCCATCACCACGTCGAACGCCGACATGCGGTCGCTCGTCACCATCAGCAGGCGATCGTCACCGACGGCGTAGATGTCACGCACCTTGCCGGAGTGGACGTGGGGCAGGCCGAGGTCGGGCGATGTCACGGCGTCCTCCCGCGGGACGTGTCGCTACAGGATCGGTTCTGGACGGTAGCGGGACGCCTCGGGATGATCGTGGACGATCGCCTCGACCCGCCGGCAGAAGGCGTCGACCTGGTGCACCGCCGTGCCGACGAAGCCGGCCCGATCGGCGAGCACGGCCTCGATCGTGGCCCGGTCCAGCTGCAGCCGGTCGTCTGCCGCCAACCGCTCCGCGAGGTCATTGCCGCTTGCGCCGTCCCGTAGTGCCTGGGCCACGGCGACGGCGTGCTCCTGGATGGCCTCGTGGGCCTGTTCCCGCCCGACGCCCGCACGGACCGCGGCCATGAGCGCCTTGGTGCTGGCGAGGAACGGAAGGTAGCGCTCGAGCTCGCGCTCGATCACCGCCGGGTAGGCAGCGAAGCCGTCGAGCACCGACAGGAACGTCTCGAACAGGCCGTCGGTGGCGAGGAACGCGCCGGGCAGCGCCACCCGCCGCACCACCGAGTCGGACACGTCGCCCTCGTTCCACTGGTCGCCGGCCAGCTCCGAAACCATCGACAGGTAGCCCCGCACGACGACCGCCAACCCGTTGACCCGCTCGCAGGAGCGGGTGTTCATCTTGTGCGGCATCGCCGAGCTGCCTACCTGGCCGGCGGCGAATCCCTCGGTCGCCAGCTCGTGGCCGGCCATCAGCCGGATGGTGAGGGCCAGGCTCGACGGTCCCGCGACCGCCTGCGCCAGGGCCGACACGACATCGAAGTCGAGCGACCGGGGATAGACCTGGCCGATGTTGGTCAGCGCCGCGCCGAACCCCAGGTGCTCGAGGACGGCGGCCTCGAGCCGGTCGACCGCCGCCTCGTCGCCGAGCAGGTCGAGCATGTCCTGTTGGGTGCCGACCGGGCCCTTGATGCCGCGCAGGGGGTAGCGCGCCAGAAGCTCGTCGACTCGGCGGTAGGCCTGCAGCAGCTCCTCGCCGGCGTTGGCGAACCGCTTGCCCAGGGTGGTCGCCTGCGCCGCCACGTTGTGGGACCGCCCGGTCATGACCAGGGTGGCGTTCTCGGCCGCCCGTTCGGCCAGGCGGGCGAGGGCGGTGACCATGCGGTCGCGGACCAGCTCGAGGGCCAGGCGCACCTGCAGCTGCTCGACGTTCTCGGTGAGGTCGCGCGAGGTCATGCCCTTGTGCGCGTGCTGGTGGCCGGCGAGGGCGGAGAACTCCTCGATGCGCGCCTTGACGTCGTGGCGGGTGACGCGCTCCCGGGCCTCGATCGAGGCGAGGTCGACGGTGTCGATCACGGCCCGGTAGTCGTCGATGGCCTCAGCCGGGATGTCGACGCCGAGTGCCCGCTGCGCCCGCATCACGGCCACCCACAGCTCGCGCTCGAGCCGGACCTTGCGCTCGGGCGACCACAGCTCGACCATCGGCTGGGTGGCGTAGCGGGACGCCAACACGTCGGGCAGGACGGGCTTCACCCACCCAGTCTGGCCATGTCGGCGGCGCAATGTCCCGCCCCCTGGCGAGGTCGAGTAAATGGCGGACGGTAGGCGGCTGCTATTTCCTCGACCTCGGGTGGGCCGCCGGGCTGCTGGCCCCGGACGCGCTATGCGTGCGGCCTCTCCGGCACCATTTCGTCGCGGTGCTTGGCCAGCTCTGCGGCGAGGTCGTCGTCGTGGATGGCCAGCATCTGCACCGCAAGCAGGGCGGCGTTCATGGCGCCGTCGATGGCGACGGTGGCCACCGGGATGCCCTTGGGCATCTGTACGGTGGCGTACAGCGCGTCGACGCCGTTGAGCGCGCCTCCGGACAACGGCACACCGATGACCGGCAGGGTGGTCTGGCCGGCGACCGCGCCCGCCAGGTGGGCCGCCATGCCCGCGCCACAGATGATGGCGCCGTAGCCGTCGTCGCGGGCCGACGAAGCGAAGTCTGCCACCGCCCCCGGCGTCCGGTGCGCGGACATGACCCGGACGTCGGCCTCGATGCCGTACCGCGCCAGAGTGTCGACCGCGGGCGCCATCTTGTCCTTGTCGCTCGGCGACCCCATGACGACGGCGACCTTCTTGCTGCTCACGTGCTCGCTGCCTCCTGCGACGAGTGAAGGGCGATGTCGGTGCGGTGGTGCATGCCCGGCCACGAGATGCAGCCGGCCGCGGCATACGCGTGGTCACGGGCGGCAGCGACGGTAGCCCCCACGCCCGTGACGGCGAGCACCCGTCCGCCGGCGGTCACGAGCCGCCCTTCGCGGTCCCGGCCGACACCCGCCGCGAACACGGTCACGCCCAGGGCCTCGGCGGCCTCGATGCCTTTGATCACGTCCCCGGTGCGAGGCCTGGCGGGGTAGCCCTCGGTCGCCAGCACGACGGTGACGCAGGCGTCGGGTCCGAAGGCGGGTGCTGGGGCCCCTCGCAAGTCTCCGCCGGCGGTGGCCGCCAGCAGCTCGCCCAGGTCGGTGGTGAGCCGGGGCAGCACCACCTGCGCCTCGGGGTCGCCGAAGCGGACATTGTACTCGAGCAGCTTGGGTCCCTCCGGCGTGAGCATGAGGCCGGCGTAGAGCACGCCCCGGTAGTCGATGCCGCGCCGGCGCAGCTCGGCCAGCGTGGGCTCGACGAACCGGTCCATCACGGTGCCGACCACGTCGGGGCCGGCGAACGGCACCGGGGAGTAGGCCCCCATGCCGCCGGTGTTGGGCCCGGTGTCGCCGTCGCCGACGCGCTTGAAGTCCTGCGCCGGCGCCAGCGGCACCGCCCGCGCACCGTCGCAGACGGCCAGCACGGAGAGCTCCGGCCCGGTCATCCCCTCCTCGATGACGACGGTGCGGCCGGCGTCGCCGAAGGAATCGCCGGCCAGCTTGGCCCGCACGTCCTCCGCCGCCTCGTCGAGCGAGTCGGTGACCAGGACACCCTTGCCCGCGGCCAGCCCGTCGGTCTTGACGACCCAGGGCCCGCCGAGGCTGCGCAGGAAGCCAAGCGCGGTGTGCTCGTCGGTGAAGCTGCCGTACCGGGCCGTCGGCACGCCGGCGGCGGCGATCAGGTCCTTCATCCAGGCCTTGGACCCCTCCAGCCGGGCCCCGTCGGCGCCCGGCCCGAAGACCAGGCGCCCGTCGGCGCGCAACCGATCGGCCAGCCCATCGACCAGCGGCGCCTCGGGACCCACGACGAACAGGTCCGCGTCGATCTCCTCGGGCGACGTGGCCACCGCACCGGGGATCCCGGGGTTGCCCGGGGTCACGACCACGTCGGTCGTCCGCCGCAGCACGTGGGCGAGGGCGTGCTCCCGGCCTCCCGATCCGACGACACAGACGCGCATCACCCAGTCCGGAGCTGCACGTACTGGTCGCGTCCCGGGCCGACGCCGAGCAGGCGGATCGGCACCCTCACCTGGTCCTCCAGGAATCTGATGTAGTCATGGGCGGCGGCGGGCAGGTGCCCCGGCTCGGTGGAGGCGGTCACGTCAGTCGACCACCCGGGCAGTTCCTCGTAGACGGGCGTGGCCTTGTGCAGCAGCGACTGGTCGTCGGGCAGTCGGTCGAGGCGGCGGCCATCGGACCGGTAGGCGACGCAGACCTTCACCGTGTCGAAGGCGTCGAGGACGTCGAGCTTGGTGATCGCGACCTCGGAGAGGGAGTTGAGGCGTACGGCGTGCCGCAGCATCACGGCATCGAACCATCCCGCCCGGCGGCGGCGGCCGGTGTTGGTGCCGTACTCGTGGCCGCGGTCGACCAGGGCGTCGCCCACCTCGTCGAACAGCTCGGTGGGGAAGGGCCCGGAGCCCACGCGGGTCACGTAGGCCTTGGCGACGCCCACCACCCGGTCGATGGAGCGGGGGCCGACGCCGGCGCCCGTGCAGGCCCCGCCCGCCACGGGGTTGGACGAGGTGACATAGGGGTAGGTGCCGTGGTCGAGGTCGAGGAACGTGGCCTGGGCGCCCTCGAAGAGGACGTGCTGGCCGGCCTCGAGCGCCTCGTGCACGAGGTTGACCGTGTCCGCCACGTACGGCCGCAGCCGGGGCGCCAGGTCGTCGAGGTACACCTTTGCGATCTCGTCGACCGTGGGCGGGAGCTGGTTGTAGACCTTGGCGAGAACCTGGCCCTTTTCCTTGAGCACCAGCTCGAGCTTCTGGCGGAAGATCTTGGGGTCGTACAGGTCGGACACCCGCAGCCCGACGCGGGCGGCCTTGTCGGCGTAGGCGGGCCCGATGCCACGCCGGGTGGTGCCGAGCTTGTTCTTGCCGAGGTAGCGCTCGACGACCCGGTCGAGGAGCTGGTGATAGGGCAGGATCAGGTGGGCGCTCGACGACACCTTGAGCCGGCTGCAGTCGACGCCGCGGCTGGTGAGCATGTCGACCTCGTCCAGCAGGACCTTGGGATCGACCACGACGCCGTTGCCGATGACCGGCGTGATGTGGTCGTAGAGGATGCCGGAAGGGATGAGCTGCAGCGCGAACGTCTCGCCGTCGACAACGAGGGTGTGCCCCGCGTTGTGCCCGCCTTGGTAGCGGACGACGAGGTGCATCTCCTTGGCGAAGAGGTCGGTGAACTTGCCCTTGCCCTCGTCGCCCCACTGGGTTCCGACCACGATGGTCGCGGGCACGTCGCGCTCCTGGTTGCGTCGTGTGCGTCCCGCCGGTGCGCCGTGCGGTGGGCCGGCGGCCCCGAACCGGGACGTGGGGACGGAACAGGTTAGCCCGACAGCGCAGCCGGGCCGTCGCCCGGGAGCGATCGAGGGCGGAACGCGTATGCCGGCTCGGCACTCAGGGCCGGGGCCGCTGGCCTCACGCCGGGCGGCGGCCGCCGCAGCGCGAAACGGTGGCCGGGGGATCCCCCGGCCACCGGTCGCTCCCAATCAATCAGGTATCAGGCCGTCCGCAGCTGGCCCAGCTTCGCGCTGCCGAGCAGCGCCGCCCCGCCGAGGAGCAGGGTGATGCCCGCCACGATGAGGAGGGTCTGACTACCGCTACCGGTCTTCGGGAGCTGGCCAACAGGCGCCACCGCGAGGGACGTCGTCGTGGTGGACGGCGCCACTGCGGCAATGGTGGTCGTCGTCGGCTGCTCCGTCGTCGTCGTGGTCGACTCCGTCGTGGTCGTCGGCTTCTCCGTCGTCGTCGTGGTCGACTCCGTCGTTGTCGTCGGCTGCTCCGTCGTCGTCGTAGTCGACTCCGTCGTGGTCGTCGGCTGCTCCGTCGTCGTCGTGGTCGACTCCGTCGTGGTCGTCGGCTGCTCCGTCGTCGTCGTGGTCGACTCCGTCGTGG
>DASQUK010000175.1:0-61057 GCA_035641315.1 Acidimicrobiales bacterium | reverse complement strand
GTCCTTTGGGTTTGCGTCGGCGGCTTCGGCGGAACCGAACCAGCCCGGTCAGGGGGAGAACTCGACTGGCCGAAACGACGCCGGGTTCGGCGGAGGCCCCCACTGCCATGTGCTGGTGGTGGACAGCGCCCAGGATCGGTTCGATCTCATCCGGGTGTTCCCGTCGCACACCGCTCACGTCCATAGCGGCCTGGTTGACGGAGTGTTCGTCGCGGATCCGGACTGCGACGGCATCGTGTAGCCCGCCACGTTTTGGCCGTCCTCCGTCGCGGCGAACTGCTGACGCTGGCATTCCGGCTGCTCGAGCTCCCGCGCATGCCGCGGTCCGGCGTCCGGGGACCGCGCACGGGATCTGTGCGGGTCGCGGTCTCGGTTCGCTGCGGTGCTGCGGTACCGGGTTGCTCCGCGTGCGGAACTCCAAGGCCTCGGTGAGCGGGACTCAGGCGACGTCGTCAATGTCGCCGTTGCGGCCGTGCTTCCAGTAGCCCGGCACCGAGGCCTGGGCGCGTGGCAGCCCGCGGTCGTCGAACAGGTGGCGTCGGATGCGCTGCATCGCCGCGGCTTCGCCCGCGACCCACACTCGGGTGCCGGGGGGCGAAGTCCGTCCCACGGACGGCGGCGACGAGCGCGTCGCCGGGAGATGTGCCAGCTGGCAGGGCGTGCCACTCGACCGTCGCGTGCGGACGGTCGGGCAGCGCGAGCCGGGCCTCAGGGTGGCGACCTCGATGTGGACCTGCACGGGCGGTTCGGTTGGCAGGGCCTCGAACAACTGGCAGATGGCGGGGATCGCGGTCTCGTCACCGGCCAGCACGAACGCGGGCGCATCCGGTCGATGGTGTAGCCACCGCCCGGGCCGGAGACCGCCGCCGGGTTGCCTGGCCCACCGCTTGTGCCCACTCGGTCACCACCCCGGCGCCATGGGTGACGATCTCGACATCGAGCTCCAGGGCCACGGGGTCTACGCGGCGCGGTGTGAAGGTCCGGATCGCGGGGCGTCGCCCGTCGGGCAGGGTGAACCCATTGCCGTTCCAGCTCGGTATCACCAGCTCGTGCGTGCTAGCCGGCGGGAGCAGCAGCCGCACACCTGCCGCCCGGGTGCTCGACCGTCAAACCCTCCAGGTCGGGCCAGCCAGGGTGACGCGGACCAGGCGGGGGCCAATCGCACGACACGCCGTACCGCCACCCGGCGAAACCCTGGTGGCGCGCGCCGGTAGCGCACCGTCGCCCGCCTGGGTTCAGAGCGACTCATCGCGATCAGCCGACGTTCTGTTGCCTCGTCCTGTGTTCTCGGGCTCGGTCGAGCACGACAGCTGGGAGGAGGTGACGGAGCCGGTCGTCGATAGCTACTGCGCCCTGGCGCCCAGGAAGCTGGTCGCGCTCGTCAACCGGCCCGAGTAGGCACGTGCCAGACTCGCCCGGGCTCGCGTCCGGCGGCGCGAGCCGTCCGGATAGCCGTTCACCGGTCCGAGCGGGAGAGGGAGCGCGACGTGGAGGAGCTGACGGGCAGGACCGCCGTGGTGATCGGCGGGGGGAGCGGCATAGGGCGGGGCACCGCCCTCGGCCTCGGCGCCGAGGGCATGCGGGTCGTGGTGGCCGACATCGAGCGCGCCTCGGCGGACGCCGTGGCCGACGAGATCGCCCGAGGCGGCGGCAACGCGTCGGCCGCCCAGGTCGACGGCACCGACCGCGCCGCGCTCGACGCCCTCGCCGACCGCGTGGTGGCCGAGCACGGGGCCGCGAACCTGCTGTCGACGAACGTGGGCGTCGTCGCCGACCATCCCCTCGACGCCGGCACCGAGCAGGATTGGGCCTGGGTCATCGAGTTCAACCTGCTGTCCGCGGTGCGGGCGGTGAACGCCTTCCTGCCGCACATGCGCGCAGGCCGCGAGCCGGGCCACATCGTCATCACTGCCTCGCTAGCCGCGCTGATGGCGGTGCCGGGCAACGTCGGCGGCCTCCATCTCGGGGTCTATACGGCCACCAAGCACGCGCTGCTCGGCTACGGCGAGACCCTCCGGGGGGAACTGGCCGCCGACGGCATCGGCGTGTCGGTGCTGTGCCCTGGCACCGTCCGCTCGAACCTGGTCGCCACCTCCGCCCGCAACCGGCCGGCCCGGCACGGTGGCCCGCTCCCCGAGCCGACCGCCGCTCAGGACGGCCCGTGGATGCCGCCGGAGGCCGTCGGTCCGGTCGTGGTCCGCGGCATCAAGGCCAACCGCCTGCACATCCTCACCCATCCCGAGGCCCGCCCGGTGATCGAAGCCCGGCACGCGGCCCTCATCGACGACTTCAGGTTCTTCGCCGGCGCCTGACCCGGTTCGGGGCCGCGAGGCTCCGATCGGTTCCGCGGGCTGGCAGCGTCTACTGGAGGCGCAGATGTTCGCCGTGTCCTGACTCGGTGGGAGGCGTCCATGCCCGGCAACTTGCGGTTCGCGATCTCCATCCCTCAGTTCGTCGCCGACGCCACGTTCGATCCGGCCGGTCTCCGGGCCTACCTGGCCCGGGCCGAGGCGCTCGGCTTCGACAGCGCCTGGACGATGGAGCAGGTCCTGGGCGCCGCACCCGTCCTGGGCCCGATCGAGACGATGACCTACGCCGCCGCGTGCACGCAGCGGCTGCGGCTGGGCTGTGTCGTGTTCGTGACCCCGTTGCACAGCCCGGTTCACCGGCCAAGAGCCTGAGCACCCTTGACAAGCTGAGCCGAGGCGGCGTGGCACGGGAGGGCGGGCACGGATGTTCTCGGCTTTCGCGGTCGACCCCAGCAGCCTGGTGACCCGCTTGACCGAGGGCCTGCGACTGATGAAGGCGCTCTGGACCGAGCCGCGGGTCGACTGCGAGGGCAGGTTCTGGCAGCTCCAGGGCGCTGCCATAGCCCCACCGCCCTTCCAGAAGCCACACCCGCCAATCTGGTTCGGCGCCAACCACCCGGCCGCACTGGCCCGAACCGTCAGGCACGGCGACGGTTTCTTCGGCGCCGGTCAACGACCACCGCGCAGTTCGCCCAGCAGGTGCCGCTCGTGCGGAGGCGCTCGCCAAGGCCGGCTGGGCCCCGGCCAGCTTCAGGATCGCCAAGCGCGTCTACATCGCGATCGACGACGACGCCGAGCGTGCCCGTCGTCGGGTCGCCACCTCGCTGGTCGAGCTCTGGGGTGACTTCGGCAAGGGCCTGGGGCCGGGCCGAACGTTCTCGACGGTGGGGGTGCGCATCGACCAGGAGGAGCAACCGCGCACGGCCGGGCTACTGCTGCTCGACGCCGGTGCTGTCGACGTCTTCCGCCTCGAGGCGGCGATGCCGGACGTCTCCGGGCCCCTTGAGGCCGTGCCCTTCGACACGCGGATGACCGGACGCGACCTACGCATCGTCGACGCCGCTTACGACCCCGACGCCGACCGCGTTGGCCCCCGGAGATCTACGCGTGGATCCGATTTCGCGATGCCCCCGACGAACCCTGCCTGCACACCGCGCTGATGGCACAATCCACCGGGCACTGGACGATCGCCGCCGCCATGCGCCCGCACCAAGTCTTCGGCGAGGCCGACCCCCACGTCACCCTCTCGACCGCCATCATGTCCGTCTCGATCGCCTTCCACGACGACGTCGACGTAACCCAGTGGTGCTCTACGCCAACAACGCGACCCACGCCCGCCGCGGCTCGCCCAAGGTGAGCGGCCCATCGTCACCGAGGACGGCCGCCACGTGGCGTCGTACTCCGTGCAGAGCATGATCCGGCGCTTCTCCAAGCCGCCCGAGGCCACGATGCGCGACGAGGCCACCGTCATGTGAGGAGGCGATCGGTGCCCGCAACGGGTAGACGGGTGGGACGTCACCACGCCACGGGCATGGACTCGTAGCCGCTCACGAAGTTTGCCGGCCGGTGGTCGGGCTCCTCGGGGCCGACCAGGTGTATGCCCGGTAGCCGGTCGAGCAATCGCTCGAACAGCACGCGCAGCTCGAGGCGGGCGAGCGAGGCTCCGAGGCAGTAGTGCGAGCCGAACCCGAACGCCAGGTGCTCGTTCGGGCTGCGGGTGATGTCGAACGTGAAGGGATCGCGGAAGTGCTCCTCGTCACGGTTGGCGGACGGGTACAGCAGCACGACCTTCTGGCCCTCGCGGATCCGCCGGCCCCGCAGCTCGATGTCACGCGAGGCCGTCCGGGCCATGTTCTTGATGGGCGTGACCCAGCGCAGCATCTCCTCGATGGCTCCCGGCAGCAGCGAGCGGTCGGCGAGCAGGGCGCCCCAGCGGCTCCCGTCCCACAGCAACTGGTAGAGGCCGCCCGTGATCACGTGCCGCGTCGTCTCGTCCCCACCGATGAGGATCAACAGGGTCTCGTGCACGAGCGCGGCGTCGTCGAGGCGATCGCCGTCGACCTCGGCGTGCACCAGGATGCTCGTGAGGTCGTCGGCCGGGCTCGCCCGCCGGTCGGCAATGACACCGGCCATGTAGCCCGCGTAGCCCTCGAACGCGTCCATCATCGCCTTCACCCTTTCGGGGTCCTCCTGCCCGAGCCCGCGCATCAGGTTGTCGCTCCACCTGAGCAGCGTCGGATGGTCGGCCTCGTCGAAGCCCAGCGCATCGCCGATCATCACCAACGGGAGCCAGGCGGCGACATCCGCGACGAAGTCGCATTCGCCCCGGCCCATCACCCGGTCGAGCAGCCGGTCCACGATGGAGCGCACCTTCGGTTCCTGACGCCGCACCTGCAGCGGCGTGAAGCCGGTGTTCACGAGCTGCCGGCGTTGCCGGTGCACCGGGTCGTCCTGCTCGATCATCATGCCCGTCGGCTCTGCATCGGGACGGATGCCGCCTGCGCTCGACCACAGCTCGGGGCGCCGAGAGATCTGCTTGATGTCGTCGTACCTCGTGATGCCCCAGACGCCCGCGGGCTCGTTCCAATGGACGGGGTCGTGCTCTCGCAGCCAGGTGAGGGCAGCATGCGGATCGCCCGCCCAGAAGTCGCCGCTGACGTAGTTCAGGTCGAGCTGGTCGATTCCCACGGCCCCTCCCCCTCCAACTGGTTGTAGCCATGCGGCATATCACCCCATAGCCACGACCAGTTCAATGGACCAACCGGCCCGCCAGGCGGAAGGCGTCGACGTCAGTGCCCGAGCGGCGCCTTCGAGCACCTCGGTGGCGTACGCGATGCACTGCGAGATCCAGCGGCCGTACTGCACGTTGATCGCGCGCTGTGCGTGCCGTCGACGTAGGTCGTCACATTGGGCAGGCGGCCGAGGACGTCGACGGCGTGGGTCAGCATGGCGACCCGGTCTCGGTTCTGGTGACGAAATCCGTTGGAACGCGACGGATTGCGTCACCGAAAACCGTCAGAGTCCGCCCGTTCCACCTGACGACTCTGGCCCGCCCCAGTTCTGCCGGCGGCCACGCCGGCGAACCGCTCGGGCGCCGTCGCAGCGGGGTCGGCCTTCGCCGGCTGGCACGACTCGAGGGCGTTGGACCCGTCGTCACTGCCATAGGGGTCGTACCAGGGGGACGATGCCCAGCCCGTCCAGGTGAGGCGTCCACGTCCCCACCGACGAGGTTGATGCGTTATCCCCACCGCCCACGTCAGCGTGAGCGGCAAGCCGTGACCGTGAGGCACTGCCCGAACTTCGCGCTCACGTTGCCAGGGGCTTGACCGATCTCGGGTCCACCGTCTGATCTGCCCTCGAACAACATATGAGGGCTACTCCCGACTGCTCCAGTCGGCGCTCGTTATGGGGCAGTCCGATGGGTTCTGCGTCACCGTTCAATCCGCTGTCGTCGGGTCAGTCGATGGTCACGGTGGTGCACGGCGTGGCGTAGACGTCAGCCGCGTCGACCCTCAGCACCCATCGGATCATCACCGTCGCACCCGAGAACGGCACAAGGTCCGCCGCGCTGAAACCTGCCGACGCATGACCATTGCCGTGCAAGTCCGTACTCAGGACCGCCGTCTGCGTGAAATCCGTGAAGTCCGCGCCTTCGCAGAACTGGATCCACACCTCGTAATCCGTGGATGGCTCGGCCCGGACGACCTGGTAACGCTCCAAGGCTCCGTTGACAGGTCCATTCGGGTGGATGTTCACCACTTGGCCATGGAAAGCAGGATCGGCCCCGCCCGCGAACGACAACCGCTCCGAGTGATACACGCCATCTGCTGCCGCCGCGCCTCCTGTTGCCAGGATGGCAATCGCCATAAGAATCGAGACACGCCTGAGCGCCTTCATCATCCGCTCCCCCTGTCGATTATCCCGTTGACCAGCCTGACCACAGGGGCGAGGCGCTCGCTCCCTCCGGTCTCAACAGGCGCGATCGGGATGCGAACGAGCGCCGGAAGCAGAAAAGCCACCCCCTGACGACCGTCGACCCTACGCCTTCGATCCTGAGCGGTCCCGCCCGCGCCGAGGATGCACAGATCGGCCACCGCACGGGTGACCCTGATCGCCCGCTGACGGGCACTGGCGCCGGTCTGGGGAGTGCGACACTCTGGCAGTGGATGCCGAGACCGCTGTGCGTAACGCTCACAGATGGTTCCAGCACAACAGCGGATGGGCGCCACCAGATGATGACACGCTGGCGGAGTGGACAGCCGACGGCGTGTGCCGCTGCCCTGACGAGTGCCTGGTGGCTCCTGAAGGGTGGTGTGAGCACGGACTCGCGTCCTGGAGCCTGATCCTCGCCGCACTCGCACAGGAGGACGCCCACCCCCTCACCAATGGGCTCGAGGGGCGCCTCGATGACCGACACGACTGCTTCCTACCGCCTGGCGCCACCGAACAATGGCGGGGATGCTGACGGGGTGGCCACGAACGAAGACAGCCGCGAGATCCCAAACGACCAGCTCAGCTGGGAAGAACAAGCGGCTCTGGGCTGGGCGGTCTCATCCCGAGACCGAGTCGGGGTCGCCGTTGTTGAGCGTGTTCGCCGCGGCGGGAGCGGCGTGACCGTCGGGGAACTGTCGGTGATCCGTAAGGAATGGGAGGCAGCCGGACGTCCACAGCCGCGGCGCCATGTGCATCGAAGCCCGGTCACGTTCGTGGACGGCACCACCGTCACCGGCGTGTCCTTCGCCGCTCAGAACCCATACCACCGCGAGACAGCGCCGTCGTTCGGCCTCTACCTCGACGAGCGATGGGCGCCGCCCTGGCCGCACACCCACGTCGACTGGCCCGACTTCGGCGTCCCTGCCGACCTCGACAGCTTCCGTGCCGCCTTGGCAGATGCGCTCGACCGCGCTCGCCGCGGTGAGATCGTGGAACTCGGTTGCCTTGGTGGCCACGGTCGAACGGGGACGGCTCTCGCCTGTCTCGCCATCCTCACCGGGACACCACCGAACGAGGCCGTTGCATGGGTGAGGGCGAACTACTGCGAGAAGGCAGTCGAAACAGACGAGCAACTCCGTCTCGTCACCGACTTCTCCGCCCGACGGTAGGTATCCCAGATCGCCGGTTGGCTGGGCCACAGGCTTGGCGGGTCGGCGGAGTCCGTCGGGCGGGGATCTACGGTGATGTGGGTTGCAGCGCTGTCCCCCGGCTGGCAACGTCGTCGTCGGGCTCGATCGGAGCTGCTGGCGTGACCTACGGGATGCGCACAGGGATGGTGCGCGGGCCACGCACCTGGCCTGCCGACCATGTGACCTTCGCGGGGTCGGCGAGCTCGAAGTCGGGGTACCGCTTCATCCATTCCTCGAGGGCGACGCGCAGCTCCATGCGTGCCAAGTTCGATCCGATGCAGCGGTGGATGCCGAGGCCGAAAGCCGCATGACGGTTCTCTGCCCGGTCGATCAGGACCTTGTCGGCGTCGGGGAAGAACTCCGGGTCTCGGTTCGCAGCAGGGAATGGCAGAAGCAACCAGTCGCCCTCCTTCATCGGGCAACCCTGCAAGTCGAAGTCCTTCGCCACCAGCCGGGCCATCGTGACAGGTGCGTAAGCCCGGAGGAACTCCTCGACGGCCGTGGTCATGAGCCCGGGCTCCGCGAGCAGGCGCTGGCGGTCGGCGGGGTTCAGGGCGAGATGCCACAGCGACGCGCCGATGGCGGACCACGTCGTGTCGATTCCCGCGATCATCAGGAGCACCATCGTCCCTCGTACGTGGTCGGGATCGAGCTTGTTGCCGTCGAGCTCGGCGTTGAGCAGGAAGGTGGTCAGGTCGTCCTGTGGGTCCGCGAGGTGCTCAGCGATACGGGCATCCATGTAGACGTCGAGCTCACCCTCGTCCACCACCGCTTGGCGCTCCTCGGCGGACTGGTCGACGTCCTCGAGCACCATGCGGATGAAGCGGCGGAATACGTCGGCGTCTTCCTGAGGGAAGCCGAGCATCCTCACGATCACCCTCAGGGGGATGTGTTGTGCATAGTCAACGGCGGCATCTATCTGCTGTTTGCCGGCTGTGGCGTCCAGCAGCTCGACACACAGCGCGCGCGTGAACGGCTCCAAGGCCTCGATCCGCTTGGGCGAGAACGCCGGCAGCAACAGGCGCCGCGCCAGGGCATGGAACGGCGGGTCGGAGGTAATGGGCGGTGCCAGGCCGATCGGCGCCGGGAGATCGTCCGGACCGGGGCGCACCTCACTGACGACCACCGATCGCGACGTGAAGTGCTCGGTGTCGTAGGCGACCGCGGCGACGTCTTCGTGGCGCACCGGCAACCACGTGCCGCCGTAGCGTTCGCTGTGGGCCACGGGACACCTGGCACGGAGCCCGTCCCAGATCGGGTAGGGATCAGCGACCCACTGCGGGTCGGTGTGGTCAAAGTCGGTGGCCCAGTCGGACACCGGTGCCCGTTGTGTCGTCATCGCCTCACTCCGACATCGAGATCGCGTACTCGGGACAGTTGGCTACCGCGCTCCGGGCCTTGTCCTCGAGCCCCTCTGGCACGATCCCGTCATTCAGCTCGAACGCGTTGCCGAGGTCGTCGACGTCGAAGAGCTCGGGCGCCAGCGCATAGCAACGGTTGTGGCCCTGGCACTTCTCCGGATCGACATGCACACGCACTCGGCACCTCCGGGTCCGGACACACGCTAGGTCCCGCAGACGCCTGCTGTACACGTCGTCCTGCGAACTCGCGCATCCCGAGGGGGTGCGCAGGTAGCAACCGTGCCACGAGGAGTGGCGGGCGGAGTGGACGGCGTCGATGCTCAGGTCCAGCAGGAACAGGAGGTCGTCGGCGGGCAGCACCTCCCGCAATGCGGCGAGGACCGGGCGGTGGTCACCGGCCGTGACGGCGTCGGCGTTTGCGTCGAGCGCGGCGACGAACGCGTGGATGTAGTGGCGCTGGTCGGCGAGCAGCGCCTTGGTGCCCGGCGCGCCGTGTCCGACGTGGAGGGTGACGTCGGCGTCGAGTCTCGCTTCGAAGCTCTCGAGCGAGGCGCGCCACTCTTGCCACCGGCCGTCGGCCAGGTAGGCGTGCGTCCCGTTGTAGGCGAGGTCACCGGCGAGCACGGTCCCCGGGTCGAGCCACCACACGGTTCCACGTGCGATTCGCCGGGCCGGAGCTCCTGGAGCGTGAACGTCATGCCGCCGAGGCGAGCCCGGTCGCCGTGATCCACGACTTCGTTGGAGAAGATGCGCTCGACAGGCCACTCCACGCCCATCATCGGGCCCACCACCGCTTCCTTCAGGTGGCGTCGCGGCGGATCACTGCATGGACGGCTCGCGTGGCGGCGATTGGGTCGTCGGGCCCAACGACATGGGCGATCCCGGCGTAATGGTCGGCATCCGGGTGGGTGACGAGGACGCCCGCCAGCGGGACACCCGAGCGGTCATCCGCGGCACGGACGAGCTCGGCGTCGGAGACGGTGAGCATGCCGTCGACCACGACGACCCCTTCGGGGCCGTGCACGAGAAACGAGTTGACCGTCATCACAGGCCCGGCGATGCGTTGGACGCGACTGCGCTGAACGATCGTCCGGCGACGCCACCACGGCGATCGGCCCACTCCGCTCGGCGGCTGCTTCTCCCTACCGCACGCAAGTCGGCCCACGAGCATCGCTGCGCGACGCTTAGGACACCGCGACCGATCGTCCAGGGCGTCTGCTGAGTGCGCTGAGCTGGTTTCGGTCGGCGGGATCGTTCACCCAGTGTCGCTGCGTCCAGGGCGTCCGCTGGACTATTGCACCTGCTCTTGCACCTGAGCGTCGACACGGTGCAGGCCGTTCTGCGGAGCGCGGACGCCGGCGGGAGCCAGAGCGGCGACCCATCCTCAATGGGACCGACCTGTCACTGCACACGCCTCGGCCGCGACGTCAGCCTCCCGCGCGCCAACAGGCAGGCGCCATGAGGTTCGGCGTCCGCTGATGAGCGCTCGCGCCGGGAGCCAACGACTCAGGCGACCTCGTGCGTCACAGCGAGGGTGTGGCCGCCCGCGGCCAGGAGCTCCTTGAACCCGGTCTCGATGCACCGGCGCAAGTCATCGCAGTCGCCGACCGCCACCGGGTCGACGTGAAGGCCCATGTCGAAGCTGCCGTCGTAGGACATGGCGGTGAGGTTGAACGCGGTGCCCGCGACCGGGCCGAGCGTCCCCGTCCACAGGATCCTGGCGCCGGACACGTAGGTCGGTACGGGCGCACCCCGCATGTTGCTGGTGGCGAAGTCCATGTTGGCGGTCTGCGACCGGGCCACGCCGGTGACCAGTGACGTCGGCAGCAGGTTGGCCAAGCCGGCGACGCTCCCCATAGCCCCGCCGGTACTGGCACCTTCGCGGCCGACCGCCAAGCGGGCGCGGATGGCGGCGAACCGCTCCTCCACCGTCATCGGCCCGGCGAGAACCTGGACCCGCGTGGGCACGAACGCGTTGGTGTCGGCACCCCCGGTGGCTCGCGTGCTCACAACGAAGCTGATGTTCAGCGCCTCGAGCGGCGTCTCCCGGCACTCGTGGTAATGGACGGCGCCGAGAACGGCACCCGTGACGAACGCGTCGTTGACGGTGCCGCCAAGCACCTTGGCCGATCCACGCATCGAATCGAGCGGCACCCGGATCACGTCGAAGTGGCGGTGCCGGCTCCGCCGTCGCCACAACAGTGACCCTCCGGGAACGCCACCCCTGGAGTCCATTTGGCTCCGGACCTGTCCGATCGTCGCCACCGCCCGTGCCGCCAGGTCCACCGGACGCCGAGGGTCTGCTCCCCACAGCACGATCTCTCCGGCGGCACGACGAGCCCGTCCGAGTTCGCGGCGCCAGACATGGCGCGCGGTCGCGACGGCAGACGCGCCGACACCACCGAGCCCGCCGCCGCTCTCTGACGCGGCGCGGTCCTCGTCGACCGACTCGCGCAGAACGCGCTCGAGGTCGACGTCCGGCGGTGGCGGCGCGTCCCGGTCCAGCGTGAGGTAGAGCTCGGCCAAGCGGAGGGCCGCGTAGCCATCAGCGATCGTGTGATGGAGCTTGGCGAACATGGCGCCCCGGCCACCCTCGAGCCCGTCGATGATCACGAAGAGCCACAGCGGGCGGGTGCGGTCGAAGGGGTCCTGCATGAGGCGGGCGGCGAGGTCGTACAGCTGGCGCAATGTCCCCGGGGCGGGCAGGGCCACATGGCGGAGGTGGTTGTCGAGGTCGAACTCAGGATCGGGCGCCCAGCGCGGTGGCGATAGGCGCCCCACGCCGGGCACCACCCGCTCCCGGAGTCGCGGTATCTCGGCGACCGCGTGGGCGATTCGGCGTCGGAAGTCCTCGACGTCCGGGGGCCGGTCACAGACGACGACCATGCCGCCGCTCGGGTTCAGCCACGGGTCCTTCTCGACGTTCCACATGAGCGCCTCGAAGTCCGACATCCGGCGCTGGAAGGTGACCCCCTGGACCGGTTGGTCGGCCATCGCGCCACCGTAGCGCCCGGCCGAGGGCGAGCCTGCCCGCCTGCCGTAGAGTGAGCGGATGGCGCGAGCAGCGGCCATCGTGGACATCGACCGGACACTGCTCACCGGTCGCCCGGGGCGGATACTGGGCGACGCCCTGCACCGTTCGGGCGTCGCCGTGGCGCCCGGGCCGCTGCGGCCGGCAGTGGGGGCGGCGGCCACGGCGTCGCTGTCGATGCAGCTGTCCTTGCTCGCGGTGCACGCCAGCCGCGGATGGCCAGACGCCGCCGTGCGGGAGGCTGCCAAGACGGCAGCCGAGGCGGTGGTTGACGACGTGGCGCCCTACCTGCGCCCGCTGCTCGACGGCCACCGGTCCGCCGGCGAGCGACTCCTCTTGGTCAGCGCGGCGCCGCCGCCCGTCGCCGAGCCGCTCGGCGGGCTCCTCGGTGCCGAGGACGTCGTGGCGACGACCCGGGCCGAGGGCCGGGGACTGCTCGCCCCGATCCTGGGCCCGCTGGTCTGGGCACGATCCAAGGCCGACGCGGGCGCGGCGTGGTTGCGCTCGGCCCGCGTCTCGCCCAGCGCGGCTCACGTCTACGCCGACAACTTCTTCGCCGGACCGCTGCTCGCTTCCGTGGGTCACGCCACGGCCGTCGATCCTGACGCCCGCCTCACCGCACTGGCCCGGACGAGGGGCTGGCCGATCCGTCACCTCGACGTCCCCGAAGGCGTCGTGAAGGTGGCCGGGCGGGAGCTCCAGGAGTGGCTCCGGCCCTTCGCCGGTGTCGGGGCGGTGCTGAACGCGCGCATCGAGATCGGAGGCCTGGAACATGTCCCCGGCCGGGGCGGGGCGATCCTCGCCTTCAACCACCGCAGTTACTTCGACGCGGCCGTCGTCGGTCTGGTGGCTGCCCAGGCGGGACGCGCGGTCCGGGGCCTCGGTAAGAAGGAGGTGCTAGACGGGCCGGTGCTCGGCCTGCTCGCTCGGGCAGTAGGGACGATTCGTGTCGACCGGGGCACCGGCTCGCACGAGCCCCTCGAAGCAGCGGCCCTGGCGCTGAGGGCTGGCGAAGTGGTGATGATCGCGCCCCAGGGCACGATCCCGCGGGGCCCGGCCTTCTTCGAGCCCGAGCTGAAGGGGCGGTGGGGCGTCGCCCGCCTGGCTGCGATGACGAGGACACCCGTGATCCCGCTGGGCCTGTGGGGGACCGAGCAGGTCTGGCCCAGGAACGCCCGGCTGCCTCGCGTCGACCCGCTTCGCCGTACGCCTGTGACCGTGCGAATCGGGCCGCCGGTGGATCTGACGTACGACGACCTTGACACGGACACCAAGCGGGTCATGGCCGCCCTCACGGACCTGCTGCCGCCGGAGGCCCACGAACGCCGGACCCCGACCGACGAGGAGCTCCGCCGCACGTACCCGCCGGGCTACCGCGGCGACCCGGCCCGCGAGACCGAGCGGCGGCCCGGACGCGATATCTGAGCGGTCGGGCCAGGAACGGGCCATCATCAATCGAGACATGGCTGCTGCCGGCGGCACGTCGGTGGGCAGCAACGGGGAGGGCGATTCGACCTTCTCGGTGTTCGCCCATCCTGCCGAAGCTGTGGCGGCGGCAGTGGCCATCCAGCGGCGGTTGGCGGCGAGGCGGCCACTGCGGTGCGGTTGCGCGTGCGGGCTGGGAGCACACGGGCGATGCCGTCGTCGCGCGACCCAGAACCCGGTACACCTTCTGGTACACCCGGCGAGTGCACCCGGCGAGCGAACAGACTAGAAGCCCCTGGTCACGCGTGCCCCCGACAGGACTCGAACCTGTGGCCTACCGCTTAGGTCGTGGCGAGCTCCGAGTAGTGGTCGTCGTACGGCTGCCCGCAAAGCGCGGCGATGTCGGCCATCATCTCGTCGGTCACGTCGCGCAGATGGGCACGGTCGGTCGCGTCGTGCCGCTCCAGCCAGATTGGCTTCCCGAAACGGACCGTCACTTGCCTTCCCAAGCGTGGCAGCCGTTGGTCAGGGGCCTCGACTCGGTCGGTGCCGACGAGGCCGATGGGCAGGATCGGCGCGCCGGATGTAGCGGCCAGCCGCGCGGGGCCCAGGTTGCCGCGGTGAAGCATCCCGTCGCGCGAACGAGTGCCCTCGGGGTAGACGCCGACGACACCGCCGCGGGCGAGCACGTCGAGGGCGGCGTCGAAGGCTCGTCGAGCTCCTGCTGGGTTGCCGCGCCGAAGCGGGATCTGACCGGTCGATCGGAAGAGCCATGCCGTGCGGCGACGGTCGAAGTACTCGGCCTTGGCCAGGAACGACACAGGTCGGTCCACCACAAGGGCCAGGAATACCGAATCCATGAACGAACGGTGATTGGCCGCTAGGACCACGGGGCCCTCGGGGAGGTTGGCGTCCCCCTCGACCTCGACGTCGTAGGCCCGGCGCAGGGGACGCCTCAACAGCGCCTTAGCCAGCCGGTAGCCGACCGGATCCGAGACTCGCTCCATGGTGCGCGCCTCCGTGCTCGTCACGGCGTGCTTCCGATGGTCACACGACACTCGCGCCACGCTCCGAGCGAGTCAACGGAGGCGGCGACCGGTGGCGCCGTCGCCGATGTTGGGCTCGGTGCCGGGTTGCCCCGACACCGAGCCCAACGTGCGGCGTTCACCCACTGACAATCTCTGTGCGAGACGCGCCACCCTCGGCGACGCCTTCAACGGTCACCAGGCACTGCGAGCCGTGCCGCTGGCCGGACGCAACCGTCAAGAGCCTCGCGTGGTGCACGTCGGTGGCCGAAGTGGGAGAAAGAACCGGCGCTGCCGTCGCCGACGAGCGGCTCGAACCCGGGAAAACGAGACGCCCACTCATCTCTGAAACACTCCTATGGGTCGACGCGGAACGCCCCGAACCCGGCGGTAGGGGGCGCTTTCGAAGGCGTCGTTATGGGATAGGGCTCGGTGCTGGTGCGCGGTTCGGCGCTCCTGGCGGCGAGTCCAGCGTCGTTGCTGAGTGGTGTCGTTCGGGGCGGCGACGGCCCGTGCCAAGGGGCTTGTCGTTGGCTGCTCTGCTGGTCTCCAGGCGGCATCGACTGGACGGGGGTGCCGTCAGGCGACGAGATCGACGCGGACCGTGGCGAGTTCGGCGCCGAACCGACGGATGCTCGGTGGTGGTGTTGAAGAATCTCGCCGGCTTGCCCCATCGAGACGTCGACGCAGCCGTGTCGCTGGTAGTCGGCATGCGCCTCGTCCCACCGCTCGCCGGCATGCCCGTCGAAGCGACCTACCCCTTCGGTCCGAGGCTGGGCGCGGCGCTCAACGTCACCGCGCTACCCATCGGTGACCAGTTGCACCTCGGCGTCAACATCGGCCCGTTGCAGTTACCCGCCCGGCAGTGCTCATGACGTGCATGCGGCGTGCCTTCGGTGCGTTCGTCGGCGCCCGCACTCTCCGCGAGCTCGCGTCGACCGCGGCCATCGGCCCGGGGGAAATCCCCGATGGCAGATCCGGCGAGGCTGTGGCGATGAGTTTGCGGCCGACGGACCGTCTGCTTCGGCGACACGAGGTGTAGGAGGTGCCGTGGCCCAGGAGATGACGCCCGACGCGCGCCGCGCGTTCCTGCTCAGAGGGACACGCACGGCGATCCTCGCAACCACGCGCCCTGACGGTCCCCCGCACGCGGTCCCGGTCGGGTTCGTGCTGGACGGTGACGGTGTCCTGTTCCTCACCAACCCACACACGGTCAAGGCGGCGGCCGTGCAGCGGGATCCTCGGGTGACGCTCGTGGTCGATGACGAGACGCCACCGTTCGCCTTCGTGATGATCGAAGGCGCCGCCGAGGTTTCCGGTGACCCTGCCGAGATCCAGCGGATCGCCCCCTCGATCGGCGAGCGCTATGCCGGCCCGGACGGAGTCGATGAGTTCGTGCGCTTTGCAGGCGAGGCACTGGGGTTGCTCGTGAGGGTGAAGCCCACGAGGATCGTGGCCCTCGACCGAGTGGGCGAGCATTGACGCGGACCCATCGGCGGCGAACTTCGGACCGGGTCACCCGTCGTCTGGATCGGGTGTGGGGACGTTGTCGAGGTCGTCGAGCTCTCGAGCGCCGGGATCCTTGTAGCAGGAGTCCGTCACCGCTTCGCCGTCCCCACTGAGGTACTGGATGGTGAGCGCCTCAAAGGTCTTGGACGGGTCGTCCGGGTCTCGCTTGTTGGCGAAGCTCTCGAGGGCGGCGTTGAGCTTCCGCTCGGTGGCGTCGTCGGACTCGGTAACGCGGCCCGCCACCACGTCGACGTCGGCGACCGGCAGGCGGAACCGCTCTGCCAGCTGGCGCCGCACGAACGACGTGTACTCGTCCGTCCGGTACTTGGCGAGCTCGTCGGTCGGGCAAGCTGAGGCTGCGGCCGTCACCTCGGCTGCCCGGGCCACGAAGCTGACGAACGAGCCGTGGAAGTCGTTGGGCGTGTCGTCCTGCTTGAACGCCGAATCGTTGGCGGTCGTGTGTTCCAGCGTCGCGTCGCACACGTAGAGGCGACCCATGTCGAACCGGATCGAGGTCACCCCCTCCTCGTCACCGGATTCCGACACAGTGATCGTTCCCTCGGCGCAGTAGTCGACCTTCACCGCCAGGCGGGCGGGCACGCCCCGATCCTTCGGGTCGGCGACGCTCGACGTTCCGTTGGTCGATTGGAAGTCGCCGTTGATGATCCAGCCGGCCTTGTCCCAGTTCTGCTTGGCCTGCACGGCGACCGTCGCCCGGCCGTCGCCGATGTCGATGAGGAACGCCTCGGAGGCGGTCCTCGCCTCTTGGCCCTCGTAGATCACCGCGCCCCGGGGCGCAGGATCGCTGCTGCCGCCGCCGAACCAGTCCGGCAGGTCGATGATCGCCCCGTTGAGCACCGCGAGCACCACAGCACCGGCCCCGACGACGGCGAGCGCCCGCAGGATCTTCCCGCCGCGGTCGGATGACCGGCCCGGCCCACCGGCGTGTGCGTTGTCGTCCTGCCATGACATCGTCCGTGCTCCCTCCGTGGCAGTCAGGGGAGGTGGCAAGTCCGTTCCAGCGAGTGCTACCCGTCGCATGTTCCCTCGACACTGCAACGGGCCGGCCAGCAACGGCACGCTCGCCGCCGCTGAACGCCTGCGGCGGTGCTTGCCTCACCCAGGGCGGTATATCGCGCCACCGCCGGTTCGACTTGCCCTGGCGGGGGAAAGGAAAGGCCAGAAGGATTCGACTCAAGCGAGGTCGTCATGCGACTCCTCAAGCGACATCCCGACGAGGACGAGGCCGAGGCCGAGACCGCGGCCGACGAGTCCGTAACCGACGCGAGGGAGGAATCAGCCGCACACACCGCGGCGCCCGAGAGTCCGAGCGGACGCCGCTGGGGCCGGAGAACCGTGACCGTGCCCATGACCCTGCCCGAGCGTTCGGTCAAGCGGACGGCGATCGTACCGTCACGGTCGGCCGGGCGTACCTCAGGCTGGGCTCGCCTCAGCTTGGGCCCGCTGATGGCCATCATGGCCGGTGCCGCGCTTGCCGTCGTGGGGTGCGTGGCTCTCATCCGCACCGGAATCGATGGGACGTGGTTCCGGCCCCGCGTCGAGGTGCTCGATGCCGACCACACGGCCTTGCTGGGCGCGCTCGAGGTCGGCGCCGGCCTCGTCCTCCTATTGGCCGGCCTGGCGGGGAGCCGGGTGCTGGTGGCGGTTCTCGGCTTGGCCATGGCCCTGGCCGCCACGGCCATCGCCATCGAACCGGAGGAGCTGCAGCGTGAGCTGGCCATCGAGCGGTGGTGGGCGTGGGCGCTGGCTGCGGTGGGGGTGGTGCTGACCCTGGCCGCCCTCCAGGCGCCGTTCGAGCGACGCCAGGCAGTGGTCGACGTGACCTAGCTGGCGGTCGCCATGGGAACCCTCGTCCTGGTGGTCTTTGCCCTGCTCGCGCTCGCGACGGCGAACGGGGGCTGCGGGTCGGTGCTGGAGGACGCCGACGGCGACTTCGACTTCGGCGTGGTCGACGACGAGGTCGACGAGGTGGACGGTGGCGGCGACGTACCGACGTGCGACGGTGTCGTCGTCGTGGAGGCGGCGTCGGGGACAGCTCAGGTGCCCGGCAACACCGGGCTGCTCGAGACGTCGCCCTCTGCCGCCTGCGAGATGGAGCCGGGACGGGGCGACGAGGAGGCGGTGGCCGTGTTGCAGACGGCGCTCGCACGGTGCAACGGCCACCCCGTGGCGATCGACGGGGAGTACGGCCCCGAGACGGAACAGGCGGTGATGGCGGTGCAGCGGGAAGCCGGGGTCGGCGTGGACGGCGCGTACGGCCCGGTCACGCTCCAGGCCATGCGCTGGCCCGCCACGACGGCCTCGGGGGTGGAATGCGTGACCGGCATCTCGCAGCTGCCGGTGGTCGACGACGCGTCACCCCTACCACCGACGCGGTGAGGGGCGGGCCTCGGTGCCACGCGTGCTGAAGAGGAGCGGTGGCGGGGGTGGCGGCCGAGCGAGGACGGTCATCGCCGCCATCGCCGCGGTGGGCGTGGCGGCCCTCGGCATCGGTTACTGCTCGGACCAGTTCGGCTTCAACGAGTCCGACGAAGGCCGCGGGGTGAGCAGTGACCTGGTGTTCCCGGCGTCGGAGCTGGAGACGACGCTGGGGCTCATCGCCGTGCAGAACAACGTCGAGTTGCGGGTCACCCACGACATCGAGATCTTCGGCAGGAGGCAGGACATCTACACCGACGTCTATCCCGCTCAGGTGCCCGGGCTCCTGGAGTTCAGGATCGAGGATGTGCCCGAGATCCAGGTGACCGACGACGAGGTGGAGGTGACCATCCCGCGGGATCACGTCTTCGTCCAGGAACGCGTCGAGCAACTGCGGGAGCCGATGACCTTCACGGTGGAGGACCAGCGGATCACCGAAGAGGGCGGCTTGCCGATCGAGGAGGGAACGCCCGTCTTCCTGGAGGACGGCACCTATGCGACCGGGGAGTTCGTCTTCGATCCCGAGCAGGCCGAGAGCCTCCTGACCAAGGCCGCCGACGGAATCACGCTCGGCCTCACGGACATCAGCACGGGGACGTCCGAGAACATCCTGAAGATCGCTCAGCTTGCCACGCTCAACCCCGCCTGCATCAGGCTGGCGGCCGAGCGGATCGGCCTGGAAGAGCTGTTCGCCGCCGGCATCCGGGATCACCTGGTGGGCCAAGGGTTCCGCGAGGAGGACATCGAGATCGGCTTCACGGGCGAGTTCCCTGCTTACGATCAGTTCCCCGACGAGACGGGCGCGACGTTCCAGGAGTCGAGGCGGAGCGTCGAGGCGGCACTCCGCGGAGACAACCAGAAGACGCTCGAGTTCTCGGCCGACTGCGACTCCGACTCGATCGTCGAGCCCGACAGCACCGTCTCCATAAGCTGGACGGGCGCCTCCTGACGACGTGGCGCGACGCACGCGTGCCGGTACGGTCGCGCCCGATGGCGAAGGCTCCGGCAACCGACATGGAGGTGGGCGGCCGCACGGTGAGGATCTCCAACCCTGATCGCGTCTACTTCCCCGCGACGGGGGCGACCAAGCTCGACCTGGTCGACTACTACCTCGCAGTGGGGCGGGGGATCGTCAACAGCCTGCGCGAACGGCCGTGCATGATGCATCGCTTCCCGACGGGGGTGAGCGGCGAGAAGGTCCATCAGAAGCGTGTGCCCGCCGGCGCCCCGCCGTGGTTGGAGACCGTGCGGGTCCACTTCCCACGCTACGGATTGCACGCCGACGAGCTGTGCGTGACCGAGCTCGCTCACGTGATCTGGGCGGTTCAGATGTCGACCGTCGAGTTCCATCCGTGGAACTCGCGGCGTGCCGACACGGAGAAGCCGGACGAGTGGCGGATCGACCTCGACCCCATGCCCGACTGCCCGCTCGCCACCGTCCGGCGGGTCGCCCATGTCGTGCACGAGGTGCTCGACGAGCTCGGTGCGGTCGGCTGGCCCAAGACGTCGGGCGGCAAGGGGATCCACGTGTACGTACGCATCGAGCCATCGTTCGGGTTCAGCGACGTCCGACGCGCAGCCCTGGCGTTCGCCCGTGAGGTCGAGCGTCGCGCCCCCGATGACGTGACGACGACGTGGTGGCGCAAGGACCGTGACCCGGCGGCCCTGTTCGTCGACTACAACCAGAACGCCCGAGACCACACGATGGCCGCCGCGTACTCGGTCCGCGGCTTCCCCGACGCCACGGTGTCGACGCCGATCACGTGGGACGAGGTCGACGCCGTCGCGCCGGGAGACTGCACCATGTCGACCGTTCCGGCTCGCTTCGCCGAGCTTGGCGACCTCCATGAAGGCATCGACCAGGCCGTCTTCGCGATCGACGAGCTGCTCGAATGGGCGGCCCGGGACGAACGCGCCGGTGCCGTGGATGCCGGCGTGCCCGATGAACACGAGTGAGGCGGGGGGTCACAGGTCGTCGAGCCGGATCCAGGCGGGATCGTGATCACTGCCGACGCCGGCGGAGGTGGCGTGCCAGGCGCGGCGGCGCTCGATCTCGGCGTGGCTGACCCGCCCGGCGAGCGCGGGGCTCAGCCAGATCTGGTCGAACAGCTCGAAGCTGTCGGGGGCGTTGGCGATGGAATGCCGGTGAGTCCAGCGCGGGTCGGTGGGGGAGTTGCCGGGAGTGGCGGGCGGCGGCGGCCGGCTCTCGACCACGTCGGCGAGCCCGTCGGCGAGGCCCAGCGCGGTCACCATCGGCGCCAAGGTCGCGGCGTCCGGGGCGTCGTTCAGGTCCCCGAGGATCGCGTAGCGGGTGTCGGGTCGGGTACGCGCGGCCACGACCCTGGCGATGGTCTCGGCTTGGCGGGTCCGCAGCTGGTCGTTGGCGACCGCCGTGGCCTCCGGGTCGGGGTCGTCGAAGGGCACGAATCGCGATTTGAGGTGGGTGACGAACAGGGTGAGCAACCGCCGCCGGCGGCTCACGGTCAACACATGCAGCTCGAGAAGGTCGCGCCCGAACACCGGCGTCGTCGGTTGGTCGGGGTGGATCTCGAACCGGTGGGAGGTGATGTCGGCGACCGGCAGCCGGGACAGCACCGCCACGTCGATGAACCGGGGATCGTTGCCCTCGACCAGCACCTCGTAGGGATAGGGACGAGCCAGGAGGTCGCGGTTGAACCGGCGGAGCGCGTCGAGGTTCTCGACCTCCTGCAGCGCGAGCACGTCGGCATCGACGGCTGCGATCCGCGTCGCGAGCGCCTGCTGGGCGGCGGCGGGCTTGGCGTCGATCAGCTCGCCGCGGGCACCCTTCTGGACCCGGACGATGGGGGTGGACGAGCTGGGCGCGTCGAGCTGGGGCGGCGGGTCGTCGGGCCCGGTGCCCTGGCCCACGAACACCCACTGATACGTCGTCTGGACGTTGCGGTCCTCCGCCGGCAGCTCCCCCAGGTCCGCCTCGAAGTTGAACCGGTCGAACAGGTTGTTCAGGTTGAACGTCCCGACACGCACATCCATGGCCAACCCCGCAGGTCAGGCGCTCTCGTCGGCGACCGGCCCGGCGCCGCCCGACCGGCCAGACGCTAACGGGCCGGCGGGGGCCGGGCGCCGGATCGCCGTTCGGGCCCTCCGCGGCCTACCGTTGTCGGCTGTGCCAGACAAGCGCCAGACCTCCAAGCAGCGGCGGGCCGCGCGCAACCGCGCCGCTCGTGAAGCGCTGAACGCCCGTCGCACCCACGCCGTGACCAGCTCGGCGAGCCCTGGCCCGTCACGCGCCGCGAGCGCAACTCCGGGCGGTGCCGCCGGCAACGGCGCCAGAACCGGCGGGCGGGCGGCCGCCGGTGGGTTCCTCAGCGGCTTTGCCCGGGGCCGACGCCGTCCCGGCGACATGGCGGTGCTGGTCGCCCTGGGGTTGGCGGTGGTGTCGGCCATCTCGATGCTGTTCCTCCGGGTCCCGGTCGACGACCGGGGCGAGCCGCTTCCTACTCGCTTCAGGGGTGTGGCGATCGCCGCGCGCGAGGCGGTCACCGGGCGAGAGATGCCGGACCGGAGCACCTCGCTGATCGATGCCAACGGCGCCGGCGTGCTCCTCTACATCGCGTTGCCGGTGGCGGTGGCGGCGTTCGCGTTCTGGGCCAACCGCCGGCCCGACCGCGGAAGGCTCCTCACCTTCGCCATGCTGGCCATGGCCGGCGCCGTGCTGCTGGGTGGCGGGTTCTTCTTCTTCCCGTCGCTGATCGCCCTGGCGGTCGCCAGCTTCCAGATCCGCAAGGCCGACATGCCGGCCAGGATCGCCGAGCGGGTCACATCGACCCCCGGGCGCGGCGGTGCCATCGACGCCGAGTCCCAGGAGCTCGAGGACCGGCCGATCGACGACGATGACGGCGACGACGACGACGCCAGGGACGAGGCGGCCGACCCGCTGGCCGCATTGGAGGCCGAGATCGAGGCGGAGGAGCAGGCCCGCAAGGACAGGGGCGACCCGGGCGGGGCGACATCGGGCGGGTGAACGCCGAGGCTGACGCCCCCGGCGACGTCGTCCGGGTGCGGGTGGTGGTCGTCGGCCGGGTCCAGGGCGTGTGGTTTCGGGAGAGCTGCCGCCGCGAGGCCAACCGGCTCGGCGTCATCGGCTGGGTCCACAACCTGCCCGACGGCCGCGTCGAGATCGAAGCCCAGGGCGCCAAGGCCGCCGTCGACGCGCTCGTCGCGTGGGCCCACCGGGGACCGCGGCTGGCGGTCGTCGAATCGGTCACGGTCGACTCGTTGCCGGTGGAGGCCGACCCGCGAACGGCGGGACCAGGCTTCGCCGTGCGTTGACCGCTGCGCACCTACGGCGCCGCCGCCGTCCCGCTGAGCGCCGCGGACGCCAGCACGGGCGCCGACTCGAGCTGCTCGGCGGCCTGAGCGCCGTCGGTGCGCGGCGCGATACGGCTGGCCTCACCGAGGGCGTAGAGCCGGAAGTCGTAGTCGTGCGTGCCCGAGGGCGGGCAGGGCCCCGACCACCCCTCCCGCCCGAAGTCGTTGAGCGCCTCGACCGCCTCGGCGGGCGGATTGCCTCGGGCCAGCCCCTCGGCGCGTGGCGGCAATCCGGTGACCACCCAGTGGACGAACCCGTCGGCGTCGGGATCGCGCACGACCAGCGCCAGCTCGACCGTCCCCTCGGGGACGCCCGACCACGCCAGCGGGGGAGACACGTCGTCGCCGATGCAGGTGTACTCCGGCGGGATCAGCTCGCCCTCGCCGAAGGCGGGGCTGGTCAGGCGCAGCGTCGCCGCGGCCGCCGGCGCGGACGACGCGGCGCTGCTGCCGGAGTCGTCGGTCCCGCCGCCCGTGCCGGCGGCCACGTCCGTGGTCGGGGTGGTGGTCGAGGTGGTCGACGTCGTGCTGGCCGACGTCGTGGTCTGGTCGGCGCTGGGCTCCCGCAGCTCGCGCCCGTCGTCGCCACATCCCGCGAGGCCGAGGACGAGTGCCGGCGCTATCAATGCCCATCTCATGGGTCCACTGTTGCAAACTGTCGGCGCTCCGATGGGTAGCCCCTCCACCATTCCTCTTCCATTCAGCCACCGATGCGACGGAACGACTCTGCCGTGGCACGGCTGCGCGCCGTGCTGGGTCCCGGCCTGCCCGACGTCGGGCAGAGCCTCGTCGCGCTCGGGATCGCGCTGCTGGCCAGCCTCGTCGCCGGCCTGACCCTCGGTGCCATCACCGGCACGCTGGAAGACCTGCCAGGTCTGCTGATCCTCATCCCGGCCGCGATCGGCCTGCGGGGCACGATCTTCGGCGCGCTGGGGGCCCGCCTCGGCACCGCCATCCACTCGGGCACCTTCCGGGTGAGCGGCCGCGCCGACACCGTCCTCGGGCAGAACGTGCTGGCGGCTGGGGCGCTCACGATCTTCGCGTCGGTCGTGTTGGCCGTGCTGGCCAAGGTGGTGTCTGTCGGGTTCGGCCTCGAGCACTCGATCTCCGTCGCCGACTTCGTGGTGATCTCGCTGGTCGGCGGGTTCATCTCGTCGGTGGTGGTGCTGGGGCTCACGGTGCTGCTGTCCGCCGGGTCGGTGCGCTACGGCTGGGATCCCGACAACGTCACGGCACCCCTGGTGACGGCGTCGGGGGACATGATCACGTTGCCCGCCCTGTTCCTCGCCACGCTGCTGGTCGACGTCGAGGTGGTCACGCCGCTGATCGCCGCCGCAGGCGTGGTGGCGGCGGTGGTGGCCATCTCCGCCGCGCTGTCGGCCCGACTGCTGACCACCCGGCGGATCGTGCGCGAGTCGGTGATCGTGGTGATCGCGGCGGGCGTTCTCAGCCTCATCGCTGGGCAGACCCTCGAACAGCGGCTCGACGACCTGGCTCGGTACCCGGCGCTGCTGGCCCTGGTGCCGCCCTTCCTGGCGGCCTCGGGGGCCATCGGCGGCATCCTGTCGAGCCGGCTGACGAGCAAGCTCCACCTGGGCATGCTCGAACCGGATGCGGTCCCCGGAAAGATGGCTCGGTACGACGTCGCGGTCGCCTACGTGGTGGGGTTTCCGGTCTTCGTGGGTGCGTCGATCGTGGCCGACCTGGCCGCCGCCCTCATCGACCTGCGCAGCCCCGGGCCGCTCGACATGGCGCTCGTGGCCCTGTTCGGTGGCTTCCTGGCCACGTCGTTCGCCGTGGCCATCGCCTACTACGGCGCCGTGGTCTCGTACCGGCTGGGAGTCGACCCCGACAACGTGGGCATCCCGCTCGTGACCTCGTCGCTCGACCTCATCGGGTCGGTGTGCTTCATCCTCGCCGTGTTCGCCGTCGGGGCGGCCTGACGGTGGGGCGCCTATCGTTGGGGGCGATCCCTGCAATGGACGACAGACCCCGAAATCTCCGGGCCATGCTCGCCGAGGTCAAGGACCTCTCCGAGCTCATGGTGGACCTGGCCTACGCCGCCCTGTACTTCGGCGATCCCGACATGGCCGAGGAGGTCGGTGCCCTCGAGGAGCGGATGGACGCGCTGGTGCACGACATGCGCTCGGTCTGCGTTATGGCCGCCCGCCATCCCCGGGAGGCCGACGCCATGGCGTCCGTCCTGCAGGTGATCTCCGCCATCGAGCGCATCGCCAACGCCGCCGTTGACATCGCCCGCATCGTCACCCACCGGCTCGGCATCCCCCGAGAGCTCGTGGCCGACCTGTCCAACGCCGAGGAGGTCTCGCACCGCGTCCGGGTGCGGGACGGCTCCCACCTCGCCCGCCGGCCGCTCGCCGACCTCGAGCTCCCGGTGCAGACCGGCATGCGCATCGTGGCCATCCGCCGCGACCGTGAGTGGATCACCGATGTGGAGGGCGAGCAGATCCTGCTCCCCGGCGACGTGCTGTTCCTCCGGGGATCGCCGGCCGGGATCACCCGGCTGCGCGAGCTGGCCGCCGCGCCGCTGTGGGAACCGCCGACACCGCCCGAGGACGGCACCCTCACGGACCTGGACCGGGCCATCGACGTGCTGGTGGAGATGAAGAACGTCTCGGAGGCGGCGGTCGGCCTGGCGTACTCGGCGCTGGTGCTGCGGGACCTGGGCTTGGCCGCCGAGGTGCGCCACCTCGAGGACCGGCTGGACGAGATGAAGGACCGCCTCGAGCTGTGGGTGCTGCGGGCGAGCTCGGGCGACATCGACCCGTCGCCGCTGCGGGGGTTGCTGCACCTGTCCCAGGCCGCCGAGGACCTGGGTGACTCCGCCCAACAGATGGTGTGGCTCATCGAGAAGCACGAAGAGGTCCACCCGATCATCAAGATCGCCCTGGGCGAGAGCGACGAGGTGGCCGTGCGGGTCCCCGTGGGGCCAGGATCGCCGGCCGACGGCGCCACCCTGCACGACCTGCAGCTCGACGTCGACCCCGGGTTCCACGTGCTGGCCGTCCGCCGGGGTGGCCGCTACATCTACCGGCCCCGCGGCCACGTCGAGCTGCACGCCGGCGACGAGCTGATCGCCAGCGGGCCCGACGAGGGCCACCCGCTGCTGGCCGCGCGCTTCGGCTGGCGGCTGGAGGAGGACGAGGACACGGGCCAGGAGCGGCTCGAACCCCTCGCCGGCGTCGGCGGCTGACCGGACCGCTAGTCCGCGTGGGCGGGGGGTTTGGGGGGAGGTCGAGGGGGGAGGGTTTCCCTCCCCCCTCGAAGCTCAGACGTAGCCGCGCAGGCGGGTGGCGTCGGCCACCCGCTGGATGCCGATGGCGAAGGCGGCCTGGCGGAGCGTCACGCCGCGCTCCTCGGCGAAGGCCCAGGTGTCGTGGGACGCCTTGGCCAGCCGGTCGGCCAGCTCGGTGAGGAAGCGGTCCTCCTTCCAGGTGAACTGCTGGATGTTCTGCGTCCACTCGAAGTAGGAGCCGGTGACCCCGCCGGCGTTGGCCAGGACGTCCGGCACCACCAGGACGTCCCGGTCCCGCAGGATCTTGTCGGCGGCGGGCGTGGTGGGGTGGTTGGCGGCTTCGACGACGATGCCGGCGCGCACCCGGTCGGCGTTGTCCTCGGTGAGGACGCCCTCGACGGCGGCGGGAACGAGCACGTCGACGTCAAGCTCGATCAGCTCCTCGTTGGTCAGCGCCTCGGCACCGTCGGTCCCCGCCAGGTCGACCACCGAACCTCCGGCCCGCACCGCGGCGATCGCCGCCGCCACGTCCAGTCCCTGCGGGCGCACGATGCCGCCCTTCACGTCCGACACCGCGACCACCGTCGCTCCCCGCTCGGCCAGCTCGTGGGCCGCCCAGCTGCCGACCTGACCGAAACCCTGCACCGCCACCCGCTGCGTCGCCAGGTCGATGCCCAGGTGCCCGCAGCACGCGTCGAGCACGTAGACGACCCCGCGGCCGGTCGCAGAGTCGCGCCCAGGCGCGCCGCCGAAGTCCAGGGGCTTGCCGGTGACGATCGCCGGGCTGTAACCGTGCAGCGACGAGTAGGCGTCCATCATCCAAGCCATCACCTGGGCATTGGTGTTGAGGTCGGGGGCGGGGATGTCGCGGTAGACGCCCAGCACGTGGTGGATCGACTGCGTGAACCGCCGGGTCATGCGCTGCAGCTCGTCCGCGCTCATGCGCTTCGGATCGACCTCGATGCCGCCCTTGGCGCCCCCGAACGGCAGCTCCATGAGCGCCGTCTTCCAGGTCATGAGCGACGCCAGAGCCCGCACCTCGTCGAGGTCGGCGTTGGGATGGAAGCGCACGCCGCCCTTGTAGGGACCCCGGGCGCCGTTGTGCTGGACGCGGTAGCCGCGGGCAACCATGAGCTCGCCGTCGTCGAGCCGCACCGGCACCTGCACCGCCAGCTCGCGGTAGCTGGTGGTGAGGACGCCGTAGAGATCGTCGTGGAGGTCGATGACCCGGGCGGCCTCGGTGAAGTACTGGTTGACCGCGTCGATGGCCGACTGCTGGGTCACCGCCGCTAGTGAACGCCGATTCCGCCGGCTTCACGCCGGTCTGCGTCGGTGGTTGGTTCGGGTTGGATGATCCGCGGAATCGGCATTCGGTCAGTCCGGCGGCGGCGAGACCCGCGGCGGGGGCCGGTCGCGCTCCGGCTCTGGCGGCCCCGGGCGGGCCGCCCGGGCGGCGGCGCGCGCACCGGCGTCGGGGGTGGCCGGGGGCTCGGCGCCGTCGCCACCGGTGCCGTTGTTGTTGCCGCCCAGCAGGTCGGCGACGGCGGTGAGGGAGCCGGCGATGCCCGCAAGCTCGGTGGGCACCACGATCTTGGTGGCGCGGCCGTCGGCCATGGCCCGCAGCGCCTCCAGGTACTTGATGGTGAGCAGCGGGGTGTCGGGTTCGCCCTCGTGGATGGCCCCGTAGACGGAGCGGATCGCGCCGGCCTCGCCTTGGGCGACCGTCTCCTGGCGGAACTTCTCGGCCTCGGCCACTTTCTGGATGGCCCCGGCCTCGCCCTCGGCACGCAGGATGCGCTGCTGTCGGTCGCCCTCGGCCCGCAACACGGCGGCCTGCTTGTCGCCCTCGGCCCGGGTGATGGCCGCCTGCCGCTCGCCCTCGGCCTGGGTCACGACGGCACGCCGCGTCCGCTCGGCCTTCATCTGCTCGTGCATCGAGTGCATGACGTCGGGCGGCGGGTCGATCCGCTGGATCTCGACCCGTGCCACCCGCACGCCCCACTTGTCGGTGGCGTCGTCGAGGATCTCCCGCAGCTCGGTGTTGATCTTGTCGCGGGAGGTGAGCGCCTCGTCGAGCTGCATGTCGCCGATCAGGTTGCGCAGGTTGGTCTGCGCGAGCTTGGTCACCGCGAGCATGAAGTTGGCGACGTTGTAGACCAGCCGCTGGGGCTCGGTGGGTTCGTAGTAGATGACCGCGTCGACCGACACCACCACGTTGTCCGACGTGATGACCTCTTGCGGCGGCACGTCGACGACCTGCTCGCGCATGTCGACCGGTCGCAGCGTCTGGTAGATGGGCGCGATCAAGCGCAGGCCGGGGTCGACCGTCTCCTTGTACTTGCCGAGCTGCTCGACCAGACCCTTCTGGTAGGGACGGACGATGCGCACTCCGGCGGCCACGTAGATGATGGCGACGGCGGCGAACACGATCAGCAGGACGGTGACTGCGGTCACGACGACAGCTCCTTGGTCGTGGACCTCATGGCTCGAGCTCTTCCGGGCTCGTCTTCGACAGCTCGTCGACCACGGCGACGATCACGCGCGTGCCCTGCACGTCGGCGACCCGCACCGCCGTGCCGGAGGGGATCGCCGCCCCGTCGGTCGACTGGGCCCGCCACTCCTCCCGGTCGACGCGCACGAGGCCCACGTCCCCGCCCGCCGGGATGTCGCGGAGCACGACGGCGTAGGCCCCGAGGAGGCGCCGGGCACCGACGCCGGTGTCGTCCACCGAGCGGTTGAGGCGATGGGCGACGGGACGCAGCGCTGCGAAGGCGGCCAGCGACACGCCGAGGAAGACGACCCACTCGACGACGACGTTGACGTCGAGGAACGCCAGCACGGTGGCGACCAGGGCACCGATGGCGAACGGCAGCAGGAAGAACGACCCCGGACTCGACAGCTCCCCGACGGCGAACACCGCCGTGGCGACGATCCAGACCCAGCGCCAGTCCTCGGGGGTATCCATCTACGTGGGAAATCTACACCTGCCGGTAGCGTGACCGCCGTGCCCGATGCCGCACTGTGCCTGCTCACGGTCCACGCCCATCCCGACGACGAGGCGTCCAAGGGCGCCGGCACCGTCGCCCGCTACCACGCCTCCGGGGTGCGCACGGTGCTGGTCACCTGCACGGGGGGCGAGGCGGGCGACATCCTCAACCCGGCCATGGACCGGCCCGAGGTGGTGGCCGACCTGCCGGCGATCCGGCGCCGCGAGCTGGCACGGGCGGCCGAGATCATCGGCTACGACGAGGTGGTCATGCTCGGCTACCGCGACTCGGGGATGCCGGACACCGAGCCCAACCAGCATCCCGACGCCTTCGCCAACGTCGACCTGGACGAGGCCGTCGGGCGGCTGGTGGCCGCCATCCGCCGGGAGCGCCCCCAGGTCATCGTGACCTATCCGGACGACCAGAGCGGGTACCCGCACCCCGACCACCTGCGGGTCCACGACATCTCGGTGCCGGCGTTCGAGCGGGCCGGCGACCCGGACGCCTACCCCGAGGCCGGCGACCCGTGGCAACCGCTCAAGCTCTACTACTCGGTCTGGTCACACAAGCGGGTCGAGGCCATGCACCGCCGGTTCCTCGAGCTCGGGCTCGACTCACCGTTCAGTCCCGAGTGGTTCGAGCGCCCGTCGCACGACGATCGCATCACCACGTCGGTGGACCTGAGCGGCTTCAACGAGGTGCGCCTCGACGCGCTGCTGGCACACGAGACCCAGGTCGACCCGATGTCACCGTTCTGGTTCGGGCTGCCCCGGGACGAGCAGTCCGCCATCCATCCCTACGACGACTACATCCTCGCCCGCAGCCTGGTCGACACGGAGATACCGGAGTCCGACCTGTTCGCCGGCGTCCCCAGCCGGGTCGGCCGACGCTCCTGACCGAGCGATCAAGCGAGTAACGTCGGCCGCTCGTGGCCGGGGTCGAGTTCCTGAGCGCCGAGTGGCTGGCGTCGGCGCGCGAGTTGCTCGGGGGACTGCCGCCGCGGCCGGGGGCCAGTGCTCGGATCCAACACATCGTGAGCGGGGGTCCCGGCGGAGACGTGGTGCTCGACCTGACATTCGAGGACGGCCGGCTCGTGGACGCCTCGCTCGTCCCGGGAGCCACCCCCGATCCCGCCGCCGAGCTGACGATCACGACCACCTACCCCGACACGTTGCGGTGGGCATCGGGGGATCTGGACCTGAGCGTGGCGGTCATGCGCGGCCAAGCCAAGGTGGCCGGCGCCATGGGCGCGCTGTTGGCGTTCCTGCCGGTGACGCGGACGCCGGAGTTCCGCACCGCGTTGGCGGCCCTGCACGAACGGACGGTGCCGCCGGCGTGACCGGTCTTCAGCCGCGTCGCTGGAGGTCGCGCAGCTCGCGGTAGCCGATGAGGTGGGCACCGGCCCGCTCGAGCATGGTGCGCAGGCTGTGGTCGGTGACCACCAAGTCGTGGTCGTCGACCCGGGCGGCCCAGTCGGGTGTCAGCGCCCGCAGTTCGGGGGAGTCGACGGCGGGATGGATGTACACCTCGGTCACGCCAGGTTGCAGGTCGTAGACCGTGCGTTCGATGTCGCGGCGGCTGCCAACGCCGCTGCGCACGTAGACGAAGTGGTCGGGGAAGATCACGCCCTCCTCGGTGGCCAGCTTGCGGAAGGGAAAGCCGATGGTGCGCTCGGTGGAGGCGCCCGACAGTCGGATGGGCAGGCCGAAGTCCACGGCCAGGTCGAGGTAGATGTCGAAGAACTCGGCCCGGAGCTGGAGCGTGCCCAGGTGGCTGTCGAGGTGGCTGACGTCGAAGCCCCAGAGGATCGCCCGCTCGACCTGGGCCCGCAGCTCGCGGCGAGCCTCGTCGAGGTCGGCGTGGTCCCACAGGTCGCGTTGGGTGCGAGGGAAGCCGCCGTCGCCGTCGAGCAGCGACGGCGCGTGGGTGATGGGACCCCAGCGGTAGAGGTCGTGCTCGGCGTTGAGCGTGAGGTGAACGCCGACGTCCTCGCCTCGGTAGCGCCCGGCCGCCTCGCGGGCCCACGGACACGGGACCATGAGCGACGCGCTGGTGGCGATGCCGTCGCGCAGCGCCTCGTAGACGCCCACGTTTGCGGCGTGGCACGAGCCGAGGTCGTCGCAGTTGATGATGAGCACCCGGTCGTCCGGGCCGTAACCGAGCCGTTCGGCGAGCGTGGCCATCGAACCGAGGTTATCGCTGACCTTGGTCTAGCCGATGGGGACGTCGGCGCTGCCGCACGCGCTCCACAGCCCGGCGCCGGCGGTGCGGGCTCGTCGTTGTGCCTCCTCGAAGTCGCCGCGGTGGGCGGTGTTGGGCGGATAGGCGAGCGTCTCGGCGTAGCCGTCCGCCACCTGTGCCAGGTTCACGAACAGGTCGTCGTCGGCGCGATGCATGTAAGCGAGCAGCCGGTCGTACATGTCACGGGCCTCGATGTCCCGCTCCAGCCGCACGACGCTGCCGGGCGGGACCAGCTCCGCGAGGTGGTGGGACGCCTCGGCCCCGTAGCACTCGTCGGGTTGGTCGGGGGCGACGGTCTCGGGCGTGTCGATGCCGATGAGCCGCACGTGCTCCTCGTGGCCGTCGAGATCGACCACCAGGGTGTCGCCGTCGACGACCTCGACGACCGTGGCCGTGCCCGGTGGGGCGCCACCGCCTCCGTCGGCGCCGTCCCGCGACAGCCGGAGCATGGCCAAGGCCGCCACGGCGGCGGCAACGGCGACCACGCCGACGTGCAGCGTCCGTGCACGGGCTCGACTGCGGGACGGGCTGGACAACGGGACTCCCGGTTCGACGGCCTCGGGCTCGTGGGCGGCCGACGGCCGCGATCCGGGAAGGCCCGTGGTGAGCGCTGCTGGGCAGCGCTGGGGGGGTCAGACGCGCTCGATGATCGTGCCCGTGCCCAGGCCCCCGCCGCAGCACATCGTGACCAGAGCCGTGGACCCGTCGGTGCGCTCGAGCTCGTGGATCGCCTTCGTCATCAGGAAGGCGCCGGTGGCACCCAGCGGGTGGCCCAGCGCGATGGCGCCGCCGTTGGGGTTGGTGCGGTCGAGGTCGGCACCCAGCTCGCGCTGCCACGCCAGCACCACCGACGCGAACGCCTCGTTGATCTCGACCAGGTCGATGTCGTCGAGCGCCATCCCGGTGCGGGACAGGAGGCGCTGGGTGGCATCGATCGGTCCGGTGAGCATGAGGACCGGGTCGACGCCGACGAGGCACGTGTCGACCACCCTGGCCCGCGGCCGCAGGCCGAGCTCGGCCGCCTTGTCGGGCGTCATCATGAGCAGCGCGGCGGCGCCGTCGCTGATCTGGGACGAGCTGCCCGCGGTGTGCACACCATCGGGCCGGGCCACCGGCTTGAGCCCGGCCAGTGCCTCGAGGCTGGTCTCGCGCAGGCCTTCGTCGCGCTCGACCCGATGGGTCGTGCCCGTGGGCTTGCCGTCCTCCCCGACGTCGGGGGCATCGACCGACACCACCTGGGTGTCGAACCGGCTCTCGGCCCACGCCCGGGCGGCCCGCTGCTGGGACAGCAGCCCGAACTCGTCGGTGTCTGCCCGGGTGATGCCCCACTTGTCGGCGATGCGCTCGGCGCCCTCGAACTGCGAGGTGAACTCGTAGCGGGGGAAGTAGGTCTTGGGGACCGGCACGCCGAGCCCGAGCTGCTTCGACGAGTTCGACCCGATGGGTAGCCGCGACATCAGTTCGACGCCACAGGCGATGGCCACGTCGACCACCCCGGCCGCCACCAGGCTGGTGGCCACGTTCGTCGCCTGCTGTGACGAGCCGCACTGGGTGTCGACGGTCGTGGCCGCCGTGCTGAGCGGGAGGCCGGCACTCAGCCACGCGGTGCGGGCGACGTTGAACGACTGCTCGCCGACCTGGCTCACGCAGCCGGCCACTACCTGCTCGACCTCGGCGGGATCGATGCCGGAGCGGCCGACGACCTCGAGCAGCACGGTGCCCAACAGGTCGGCCGGATGGACGGTGGAGAGCCCGCCGTTGCGGCGCCCGATGGGCGTGCGCACGGCCTCGACGATCACGACCTCGTTCATGACATTCACGCTAGTTGAGGGCGGCCGAGGCCGTCGCCGGCCCGGCACCTGCGGCGTGTCACCAGCGGCGGTCGCGGCTGATGGCTTCGAGCACCAGCAGTAGGAGCACCGCCCCGACGAACGCCACGAAGATCGAGCCGACGTCGAAGTCGTCGATGACGTCGGTGTCGCCGTCGGTCGCCAGCCGGAACAAGGCTCCACCGATGAGGCCGCCCAAGATGCCGACCACGATCGTGGCCAAGCAGCCCCGCCGGCGGGCCCGGGTCACCCACCGGGCCAACGCGCCGGCGATGAACCCCACGACGATCCAACCGAGGATGCTCATTGGGGCGGCAGGCTACTGATCGACGACCGCCCGGGCGGGGGATCATGCCGCCGGGCGGTCTCGGGCACCGGGTGGCGAACCTCCTGCCGCCGGGACCGCCGGCGGCGCTGCCGTCGGCGGGTCGGCATCCTGCGATCGGCGGCGGGCACTCGTGAGGGCGGCGCGGGCCTCGGTCAGGCCCCTGCGGCCGATCTCGCGGGTGCGCTCGTCGAGCCGCCATGCACGCGGCCGGACCGGGCCGGAACTGCTGACGAGGGTGAGTTGCTTGGTCATGGCCCCAGTATCCAGAGGGGGTGTGACATTTTGGGGCCGGTCCGGCAGGGTGGGGGCTCTGACCACATCAGACGTCACCGTCCGCCCGCTCGTCGGCGGCGAGCTCGAGTGCTTTCTCGCGCTGGATGGGCCCGCCTACGGTCCGCCCGGGCGCGACTTCCTGGCCACGGCCGCCGAGCACCACTATCGACCCGACTGGACCTGGGTGGCCGAGCGGGACGGCCGCGTCGTGGCCCGGGCCGCGTGGTGGGGCGGCCCGGACGACGAGCACCCGATCGCCCTCGACTGGTTCGACCTCGGGGCCGAGCCCGACCGGGTGGCGACCGGGGCCCTGCTGCTGAACGTCGCCCACCAGCGCATCAAGACAGCCGACGGCTCGATCCCCGAGTACCACCTGTTCCTCCCGGCCGACTGGCACGATCGCCCCGACGGCCGCCGCGCCGTGGACGATCGAACCGACGCCGCCCGCCAGGCCGGGCTGCAGCCGTTCGTCGAGCGGTTGCGCATCGAGTGGCAAGCGAGCGCGGGCCTTCCCGCCACCGACGGGAGGCTGAGTTTCGCTCCCGCGCTCGACGACGGCCAACTGCTCGAGGTCCTGGAGCGCGTCAACGTGGGCACCCTCGACGCCTACGCCCGACGCGACATCGAGCGCCACGGCCCCGCCCAGGCTGCCCGCATCCAGCTCGACGACATGGCTTGGATGCCGGCGCCGCGGGACTGGTGGCGGCTGGCCTACACCGCCGCCGACGACGTGCTGGTCGGCGTGGTGATGCCGTCGCGCAACTACGAGTCCTTCGTCATCGCCTACATCGGTGTCGTCCCCGAGCAGCGGGGGCACGGCTACGTGGGCGGCCTGCTGGCGGAGGCCACGGCTTTCCTGGCCGGTCAGGGCGCCGACCGCATCCGGGCCGACACGGACACCGGTAACGGGCCGATGGCCGCCGCGTTCGAGCGTGCCGGCTACCGGGTGACGGCCCGGCGCATAGTGATGACCTGACTCGACGTCATCGACCCCATCCGCCCCTCAGACGGGAGCGCCCGGCGCCACCAACGGCCAGGGACGCTCGCGCTCGACCACCTGCGCCAGGTCCAGCAGCAGGGCGTCGTCGTGGTGGCGGCCGATGAGCTGCATGCCCACCGGCAGTCCGTCGACCGTCCCCGCCGGGACGGAGATGGCGGGGTTGCCCACGATGTTGGCGGGGATCGTTAGCAGCCCGTTGTTCTCCGGTCCCACCGGCACGTCGCCCACCCGGGTGCTGACGCCGATGTCGGCGGGAAAGGCCACGTCGGGATTGGTGGCACACACGACGACGTCGACCTGCTCGAACACGTCGGCCATCCGCTCGTTGGCCTCGGTGCGCTGCTCCTCGACCTTGCCGGCAATATCGAGGTTGAACATCTGATCGGCCAGGTCGAGCCCGAACGCCATCTCCAACGTCATGTCGTCCTTGCAGGCCGGCCAGAGCCCGGCGAGGGCCCGGCGCAGCTGGCAAAGATTGGCCATGGCCCACTCGAAGCCGAGCCGTGGCAGGCGCACGGGCACCTCGACGACCCACAGGCCGGCGTCCTGCGCGAGCGCCTCGCCCGCCTCCCGGACGACGGCCTCGACCTCGGGGCGGACCACGGCATTGCCGAGATCGGGAACGATCGCCACTCGCAGCCCCGCCAGCGAGCGGGTGCCGAGGTCGCGCTCCCAACCGTCGATGCGGGGCAGGCTGTAGGGATCACGTGAGTCATAGCCGGAACAGACATCGAACCAGCGGGCAACGTCCCGGACCGACCGGGCCAGGCAGCCCACGACCACGGTCAGCGGCGCGATCTCGGTGCGGGGACCACGAGGAATGCGGCCGGCCGTGCCCTTCATGCCCACCAGCCCGCAGAATCCCGCCGGGATGCGGATCGAACCGCCCCCGTCGCTGCCGCTGGCGATGGGCAGCAGCCCGCCGGCCACGGCTGCGGCCGATCCCCCCGATGATCCGCCGGCCGTGCGCCCCGGCCGCCAGGGGTTGTGGGTCACGCCGTGGAGCTTGGTGACGCTCACGTTGAGACCCCCGAACTCGCTGGCGGTCGTCTGTCCCACCTTGACCACGCCTGCGCCCTCCAGGCGGCGCACCATCGTGGTGGTGTGGTCGGCCACCCGGTCGGCGAACACCAGGCTGGCGTCTGCGTGGGGCCAGCCCTCGACCGGCTCCAGCTCCTTGACCCCGATCGGCACGCCGCCGAAGGGGAGCGACACGTCAGTCTCGGCGACCGCCGCCCGGGCGCCCTCGGTGTCGAGGTGGCACAGGGCGCCCAGGCTGCTCCGCTCGATTGCCGCCAGCACGGCCTCCAGCTCATCCTTGGGATCGCGCTCGCCGGCCCGGAAGGCCGCGGCCAGCGAGCAGGCGTCCCCCTGCCACGGCATGTCCGTCATGGCCCGGCAGTTTGGCCGGTGTGACAGCATCCCGTCATGCAGCGCTACGGCATGACCATCCCCTTCGACAACGTCCCCCTGCACGAACAGCAGGGCTGGATCCGCGAGCTGGCCGATCTCGGCTACACCGACGTGTGGTCGTCCGAGGCCAACGGCGCCGACGCCTTCACGCCCCTGGCGCTGGCGTCGGCGTGGGCGCCCTCGCTGCGCCTGGGGACGGCCATCGTCCCGGCCTTCACCCGGGGGCCGGGATGCCTGGCGCAGAGCGCGGGCTCACTGGCCCAGGCCGCTCCCGGGAGGGTCGCCCTCGGCGTCGGCACCTCGTCCAACGTCATCGTCGAGGGCTGGAACGGGATCCCGTTCGAACGCCCCTACCAGCGCACGCGGGACATCGTGCGCTTCCTCCGCCAGGCGCTGTCGGGCGAGAAGGTGACGGCCGAGTACGAGACCTTCTCGGTGCGGGGCTTCAAGCTGGGCGTCGTGCCCCCGGAACCGGTGCCGATCCTGGTGGCCGCCCTGCGCGAGGGCATGTTGCGGCTGGCAGGCCGCGAGGGCGACGGCGCGATCGTCAATTGGCTGTCGGCCGACGACGTGGCGACCGTGGCCCCCATCGTGCGAGCTGCGGCGGCGGGGAAGACGGGCGCTCAAGCCCCCGAGATCGTGGCCCGCATCTTCGTGGCCCCGACAGACGACGCCGACACCGTGCACGGCATGGGACGCTTCGCCGTCGCCGCCTACCTCAACGTGCCGGTGTACGCCGCGTTCCACGAGTGGCTGGGGCGCGGCGACAGGTTGGGGGACATGTGGCGGCTGTGGAAGGAGGGCGACCGAAAGGCGGCGCTCGCTGCCATCCCCGACGAGGTGGTCGACGAGCTCATTGTCTGGGGCAAGCCCGGCGAGTGCCGCGAGCATGTCCAGCGCTACATCGACAACGGCGTGTCCACCCCGGCGTTGGCGCTGCTCCCCTTCGGTTACGACCAGCGCCAGGCGATCCGCGACCTCGCCCCTCGCTGACGTCGCCGGAGCAAGGAACCGCCAGCGGCTCAGGGGAATCCCCGATGCCCAGGCGAGCGTTGGAGCCATACGGTGATAGCCGTGCATGCGCGTCGGCGGAGCGGTGCTCGACCCCCGAGGTCCCGATGATCGACGTGGACCTCAACGCCCTGGCCGGCCTGGGGTTGCTGGCGTACCTGCTGATCTTCGCCTTCGCTGCCCTCGACGTGGTGTTCCCGGTGCTGCCGAGCGAGGCGACGGTGATCCTGGCCGGGGTGCTGGCGTGGCAGGGCCGGCTCAACATCGTGGCCATCGGCGCGGCGGCCGCGGTCGGGGCGATCGCGGGCGACCACCTGTCCTACGGGCTGGGGCGGTGGACGAGCCGCGGCGGTGCGTCGCGGCGCACCGGCGGCAGGATGGCCCGATTGCAGGGGTGGGCAGCCCAGCAGCTCGAGATCCGGGGGCCGATGATCCTGCTGGTGGCCCGCTTCATCCCCGGGGGGCGTACCGCCAGCACCTTCATGAGCGGGCGGCTGCGGTACCCGCTGGCCAGGTTCAGCGCCGTCACCTGCATCGCCGGGCCGCTGTGGGCCAGCTTCGGCGCCGCGCTCGGCTATCTGGGCGGGACCACGTTCCACGACCACACGATCTGGGCCACCGGCCTGGGCATCGCCGTGGGCGTGACGATCGCGGCGTTGGTCGAGCTCGTTCTCCGGCGCCTGGGGATCTATGGGCGACCGATGGACGAGGCCGTCCCGACCGAAGACGACCTGGCCGCCTGACGCGCGCTCGGGCTCCCAGCCGGATCAGGCGCCGGCCATCGAGCGGGCCAGGGCGTGCTCCACCAGCGTCACGAGCACCGGCACGACCGAACGGCCGTCCCGGGCGTCGCACGCCACCAGCGGCACGTCCGGGGCCAGCGCGAGCGCTTCCCGCACCGACGCCAGCGGATAGCGGGGACCGTCGTCGAACAGGTTGACGGCGACGACGAACGGCACCCGCCGGTCCTCGAAGAAGTCGATGGCGGCGAACCCGTCCGCGATGCGCCGGGTGTCGATGAGGACGATGGCGCCGGCGGCACCCAGCACGATGTCGTCCCACATGAACCAGAACCGGTCCTGGCCGGGCGTCCCGAACAGGTACAGGACCATGCCCTCGTCGATCGTGCGCCGACCGAAGTCGAGCGCCACGGTCGTGCTGGTCTTGCCCCGCACTGCCGAGAGGTCGTCGATGCCGACCGACAGGTCGGTCATCGCCGCCTCGGTGCTCAGCGCGGCGATCTCGGACGCCGCACCAACGAACGTGGTCTTGCCGGCGCCGAAGCCGCCGGCGATCACGATCTTCACCGGGATCGGCGCGCTCAGGTCCGTCACTGGTGCACCCTTCGGGCGCACCAGTGACGGAATCGCCACTTCGTGGCGGTAGGTCCACTGTGCTTCTGGACCTCGCTTCGCTCGGTCATGCCTGCGCCTTCAGGCCGTGGAGCAGCCGCTCGAGGATCTCGCGGCGGGGCCGCCCGCCGTCGCCCACGCTCGGCCGATGGACGGCGAGGTAGCCGCCGGCATGCAGGTCCGAGACCAGGACGGCCGCGACACCGAGGGGAACACCGAGATGGGATGCGATCTCGGCCACCGATACCGGGCGCCGGCACAGGTCCACGATGCGCCCCTGCTCGAACCGCAGCCTCGGCCGCGAGCTCAGGCCGTCGCTCGTGGCCGAGACCAGGGTCTCCCAAGGAAGGTCACGCCCGGAGGGCTGCGTGCGACCCTGCGTGAGGGCATAGAACGGCACCAGCCGGGGGTCGTCGGCAAACCCGTTCATCGGCGGGGCAGCACCTGGCCGTCGGCCCGCATGGCCGGGGTCAGCGCCTGCCCGATGCGGGTGACCAGCAGGCTCATCTCGTAGCCGATCAGTCCGATGTCGCAGTCGCTGCCGCACTGCAGTGCCAACGCCGATCCGTCGCTCACGGTGGTCACGAACAGGTAGCCGCCCGTCAGCTCGACGATCACCTGTTGGACGGATCCGGCGTCGAGGCAGCGGGCCGCACCCGCGGTCAGGCTCGCTAGCCCGGACGTCACCGCCGCCAGCTGGTCGGCCGTGTCGCGGGCGATGCGGTGGGAGTGGGCCAGGACCAGCCCGTCGGTGGTGACGACCAGGGCACTGTCAACGCCCGCGATGCGGTCGACGAAGCTGTTGATCAGCCAGTCGAGCTCGACGCTGTCGCGGCCGTACGTCACGGTCCGTCCTCGGTTGGATCGGGCTCGGCTGCGGCCGCCGCCCGACCCGCCCGCTGGGCGGCCTGGAAGCGCGACAGCATCGATCCCGTCTGCTCCCCGCCGCCCCAGTCGTGCGGCGTCGTTCCGCCGGCGGCGGCGGGGTCGGTGGCGTCGGGCCCGGTCGTGTCTGGCCCGGGCGCCTTGCGGAGCGACGGGGCCAGGCTGGCGCCTGGAACCCGGCGGATGAGCCCGTCGACGGTCACCGATGAATCGGTCGCGGCCGCCGGGATCGGCTCCGGCGGGGCATAGGTGGGGGCGGCCGGCATGGCCGGCGCCGCCACCGCGGCCGGTTGGGGCGCCAGCGAGCGGCGGGCGAGCGTGTGGTCGTGGGCCATCCGGACGGGGCGGTCGAACGCCAGGGACGTGGGGGTGGCGGCGAGCGCAGAGGCTGCGGGGGCGGGCGGCGTGACCTCGGGCGCCGGCAACCGGCGCTCGCTCACGACGTCCTCGGGCAGCGTCACCAGGGCGGTGATCCCTCCGCCCGGCGTGTGGGCCAGCCTCACCGTCAGCCCGAGACGCTGGGCCAGCCGGCCCACCACGTGGAAACCCAGCGTGGACCGGCGCGGGTCGACCTCGGGCGGATCGGCCAGCAGCTCGTTGGCGGCACGCAGCTGCTCGTCGGACATGCCGATGCCGATGTCCTCGATGCTCAGCACGAACGTCGGGCGGTCGCTCGGCACCAGGTGCGTCCGCACGCGGACGTCCGACGTCGGGGGCGAGAACATGGTGGCGTTCTCGATGAGCTCGGCGAGCAGATGCGACAGGTCGGCCACCACCCGTCCCGCCACCTCGAGGTAGTCGTTCACCAGCACCTCGACCCGCGGGTAGTCCTCGACCTCGGCCGCTGCGGCCCGCACGACCTCCGCCAGCGGCACGGGACGCCCCCACAGGCGCGGCGGCTCGTCCCCTGACAGCACCAGCAGTGACTCGGCGTTGCGCCGGATGCGGGTGGCCAAGTGGTCGAGCTGGAACAGGTCGGCCAGCGCCTCGGGGGTGCTCTCGTGTTGCTCGAGCTCGGAGATCAGCGCCAGCTGCCGGTCGAGCAGCGACTGGTTGCGCCGGGCCAGGTTGACGAAGAGCTCGGAGATCGATCGTCGCTGGGCGGCCTGGGCATGGGCGGCGGCGATCTCGGACTCGGCCAGCTCGGTGGCCAGCCGGCTGCTGCGGTGCTGCTCGATCTCGGTGTTCTTCCAGAAGATGATGACCCCCGCGCAGGCGGCGAGGACGGCGACGCCATGGATCACCGACCAGCTCCACGGACGGTTCTGGGCGGCGTCGTGGTTGAACATCAGGTCGGCGGCGATGCTGCTGCCCAGCCCGTGGGAGAGGACCGTGAACATCACGTTCCACAGGAACGGCACCCAGTCCTGGTAGAGCGCGATGAGGCCGATGAGGATGAAGAAGTGGAAGTGGGCCTCGATCGTGCCGCCCGACAGGTGGACGAGCACCGACGAGCAGAACACCAGCCCCGCCGTCACGAAGAAGGCGGCCAGGCGCCGGTTGCGTGCCAGCCGGGCCAAGACCAAGCAGGCCGAGGGGGTGGCGATCTCCAGCGCTGAATGGGACACGCCATAGCCCTGCCACACCCCGAAGGCGAACAGCGCCGGGATGTGCAACCCCAGGATCCAGCACATCAGAAGGTGGCGCCGCCGGAACGACTCGGCGTCGAGTGTGTTGCCCCGCGGGAGGTAGTCGAGCGCGGTGCGGATGGCGCGCCGCAGCGGGCCCCCACGGGCACCGGTCTCGGCGGGTGACTGCTTGAGATGCATGGGCGAGGTCACGTCGGGCCGAGCGTCGAGTCGGGCATCGTGGCCGACCTGGCCGGCGCTGCGCGAGCCGTTGCCGTTGGTCTGGCCGCTCCGCCACGCTGGCCCCAGCGGATCGCCCCAGAGCCGATCCTCCATAAGGCCTAGTTCTTACCACACGTGGTGCGGTGTCACGCCATCGGCTGAGCACTGTCTGTGCTGGTTCACATCTGGCTTCGGTGCGGAATGGTCGAGTGATTCCCCGTCCGGTGGACCATTCGACTACTCATAGTGCTGATGGCCGCACCCCACCGGGGCCACGTAGGGTCCAGGAGATGGGCGACGCCGCACTGGAGATCACCGACAAGCTCTGGGACGGAGAGATGTCCGTCGAGCAGGTGCATCCCGTGGCCATCAACAGCGGCCTCGACGAGGTGGCACCCGGCATCGCCTTCATCACCGCCTTCGGGAACGTGACCGGGGTCGTCGCCGGCGGGTCGCTTGTGCTCATCGACACCGGCAGCCAGTTCCTCGCCCGGGCCAACCACGACAGGATGCGGGCTTGGACCGATCTGCCGGTCGAGGCGGCCCTCTACACCCACGGGCACGTCGACCACGTCTTCGGGCTCGGGCCCTACGAGGAGGAGGCGAACGCTGCCGGGCGGCCGGCACCCCGGGTCATCGCGCACGAGCTGGTGTCGGCCCGGTTCGATCGCTACCGGCTCACCGCCGGCTACAACGCCGTGATCAACGCCCGCCAGTTCAAGATCCCGGGACTGCAGTGGCCGACCGAGTACCGCTACCCGGACGAGACCTATGGGCTCCGGCACGACGTCGAGGTGGGCGGCGAGCGCTTCGAGCTGCATCACGGCAAGGGCGAGACCGACGACCACACCTGGATCTGGATGCCGGACCGCCGGGCGGTGTGCACGGGCGACCTGTTCATCTGGGCCTCGCCCAACTGCGGCAATCCGCAGAAGGTGCAGCGCTACCCGCGGGATTGGGCGCTCGCCCTGCGGGAGATGGAGGTGCTCGAGCCCGAGCTGCTGTTGCCCGGCCACGGCTGGCCGATCGCCGGGGCGGACCGGGTGCGCCGGGCGCTCACCGACACCGCCGACCTGCTCGACAGCCTCGTCGACCAGACCCTGGACCTGATGAACGCCGGTGCCCGGTTGGACGACATCGTGCACACGGTGCGGGCCCCCGCCGACCTGCTCGACCGGCCCTACCTGCGCCCGGTCTACGACGAGCCCGAGTTCGTCGTGCGCACCGTGTGGCGCCTCTACGGCGGCTGGTACGACGGGAACCCGGCGCACCTCAAGCCGGCGCCGGAGGCCGAGCTGGCCCGGGAGCTGGCGCAGCTGGCGGGCGGGGCGGCGCGCCTCGCCGACCGCGCGCACGAGCTGGCCATGTCCTCCAACGAGCCGGGCGCACTGCGCCTGGCGGGGCACCTGGCCGAGCTGGCGGCCCAGGCGGCGCCGGACGACGCCGGCGTCCAGCGGGTGCGGGCCGAGGTGTTCGGTCGCCGGGCTGCCGAGGAGCTGTCGACGATGTCCAAGGGCGTGTTCTCGTGGGCTGCCGACGAGTCCCAGGCCCACCTCGCCGAGCTGGGCGAGCCGGACGAGCCGGGCCGGACGGGCGAGCCCGACGGCTGAAAGTCGTTCCGGCGCCGTCTGCTGCCGCGGACCGCACGAGAACGATGCCGGAGCGGTTCAGGCCAGCGCGGCCGCCGCCCGCAGGTGGTCGGTCAGCTCGTCCAGCGAGGTGCGGGCGTTGAGCCCGCTGGTCGACGGCATGACGTACACGGGGATGCCCGCCAGGCCCGCGTGCTGCACGCCCGGTTGGGCCCGCCGGTCGACGGCGGCACGCCACCCGGCCAGCCCGACGAAGCAGATCGCTCCCGGACGGAGCCACCGCACGAGCCGCTCCACGCGGGCCAGCCCGCTGCGGTACTCGGCGCCCGTCAGCTCGTCGGCGGCCACCGTCGCTCGCTTGACCAGGTCGGTCATCCCGATGCCGTGACGGCGCAGGGCATGGTCGGTGTCACGGTCGACCGACACGAGGCCCGCCGCCAGCGCGGCCGGCCAGAAGCGGTTGCCGGGGCGGGCGAACCCGACGCCGGCGTCGGCCGCGTAGAGGCTGGGGTTGAGGCCGCACACCAGCACGCGCATGCGCGCGCCGACGGTGTCGGGCAGCGTCCGCGCCCGTCGGGCGCGCGCGACCAGCCGTCCGTGCGCCGAGCTGTCGCCCGGGGCCATCACCGCCAGCTCGTCGACCTCGAAACCGGCACCCACGAGCAGGTCGCGCAGCGATTCGAGCTGCCACCACGTGAACAGTCGACCCGGGAAGTCGTCCTCGGACCCGGACCGTTCCGCACCGTCGCCAGAGAAGACGGTGAGGTCGAGCACGCCGCCCACCCGCAGTGCCCGGTGCACCCCGGCCAGCGCCAGCGGCAACCGCTCTGGCGGCAGGTGCTGGAAGCACTTGCTCGCCCACACCCCGCCGAGACCGCCCCGGCGGAAGGGGAGGGCCTCCAGGTCGCAGGCCACGCCCGGGACCCCGGGGTGGCGCCGGCGGGCCTCGTCCACTATCGCCACGGCGGCGTCGGCCGCCGCCGCCGGTCGCCCGAGGTGGGGCAGGTAGTGGCCGGGTCCCGCCCCCAGGTCGAGCCGGACCTCGCCCGCCGGGACGGCGGCGGCGAACGACCGGGCCCGTTCCGGTTGGTAGGCCCGGCGCCGCTCGCCGTACTCGAGGGCGGTCCGCTCGTAGACCTCGACGGTCGCCCGATCCATCGCCGACGACCGTACGGCGCGGCCGGGCACTTTGCCGAGGCAATAGGTTTCAACGACCCGAGCCCGAGGTCATAGGTTCCGAATCTGAAACCCATTACCTCAGGCGGTGGCAGGCGAAACCTATTGCCTCGGGTAGATCGGGACTACCCGCGGCCCGGGGGCTTGCCGGCGTCGGGCTTGGTGTAGTCGCACACGCCGTCGGGGAAGATCTGCTCGAGCCGGGCCTTCTCGGCGGCGGTCGGCGTCCAATCCCCGTACAGCCCCTTGCTGATCGCCCGGTCGACCGGCTGGAGCTGGCACATCCAGACCCCGCCCTCGAACGGCGCGCCGGCCTCCCGCCGCGACGACGAGTAGATCGGGAACCGCTGGGTGCACGCACCCTCCGGCCGGTCGTCGAGGACGCCGTCCCAGACGCCCTGCCCCGAGGCGATGAGGTCGCCGTTGGTGTCGAAGCACGAGTCGATGGCCCGGTCGGGCTTGTTGCCGGCCACACTGCGCTCGGGATGGGCGGCGATGTTGGCCATCCACTCGTCGATCACCTCGAACGCCATCGGCGTCTGGTCGAAGGCCCGGGCCGGCCGGGCGTCCGTGAACCAGATGACCTGGTTGGAGGCGTCGCCGTCGGCGTTGAGCATGCGCTGCCGGGCGGCGAAGGACTGGTGCGAGTGGTGCATGTCCAGCTCGTCCTCCAGGTAGTGCCGCCAGTCGATCACCGGGATGTCGATGTCGCCCTGGGACTCCATGCCCGACGTGTACGCCGCCCGGATGGCGTCGAGGTCGCCCTCGTTGCGGGCGGCCGGGGTGGCGCCGCCGTCGGGGCTCAGGTTCATGTTGCGCGAGCTCCAGGGATCGAAGTTCTCGGGGGTGAGCGGGCCCTGGAACGGGAAGCCCTCGGGGACGATGTCGGCGGTGTCCTTCCAGCTCCCGACCTGGGCGTTGAGGTCGAGGAACTCGGCGGGCGTGATCACCCCGTGGACCAGGGCCTGCAGGCCGTACTGCACGCCGACGTTGTCCCATGGCACGCGCGCGAAGCCGTCGTCGCCGAGGCCGTAGATGTTCACCGTGTCGCCCCAGTGGGTCCACTCGACCCCCTCGGTGCCCTGCGCGAGCTTGTCGATGTCGTCGACGTCGGTGAACGTCGGGTTGAGAGCCAGCGGCGTGAGCCCGAACCAGCTCGCGCGGCACTCGGTGAGGGCCGGCGCCGGTGAGGCGGGATCACGGTCCATCACCTGGTAGCCGAACGCCGCGTACAGCCCGTAGAGACCGTTCCACTGGTCGATCTCGCCCTGCGACAGGTTCTTGGGGAAGTTGCTGGCGTTGAGACCCATGATCGCCTGGCGCGCCTCCGGGTCCTTCCATCGGGCGTTGTCGCGGTCGGTGGCGTCGAAGTAGTGCTCCAGCAGCTCGCAGTCGCCGACGTGGATCGTCTGGGTGACCATGTCGGGATACGAGTACTGGGCGATGGCGGCGTCGATCAGCCCCGGGTGGTTCTGGGCGTACACGTACTGCTGGATGGCGCCGCCCGACCCGCCAACGGCGACTGTGTAGTCGGGCACGCCGTGGGCCTCCACGGTGTGCTCCTTGAGCATGAGCGCCGTCTCCCCGCCGACCTGCAGGTTGTAGTGCGTGCTGGTGCGGGTCCCGCTCGACCACATCACGCCGTAGCCCTTGCCGAGCAGGTCGGCGGGCAGCATCGACCCGCTGCTGGTGGTGCCCTGGAAGTGGCCGATGCCCACGCCGCCGTCGAAGCTGAACACCAGCCGGCGGTTCCACAGCGAGTCGTCGGGCACGTTGGGCTCGGCCTCGCCGGCGGGCGCCAGCATGGCGACGCTGTAGATGAACCGGTTGATGGTGCCGCGCTCCCAGCGGACGATGAACGGCGCCGCGGTGCCGTCGAGCGTCGTCGTGGTGGCGATGTCGGCCGGCAGGGGACCGGACGGATCGTCGAGCCAGCGGAACTGCCCTCCGGTGGTGCGGTAGACGTAGCCGATCCGAGTGTCGGTGGCGCAGTCCTTGCTCCAGCCGACGATCTGTGCCTCGGCGGTGGGGTAGCCCCGGCCGTCCTGCGGATAGCTCCCCTGCGCGTCCTCGGCCGCCACGGGGATGCCGATGCGCTCCTGGTTGTCGACCAGCGGCTGGTCGAGGAGGGGACGCCCGTCGAAGCGGGCCCGGGCCGTCGTGCAGACGAACGGCTGCTGCTGCGGCCCCGAGAAGATCGGGCCGCCGATGGGATGGTTCGTGAGCGTGATACGGGCCCGGGGCGGACGGTTGCTGTCCGTGCCCTTGTCGGCCGAGACCGTCAGGGTGTTGTCGCCCAGCTCGAGCCCCTCGACCAATCCCACGAGCGTGCGGTCGTCGTCGCCGGGGTCGAACGCGTCGGTCACGTCGGTGGCGCCCAGCCGGATCGTGACGTCGTCGGCCGCCACCTTGCCGGGAACCGTGACCTGCACCAGGGCGTCGCCGCCGGAGACCTGATCGGGACGCCCCGACAGCACCGTGATCTCGAACCGGTTGGTTTGATCGCGGTGCGACGTCGCCGAGCCGGACGTAGCGCTGGCTGGCACGACCGTGGCGGCCCCGACGGCGACGATCAGGGCTGCGACCGCGGCCGCGGGAAGTGACCTGAATCGCCGCATCTGCTTCCCCCTCTGTCGGCGGATGCGTCAGATACGGAAGGTATCAGCCGTCGGCGGGCGGGGTCCGGGTGCCGGACGCCAGCTCGGCGCTCAGCCTGCGCATCCCCGCCAGCCAGCGGTCGCGGTCCGCCACCCGGCGCTGCTCGAAGGTGGCGACCTCGGGGTGCGAGAGGATCAGGAACCGCTCGTCGCGGATCCCGGCGACCACCGCCTCCGCCACCTGCTCGGGCACCAGGACGCCCGCCACCGCGGCCGCCTGCGCCTCCGGTGGGCCGGCGCCGCCCCGCAGCATGGCGGTGTCCACGGCCATCGGGCAAACGCAGGACACCTTGATGCCCCGGTTGCCGTAGGTGATGGCCAGCCACTCGGCCAGCGCCACGGCCGCGTGCTTGGTGACCGAGTAGGGCGCGTCGCCGGGTTGGCTCAGCAGCCCGGCCGCCGACGCCGTCGACAGCAGGTACCCACCGCCCCGCTCGAGCATGAGGGGGACCATCGCTCGAGCCGCGTACAGGTGGGAGAGCACGTTGACCGACCACACTGCGTCCCAGACGTCGTCGGGGGCCTCGATGCCCCCGAACCCGAGGATCCCGGCGTTGGAGGCGAACAGGTCGATGGGGCCGATGTCGGCCTCGGTGCGTTCGACGACCGCCTCGATGTCGGCCTCGACGGTGACGTCGGCGGTGCGGGCGATGCCCCTGGCCCCCAACGCTTCGGCGGTGGCCAGGGCCCCGTCGGCGTCGCGGTCGACGACGACCACGGCTCGGGCACCCTCGGCGACGAACCGCTGGCACAGCGCCTGGCCGATCCCGCTGGCGCCGCCGGTCACGACACAGATGCGGTCGCGCAGCTCCATGGTGACTCAACCCTTCCCTAGCGCAGTCCGGATGGTCGCTCCCGCCGAGGCGCGGCGGTCCGGCCCCCACGGCAGCGGCATGAGCACGGGCACCTCGACGCCGGCGTCGACGTAGGACTGCATCGTGGCGTGCACAACACCAGCGTCGCCCATCACGTCGATGGCGTCGACCATGCGGTCGCTGACCGCCGCTACGGCACCGTCGCGGTCGCCTGCCGCGAACCGGTCGCGGATCTCGGCCACCTCGTCGGCGAACCCGGCGCGCTCGAAGTTGCGGGCGTAGCTGTCGACGACGGCGTACGAGAACAGGTCCCGCCGGGCCAGGTCGATGCCGTCGTGGCGCTCGCATACGCCGGCGTGCACGTAGGCGTAGATGGTGGCGTCACCGCCCTTGCGCACCTGCTCGATCGACCACGGGACGTGCGAGGCGGGCAGGTAGTTGAGCAGCACACCGTCGGCCAGCTCCCCGGCCAGCCGCAGCATGGCGGGATTGAGGGCGCCGACCACGATCTTCGGACGGCGGGACCCAAGCCGCACGCCCAGGCGGAAGCCCTTCGCCTGGTAGAAGTCGCCGGCGAAGTCAACCTTGTCGCCGGACAGGCAGGCGCGGAGCAGCGTGACGTACTCGCGTACCCGTGATAGCGGCCGGTCGCCGTAGGGCACCCCGTGCCAGCGCTCGGTCACCACCGGCGACGAGATGCCGATGCCGAGCAGCACGTCACGCTCGGGCTGCAGCGCCTGGAGCGTGGCGCCGGCCATGGCCACCACCATGGGGGTGCGCAGCTGCAGGGCCAGCACGCCGGTGCCGAGGTCGAGGCCCGGGGCGGCGGTGCCGACCGCGCCCAGCAGAGAGAACGCCTCCGGTCCCGTGGTCTCGGCGGTCCAGAAGCTGCGGTAGCCGAGCTCCGACGCGGTCCGGGCGGTCGAGACCGCCAGGGCGGGCCCCAGAGCCATGAGCGATGCGAAGGTCAGTCCGGCCCGGTCCATCCCCATGACCGACGCACGCTAGCCGGGGGTGGCCGCGCGCCCTGCCGGCGGCACATACCATCCTCTCACTATGGATCTGACGCCGGCCGAGGGTCGCGTGCTCGGATGCCTCATCGAGCGGGAAGCCGCCGCACCCGAGGCCTACCCGGTGACGCTCAACGACCTGCGTCTCGCCTGCAACCAGACGACCGGGCGCGATCCCGTCGTCGCCTACGACGACCGCAAGGTCGAGGACACGCTGCTTGCGCTCAAGTCCAAGGGCCTGGCGCGGTTCGTCTCGCCGGCGAAGGGCGAGCGCACCACCCGCTATCGCCACCGGGCCGACGAGCGCTGGCGGCTGGGCCCGGGCGACCTGGCGGTGCTGGCCGTGCTGCTGCTCCACGGGGTGCAGACCGTGTCCGAGGTGCGGGAGCGGGCCCGGCGGCTGGCGCCGTTCGCCGAGCCGATCGACGTCGACGCCGTGCTCGACATGCTGGCCGCCCGCACCCCGACTCCGTTCGCTGCACGTCTCGACGGGGCCGGCGAGGGGGGAGGGGAGACCCGGTGGGTCCAGGTGCTCACCGGCCTGCCCTCGGCCCTGCCGAGCGATCGGGGCCCGGCCGAGGTCGTTGCGGCGCCGTCCGGGCCACCCTCACCGTCCTATGCCGACCTGGCGGCCCGGGTCGCCCAACTGGAGCAACGGCTGGTGGCGGCGCAGGAGCGGCGTCCCGCCTACGAGTCGAGCGACTGGCGCCATGTCATGAACGGCGGCCCATCCGACCTGGCCGAGCGGGTGAGCGACATCGAGCGGCGCCTGGCACGCATCGAGGCCGAGCTGGCGGCGCTCCACTGAGAATGACAGCGGGTCGGTCGAAGACCGACGCCATCAAGGGGCGGGGGTCGGGCCGGACTGTGACCAATTCGCGATCCAGTGTCGTCGCCGGGCGGCGAGGGACCGGTATGGTGGTCGCAATGACCGAGACCCATACGCTCGACGAGACGATCAGCGAGGCCTTGGCCGTCATTGACAAGGGCCTTGGAGACCTGCTCCATCGTGAGCTGGTATCCACCAACGAGGTTGCTGACCTGCTGCTCGACGTGCGCACCCTGCTCGCCAACCCAGGGTCGGCCGGCAGCGACGACCGCGACGATCTCGACGTCCCGGTGCCTGGCTGAGCCCCCTCAGCCGGCAGCTCTAGCGCTTCAACGAGGTGTGCTTGAACTCGTTGAGCTCGGGGAACTCGGTGAGTAGCCCCACCACCCGCTCGACCGTTCGCCGCGCCAGCTCGGCGTCGCCGCGGGGCCGCTCCATGAGCCGCACGAACACCGCGCTCTCGCCCTGCGTGAAGGTGGGGACGCCCCAGACCTCGTGATCCTCGGCCGCCGTCGTGTGCTCGATCCGCACCTGCTCTAGCGGCTCGCCGCTCTCGATCTCGCTGAAGACCTCGTCGGCATCCACGCCTGCGGCCGTGAGGACCCGGCGGACCTCGGCGGGGTCCTCCAGGTGCTTGCCCTCGTCGTGACGTAGGGCGAACAGCGCCTCGTGCACATCGAGGAACCGGTCGGGGAAGCGGTCCCGCACGACCACGGCCACCTGCAGGGCGAGCAGCCCGGAGTCGTCCTGCGGGCGGGTCCAGATGTCGGTCTCGCCCTCGGGGACATGGACCTGTGCCAGCGAGAACGGCACGAAGCGGACCGTCCACGGGGCGCCCGCCCGGAGCCCTTCGACGATGTGCTCGTGGGCGTTGCGGGCGAACGGGCAGCGGTAATCCCAGGTGACAGCGAAGTCAGTCATCGCAAGGATGCAACCGGTCGGCATTCCGCATCATTCCGGATCCATCGGCGGGAACGGCCACGCCCGGCGGGCGAGGCGCGCCAGCACCACCCCGCACAGCGCCCCCGCCAGCACGTCGGACGGATGGTGGATCTTCACGTAGACGCGGCTGCTCGCGACCACGGCGCCGATGGCGTAGTAGAGCAGCCACAATGGGTCGTGCTGGCCGAGCACCCCGGCAGCCGTCAGGGCGGAGGAGGCGTGGCCCGACGGGAAGCTCGACGTGCGGGGGCGGCGCAACCGGAGCGGCCGCTCCTGTTCCCACGCCGGCCGGTGCCGCCGGAACACGCTCTTGATCGGCCCGTTGACCAACGCCGACTCGACACCGAGGATCGCGGCGACCCGCACGGCATGGACCAGGCGCCGATCGGGTGCGAGGGCCCGGCTCGTGTTGACGAGGTGCCAGACGAGGCTGAAGTCGCCCAGCTCCGATGCGGCGTACATCAGGCGGTCGACGCCGGGGTGGCCCCGGAAGCGGTCGACCCGCTCGTCGATGGCGCCGTCGAAGCGGCCGATTGCCCGGGTGACGCCGTGCAGGGGACCCGACATCGGGGCGGGAGCCTAGGGGGTGGTGGTCAACCGGTGAGCTCGAGCTGCCGGGCTCCGGCCAGCTCCTGCGCGGCCGCGGGATCGCCGCCGAACGCCGGACAGTAAGCGCGGAACGAGCACCACTCGCACAGCCGCGACGGTTGGGGCCGGAAGTCCTCGCGATGGCACGCACGCTCGACCGCCTGCCACACCGCCCCCAGCGTCCGCCGAGTGCCACGGGTCGACCGGTCGCTCGGCTCGGTGAGGATGGCCACGGGGTCGCGGAGGTAGAGCAGCTGCACGCGGGTGGGCCGCCGCCCGAGCAGCTGCTCGCACAGCAACGAGTAGATGTGCACGCCCGACAGGCGCTTGCGCTCGTACTGCGTCGACGGGGCCGAGCCGGTCTTGTAGTCGGTGACCACCAGCCCGCCTTCGTCGTCGAGCTCGAGGCGGTCGATGATCCCCCGCAGCGGCAGGCCGTCGATCTCGGCCGTGAGCATCAGCTCGAGGCCGATGGCGCGCACGGTGCGTGGATCTTCCAGTCGGAAGTAGTTGCGGACCAACTGGGCCGCGTCAGCATGGAAGGCGGCCTCCTCTTCGGCCCCCAGCTGGAGGCCGGCGTACTCGGGGTCGTCGCGCAGGTCGATGGCGGCGTCAGCCAGGCAGCCCAGGGCGGCGTCGACCGTGCGGTCGGCTGACGGCAACAGGTGGAGCCGCTCCAGCGCCGCGTGGACCAACGTCCCCTTGGTGGCCGCGGCCGACGGCGGCTCGGGCAGCCGGTCGATCACCGAGAACCGGAAGGCGAGCGCGCAGTCGGTGAAGGACGACATCTTGGACGGGCTCAGCGATCGCGGCACCGGAAACGCCATGACGCCGACACTAAGCGCGGGGTGTGACACGAATGGGGACCCTCGGATCAGCCGAGGCCGAGTCTCGTGCGGATGGCGGCGGCCATGCCCGCCGGGTCCTCCATCGGCCCGAAGTGCGTGAGCTGCGGGAAGTGCTCGAGGGTTCCCTGCGGCAGCGCATCGGCGATCAGGGGCCCCACCTGGGCCGGACCGCCGCCGTCGCCGCTCACGGCCACCGTGACCGGGACGTGGACGTCGCCGAGCCGCTCGAAGAGCTTGGCCGACACGCTGTTCTCGAACACCTGGGCCTCGACCTCCGGCGAGCACTTGAGCTCGACGGCATCCTCGCCGCCGCCGCCGCCGCCGTCGCCGTCGTGCGGGTTGCGAGGGCGCAGCCCGTGGTCGACGTAGGCACGCAAGGCGGCGGGGTCCAGCGTGTCGAGCGGCGGCTTGGTGGCGAAGTTGGCGTACGCCGCGTCGCGGTCGGGGAACCAGGGACGCCGGCGGCGGGCCGCGGCCCCCATCGGGTTGTTGCCCGGTGCCATGCCCTCGATCGGGGGGAACACGATGGGCTCGAACAACCACAGTGCGGTCACCGTGCCGGGACGGCGCAGCTCGGCCAGCAGCAGGGCGGCGCCCCCCATGGAATGTCCGACCGCCCTGACACCGCCGGCCGCGGCAGGGCCGAGGTGGTCGATCACCGCGAGGACGTCGTCGGCCATCCCGTCCCAGGCGAAGTCCATCGACGCGGGCGACGTGCTGTCGCCGTGGCCCCGGAAGTCGAGTGCCCAGCCGTGCGCCACGTCGGCCAGATGCTCCGCCAGCGGCGCCCACGTCATCCCGTGGAACCCCGTGGGGTGGCAGAACAACAGCGGCCGACCGTCTCCGCCGAGGTCGATCAGCGCGAGCGTCACGCCGTCGGTCGAGGGGACCTGCAGGATCGGGGGCACGGCGCCAATGCTGACAGCGGGTCGCGTCGCCGGCCCAACCGGCACGGCCGGTGGGGCCGATAGGGTCGGCGGACGATGCCGGAGATGGTGGAGGTCGAGGCCGTGCGGGCCGCCAACCGGGCCTTCTACGAGGCCTTCGAGTCGCGCGACCTCGACGCCATGTCCGACGTGTGGCTGCACGACGACGAGGTTGTGTGCACCCACCCCGGTTGGAAGACCCTGCACGGCTGGGGTGCCGTGGCCGGTTCGTGGTTCGCGCTGTTCGGTGGGCCGCAGCACCTGCAGTTCATCCTCACCGAGGAGCGGGTGCACATTGCGGGGGAGCTGGCGTGGGTCACGGTCGACGAGAACCTCATCGGCGAGCAGATGGGCGGGACCGTGGCCGCCGTCAACCTGTTCCGCCGCGTCGACGGCCGTTGGCGCCTGGTGCTGCACCACGGCTCCCCGGTGGCGCCCACCGCCTCCGGATAACCTGCAGGGCGAGTGCAAGAATCCGCCGCCGATACTGCCGTGCCCGCCGACGGGCGCGCCGCCCGGGCCCTACGCACGCGGGAGGCCATCGTCGACGCCTGCATCGCCCTGGTCGAGGAGGGGGACCTGCGCCCCACCGCACCTCGCATCGCCGCCCGGGCCGGCGTGTCCGTGCGTTCGGTTTTCCAGCACTTCGCCGACCTTCCGTCGCTGCACATCGCGGTCACCGAGCGGATCGCCGAGCGCATGGCCGCATTGGTGGTCCCCATCGACCCCGGCCTGCCGCTCGACGCCCGGATCGGCAGGTTCGTCGCCCAGCGGGCCAACCTCCTCGAGGCGATGACGCCGTTCCGGGTCGCCGCCAACGTGCATGGTCCGTTCGCCCCGGAGATCAGGCAGGCGGTCCACGCCGGCTCGGCCTTACTGCGAGCCGAGGTGGAGCGGGTGTTCGCCCCCGAGCTGGCCACGTCGTCGGCCGCCGACCGTGGCGAGGTCACCGACGCGCTGGCGACCGTGTCGTCGTGGGGCACCTGGGACAGCCTGCGCACCGAGTGGAACGACGATCCCGATCGTGCCCGAGCGGTGCTCGCCCGCCTGGTGCGGGCGGTGTTGACGCCCGCCGCGTCAACCTGATCGACCCCACCGGGGAGTGTGGGGCGTGAGAGCCGTCCGCGGGGTCGGTCTCCCTTCCCACAGCGGAGCCGGGGGTGAGTCGTCATTCTTCAACCAGATGGTTGACAATGATGAGGCGCCGGCGTAGCTTCTTCTTCAACCAATCAGTTGAACAAGGAGCTGTCCGTGGTCGACGACCAGCTGTCCCGGGTCTTCGCTGCCCTCGCCGATCCGACGAGGCGCGACATGGTGGCCCGCCTCGCCGTGTCCGACGCCACCGTCGGGGAGCTGGCCGAGCCCTACGACGTCTCCGTCCAGGCGGTGTCCAAGCACATCAAGGTGCTCGCCGACGCCGGCCTGGTGAGCCGGAGCAGGGATGCCCAGCGGCGGCCGTGCCATCTCGAGGCGGAGGTCTTCGACCTGATGACTAAGTGGATCGAGCGATACCGCCAACAGGCCCAGGAGCGCTACGAGCGCCTGGACGCCGTCCTCGCCGAGATGCGGGGCGCCGAAGAACCCACCCACCCCCCACACCCGCAGCAAGGAGCAGCGTCATGAACACCACCAGCAACCGCTACCAGGTCTCGATCGAGGCCGACCCGACCCTGCCGATCATTCGCATGACTCGTGACTTCGACGCCACACCGGCGCAGTTGATGCGGGCCCACACCGATCCCGTGCTGTTTGCCCGCTGGGTCGGTCCGAACGGGATGGAGACCAAGATCCTCGACTGGGACGCCACTACGGGCGGCCGCTGGCGCTACGTCGCCAGGCGCGACGGCGAGGAATACGGCTTCCACGGCTGCTTCCACGAGGTCGGCGAGGACCGAATCGTCCAGACGTTCACGTTCGACGGTCAGCCCGAGGGCGTCGCCCTCGAGACACTGCGGTTCGAGGACCTCGGCGACGGCCGCACCCGGCTGCACGCCCAGTCGCTCGTCGACAGCTTCGAGGGCCGCGACCAGTGGCTGGCCAGCGGCATGGAGACCGGCGTCGAGGAGGGCTACGCCAAGCTCGACGCCCTCGTCGCCGAGCTCTGATGGGCCGCCCCGACGAGCACCGGCGCATCGCCGGCGAGTTCACGGCGACGGTCGAGGGCACCGCTCCGGCGGCGTGGGACCACCCTGCGCCGCCGGAAGGCTGGGTCGCCCGCGACGTCGTCCGCCACCTCGTCGAGTGGTTCCCTGCGTTCCTCCAGGAGGCGACCGGGATCACGCTGCCCGCCGGTCCGTCGGTCGACGACGACCCGGTCGGCGCCTGGCGCACCCAGACCGACGCCGTGCAGGCACTGCTCGACGACCCGGCAACCGCCGAACGCGAGCACGAGCTCCCGCACCTCGGCAGGATGCCGCTCGGGCAGGCCATCGACATGATCTACACGGGCGACGTGTTCCTCCACCGCTGGGATCTCGCCCGGGCCACCGGGCAGGACGAGACGCTGGACCCGGACAAGTGCGCCGAGATGCTCGAGGGCATGCTGCCAATGGACGATGCGCTGCGCCAGAGCGGCCACTACGGGCCACGCGTCGACGTGCCCGACGACGCCGACATCCAGACCAAGCTGCTGGCGTTCATCGGCCGCACCCCGTAGACGCGTCGGTCACGGCCGGAGGAGGCACCAGGCTCCGCATCGAGGCGTAGGCGGTGTCACCGAACGCCGGCAGGGTGCGATGCATGGGCTCGGCCGCGTCTCGAACCAGGCTTCGTGCAGCGGCTTCGGACACCGAGAGCCTGACAGGGCTATGCGGTCCGGAAGAAGGTGCGTCCGATGGCGAAGATGCCCCGTCGGGGGATCCAGAAATCGCCTAGGCGCGTCTGCTCCCTGGGCGGACCCGTTGGCCCGAAGTCGTCGTCGCCGAGCCGGGCGCTCGTTTCGTTGATGACCCAGACACCCAGCGGATTCGCTATGAACTCCTGCCCATTTGGCGAAGTACCCACCATGCCGACCTTGCCCGCCCGCAGCGCGAAGCCCGCGACGGGGCCCATCGCGGTGAGCACCGGACGGGCGCGCCACGCCCGGTCGGGCGCCCGTCGTGTGCGTCAGGTCACCCCCAGATGGGAGTGGCTCGGTGGTGAGCCGGCGCGTCAATGCGGAGTGGCAGCGGCGGCGTCGGGCTTGATGTGAGCGAACATGCTGCGGCCGTTCCATGTCGGGAAGGCCCTGACGAGCCATGACGGACCGTGGAGCTGGATCCGGGAGTCGCGGGTGGCCCCCGCCCAGGAGAGCTGCCCGGCGTGCCACTTGACGAACGCCTCGGCGTCGGCGGTGATGTAGAGATCTTCGTCCAGACCGCGATACGTCTTGCAGATCTCGGCCTCGCCGTGTTCGAGCAGCAGCCAGTACCGCGCATGGGGCCGGAAGCCGGTGAAGTCCAGCCGAACGACAACGCGCTGGTCGGGTAGGCGGTCCGGGCGGAGCGCGTTGCACATCGACCACAGCGCCACGAACGGATCGAGGTTCTCGGGGGCGATCTCGAGCCAACGAGCGCCCCACTCACCGAGGGTCACGCAGACCTTGAACAGATCATCGCCCGACGTCGTGAGCAGGTAACGGTGACCGCGCCCCTGCGCCTTGGGTGTCACCTCGACGATGCCGAGGCGTTCGAGCTGCTTGAGCCGCTGCGTGAGGAGGGTGCGGGAGAGTCCGGGCGCACCCTCGAGGATCTCGCCGAAGGTCTCACAGCCCAGATGCAGGTTGCGGATGATCAGCGGCGTCCAACGCTCGGCGAAGATCTCCGCGCCACGGGCGATCGGGCAGTACTGGCCGTAGATCCTGATGAGCGCAGTGTCTCGCGCCTCTCGACCGCCGTGAAGTCCAGATTCCGTACTTCGAAGTCCAGATAGCTGACTTCTCCTCGGTCCCCCCCGATGTTGCGATGAGCCCATCGACCAGGGGAGGAACGATGACAGCACCAACCACGATGCAGATCCCCGGGTTCCGGGGCGGCGTGATCACCCCGGAGCATCATGAGTACGACGGCGCACGCGCCGTATGGAACGGCACCGTCGACCGGCGCCCTCGAGTGATCGCCCGCTGCAGCGGCACCGCCGACGTGGCCGCAGCGGTGCGCTTCGCCCGCGACCGCGACCTCGAGATCGCCGTACGAGGCGGGGGCCACAACGTGGCCGGCACCGCGGTGTGCGACGACGGAATCGTGATCGACCTCTCGGCGATGCGCGCCGTCTCGGTTGATCCCGTCGAGCGCACGGCTCTCGTCCAAGGCGGTGCCCTGTGGGGAGATGTCGACCACGAGACACAGGCGCACGGTCTGGCCACCACGGGCGGCATCGTGGGCCACACCGGCGTCGGCGGCCTCAGCCTGGGTGGCGGCATCGGCTGGCTCATGCGCAAGCACGGGCTCACCGTCGACAACCTCGTGGAGGCCGAGGTGGTCACGGCCGAGGGCGACATCATCCGGGCATCGGCCAACGATCACGCCGACCTGTTCTGGGCGCTGCGGGGCGGCGGCGGGAACTTCGGCGTCGTCAGCGAGTTCCGGCTCACACTGCACCCCGTCGGCCCCACCGTCATGGCCGGACCGGTGTTCTGGGCGGCCGAGGACACCACTGACGTCCTGCGCTTCTATCGTGAGTTCGTCACCGACGCGCCTGACGAGCTCGGGAACGTCATCCGGCTCGGCACGATCCCACCGCTGCCGGTGGTCGACGAGGAACTGCACTTCCGGCCGGCCATCGCGGTGGCCAGCTGCTACGCCGGGTCCGTCGAGGACGGTGAGCGTGTCGTCCGTGCGCTCCGCTAGTTCGGGACGCCACTCGTCGACCTCGTCGGACCCACGCGGTACGTCGACCACCAGAGCGGCATTGACGACCCAGTCCCCCATGGCTGGCACTACTACTGGAAGGCCACGAACCTCGCCGGCCTCTCCGACGAGGTCATCGACATCGTCGCCGAGCACGCCTACGACGCCACCTCCCCGAGGTCGTACGCGGCGATGTTCCACATGGGTGGCGCAGTAGCCCGAGCCCCTCGGGAGGCCACGGCCTACCCGGGGCGCGATGTGGAGCACAACATCATCATCGACGCAGCCTGGCTCCCGGAACAGGACGACACCGTCGGCGCTGCGGAGACCGTGTGGGCACGAACATTCCTCGACGCCCTGCAGCCCTACCGTTCCGGCGTCTACGTGAACTTCCTCGACTCCGACGATGACACGAGCCGCGTCCGCGAGGCCTACGGCGACGACACCTACCGGCGGCTCGCCGAAGTGAAAGCCAAGTACGACCCCGAGAACGTGTTCCACAACAACAAGAACATCCAGCCTGGGACGCCGGCGCAGTGAGCGACCGTCAGGTCGGCACGACCTCGAACTGGTACGCGGTTGCCAGGGGGTCGAGGCAGCCAGATGCGGATGCGGTGTAGGTCAGGACAGCGTCGAGGCCGTAGAGGCCTTCGTCCGAGTTGTCGGTGATCACGGGCTTCCGTCGCCGCCGGGCTCGGCCAACCACGCGGCGAGTGCCTCGCGACCGGCATCGGTGATCAATGCTGACCTTCAAGGACCCGGACCGCATCCAGTTCGAGATGTTCTACCTGAACCCCGAACTCCAGATCCGGTGACGGAACGCGTGACCCGCCCCCCGCTGGGTGCCGGCCGGGCCGTCTGGCGATCGGCCAATCCTCGACCCGGTACCCGCAAAAGTCCTGGCAGAGCCGCGTATGGCTGCTCATATCGAACATGTTGGTGTCTGGGGAAACTCGGAACCGCTCGGCATTACACGGTCCCGGTCTCGGGCTCCGTCTCGTCCTCGGCGAGGATGGCGTAGAGCTTGCGGCGGGTGTCAGCGAGCACCTCGAGCGCCTGGGCCCGCTGCTGGTCGGATCCGGAGAAGCCGACCTCGCTCAGGGCGTTCATGACGCCGAGCGATGCCTTGCGGAAGTCAGCCACCGCCGAGAGGGTGTCGTCGTCGGCGTACTGCGTCCACGGCGGGGCCTCCGTCACCTTGGCGGCTTCCTCGCGACCGGCGTCTGTGAGAGTGAACCGCCTCCGGCCCTCGCCCTCCTCGCTGGTGATCAGACCCTCGTCCTCCAACAGCTGCAGCGTCGGGTAGACCGAGCCCGGGCTGGGGCGCCAGATGCCGCCTGTACGGCTGTCCAGCTCCTGGATCATCTCGTAGCCGTGCATCGGCCGCTCGGCGAGCAAGGCCAGCAGGGCGGCACGGACGTCGCCGCGGTTGCGGCGGCCCCGGCCTCGCCCGCCGCGGCGCCCTGAGCCTCGGGGGTCGAACTCGGAACGGAAGGCCCCGGGCGGGAACGGCCCCCAGAAGGCGTTACGGCCCATGTGCCCCAGGTGGCCCATGTGCGGCAGATGCGGAAAGCGTCGATCTCTCATCGTCACTCCTATCGATGGGTTGTCGATGGGTTGACGATATATCGCTACGGCTGCCAAATCCAACGCGGCTCAACTGAGCGCCTTGAGGGCCAAGCGCAGTTCGTCGTTCATGCTGGTCGGCACCTCGTAGCCCTCCTCGTCCCGGATCTCGCCGAACCGGTCACGCACCGTCTCGGCCGTCAGGCCCGGGTCGACGATGCCCTTGGTGACGCCCACGAACACCCGCGCCACGCGGCCCCCGCCCAGGGAGTAGACGTCGCCGGTCACGGGGCAGTCCTCGTGAACCAGGAAGACCACCAGCGGCGTGACCGACTCGGGCAGCAGCTTGTCGGCGATGGGGCCCAGCAGGTCCTCGGTCATGCGGGTCTTGGCCACCGGGGCGATGGCGTTGACCTTGACGTTGTTCTTCGCCCCCTCCACCGCCAGCACCCGGGTCAAGCCGACGAGCCCCATCTTGGCGGCGCCGTAGTTCGTCTGGCCGAAGTTCCCGAACAGGCCGGCGCCGGAGCTGGTGTTGACGATGCGGCCGTAGTTCTGCGTCCGCATTTGCTCCCACGCCGGCTGCGTCACGTTGAAGGCGCCCCTCAGGTGCACGTCCAGCACGGCGCCGACCTTGTCGGGATCCATGTTCTTGAACGACGCGTCCCGCAGGATGCCGGCGTTGTTGATCAGGATGTCGATGCGCCCGAACCGGTCGAGGGCCGTCTGCACGATGGCCCGGCCGCCTTCCGGCGTCGCCACTGAGTCGTAGTTGGCCACCGCGTCGCCGCCGGCCGCCGTGATGTCGTCGACCACGGCCTGCGCCGCGGTGGTGTCGCTGCCGGTGCCGTCGACCGACCCCCCAAGGTCGTTGACGACGACCAGGGCGCCCCGGCGCGCCAACTCCAACGCATGCGACCGACCCAGCCCCCCGCCGGCGCCCGTGATGATCGCGACCTTGCCGTCGAATCCCAGATCAACCATGGCGGATGAGCGTAGGGGGCGTCCGGCGGTCCCCCGAAGTCCGCTCAACGGATCACGTCACCAGAAACCGAGACGCGCCCGCCCGCCTACAGCCGGCGGCGCGAGCTGGCGTCCAGCCACGAGCCGATCGCGAACAACAGGTACACGCCGGCGACCGTGAACGCCACCCAGGCGTGGTCCGCGGCAACCGGCGGCAGCGCCAGGCACACGACCGAGGCCAGGAGGAAGAAGGCAGCGCGGCGGTCCATCGGCCGACAGCCTCAGCTCACCAGGTCCACGACCAGGAACGCCAGGAACGACACCGTGAATGCTCCGGGGATCGTGAGCACCCACGCCCACACCACCCGACCGGCGACGCCCCAGCGCACGGCCGACAGCCGGCGGGCGGCGCCGACGCCCACGATGGAGCCGGTGATCGTGTGGGTGGTCGACACGGGGATCCCGGTGTGCTCGCAGGCCGCGATCTTCTCGTGGGAGGCGGGACGACGGGATCCGACAGCAGGTCCCGCAGGCGCCGCGGACATTCGGCCACGTTGGCGGCGGACTAGTTGAACAGGCCGAAGAAGGCGTCGTCGCTCGGGATCAGCCGAAAGCGCATGCGTGCCTCACGTCCCGATGGCCAGATAGCGGATGCGTTCGGCGATGTGCACGGCATGGTCGCCGAGGCGCTCGTAGAACCGGCCGAGCAGGGTGGTCTGCAGGGCGTCGGGCAGGGCGATGTCGGCCCTCCCCAGCTCCTCGACCAGTTGGTCGTGGAGGCTGTCGATGCGGTCGTCGGCGGTGTCGAGGCGCTCGGCCGCCTCGGGATCCCGCTCGGCCCAGGAATCGGCCGCGGCGCGCCACATCTCGACGCAGGTGCTGCCCATCTGCTCCAACAAGCCTCGCACGGTGGGAGTGAGCCGCAGTGCCAGCCGGGTCGCGGCTCGCTGGGCGATGTGCTCGGCCAAGTCGCCGCTGCGCTCCAGCTCGGGCACGACCCGCAGCACCGATACCAGGTAGCGCATGTCGCGTGCCATGGGCGCCTGCATGAGCAGCTCGCGCTCGGCCAACTGCTCCAGGTCGACCTCGAGCTGGTCGACGAGCGAGTCCCGGCTGGCCAGCTGGCGGGCCATCTCGACATCCCCGGCCAGCAGAGATTCGGAGGCGGCCGCCACGCCCTCGGTCACGAGGGCGAAGAGGCGGATGACCCTGGCGTCGATGTCGTCGAGCTGATGGTGGAAGCGCTTGCGGAGCTCGTGCGACGGCTCGAAGGGCTCGGGAGGCTCCGGTGGGCCGGACACGGCCGAACCGTACCCCCGCTACAGCTAGGAGTTACATGATGATCGGCTGGCGATTCACCCCGCGGCGGACTTGTCGACCGCGTA
>DASQUK010000174.1:0-6031 GCA_035641315.1 Acidimicrobiales bacterium | reverse complement strand
CGATGCCGTGGCCGACTGGGCGGGCGGCACCCGGCTGGGCGAGGGCCTCCGCAGCTTCAACGACCGCTGGGGGGTGCGGGGCGTGGCCCGGGGGGCGGTGGTGGTGGTGCTGTCCGACGGCTGGGACCGGGGCGATCCCGCACTGCTCGGCTCCGAGCTCGCGCGGCTGCGCCGCGTCGCCTACCGCCTGGTGTGGGTGAACCCGCTCAAGGCCTCGCCGGGCTTCGCGCCCTTGGCCCAGGGCATGGCGGCCGCGCTGCCGCATGTGGACGAGTTCGTGGAGGGCCACTCGGTGGCTTCGCTCGAGGCGCTGGCCGAGCTGGTGGCCCGGTGAGACCTGTGCGTGACAGGGGAAGGACGGCCACATGAGAGACCTGCTCGACGACCTCGACCGCTGGCGCGCCGAGGGTGTGGCTGTGGCCATCGCCCGAGTGGTCGACCTCGACGGCTCGGGGCCCCGGGCGCCCGGCGCGGCCATGGCCGTCAACGAGCGCGGCGAGGTGATCGGCTCGGTGTCGGGTGGCTGCGTCGAGGGAGCGGTGGTGGCCGAGGCGCTGGAGGTGCTGCGCACCGGCGAGCGCAAGGTGGTGACCTTCGGGTACAGCGACGACGAGGCGTTCGCCGTGGGCCTGACCTGTGGTGGCACCATCCACCTGTTCCTGGAGCCGATGGACTGGTGAACGCTGACGTGGCGTCGTCGGGCTCGGGTCTGTACCAGGTGCTGGCTGCGGCCATCCGGGCCGAGGCGGCGGTGGCACTGGCCACCGTGATCGCCGGTCCGGGCCAGGGCGGCAAGCTGCTGGTCGGGCCGGAACGTGATCCGCTCGGTTCGCTGGGCAACGCCGACCTCGATCGCGTCGTCGCCCGTGACGCGCTGGGCGAGCTGGCCGCGGGCACCACGGTGGTCCGCCACTACGGAGAGCACGGCGAGGCGCGGGAGGCGGTGGTCGCCGTGTTCGTCGAGAGCTTCGCCCCGCCGCCGCAGATGCTGGTGTTCGGCGCGGTGGACTTCACGGCGGCGCTGGTGCGGGTGGCCAAGGTGCTCGGCTACCGGGTGACGGTGTGCGACGCCCGCGAGGTGTTCGCCACCCGCGCCCGGTTCCCCCAGGCCGACGAGGTGGTGGTCGACTGGCCCGATCGCCTGCTGGGCCGCGTCGGCGGCGGGCTGACGGTGCGCGACGCTGTCTGTGTGCTGACCCACGACGCGAAGTTCGACGTCCCCGCACTCGTGGCGGCGCTGGCGACCGACGTGGGTTACATCGGCGCCATGGGCAGCAGGCGGACCCACGCCGACCGGGTGGTCCGCCTGAAGGAGGCCGGTGTCGACGACCTGGGGTTATGGCGCATCCGGGCCCCGATCGGGCTTGACATCGGAGCTCGGACGCCCGAGGAGACGGCGGTGTCGATCTGTTCCGAGATCATCGCCCAGCGCACGGGACGCCATGACGCCCGCCCCCTGCGCGACACTGCGGGACCGATCCACGGCGGCGACCCCGGGCCGCCGGGTGCCCCGTCCGGCGGCTAGCGCGGTGACCGTCGCAGCGATCGTGTTGGCGGCGGGCGGGGGATCAAGGTTCACGGCATCGGGCGGCGAGGGCCACAAGCTGCTCGCCCCCTACCTGGGGCGCACGGTCGTGGAGTGGGCGATAGAGAACGCGGCCGCCGCCGAGCTGGACGCCACGTACGTGGTGCGGGGCGCCACCGAGCTGCCGGTCCCGCGCCTGGCGGTCGATGCCGTGGAGTTCGTCGACAACGACCGCTGGCGGGAGGGAATGGCAACCTCTCTCAAGGCCGGCGTGACCCGGGCCCGCCGTGACGGGCACCACGCCGTGGTGGTGGGGCTGGGGGACCAGCCGCTGGTTCTCGCTGATTCGTGGCGGCGGGTCTCCCGGGCGAACGCCAAGCCGATCGCGGTGGCGACGTACGCCGGCGTGCGGGGCAACCCGGTGCGCCTGTCGTCGCTGGTTTGGCCCCTGCTGCCGCTCGCAGGGGACGAAGGGGCACGGGTGGTCATCCGGCGTCGGCCCGACCTCGTGGTGGAAGTACCGTGTGCGGGGCGTGCCGCCGACATCGACACGGTCGACGATCTGAGCGAATGGAGCTGACGCAGTGGAGCTGGTGACGTGGAGCTGACCAACGAGTTCCGGGTTGGGGTCCCGGTCGAGCAGGCCTGGGAGGTCCTGACCGACGTCGAGCGGATCGCGCCGTGCATGCCCGGGGCGCAGCTCCAGGAGATCGAGGGCGACGAGTACCGCGGGGTCGTGAAGGTCAAGGTGGGGCCCATCACCGCGCAGTACAAGGGCGCGGCGCGCTTTGTCGAGCAGGATGTCGCCGCCCACCGGGCCGTGCTGCGCGCCGAGGGCCGCGAGACCAGGGGTCAGGGCAACGCCAATGCAACCATCACGGCGCAGCTCGAGCCCGACGGCGACGGCACCAAGATCTCGGTCGCGACCGATCTCACCATCACCGGTCGTGTGGCCCAGTTCGGCCGCGGCGTGCTGGCCGACGTGTCCTCCAAGCTGCTCGGCCAGTTCGCCGACTGCCTGGAGACCAAGCTGCTGGCGGGGGAGGGGACTGCCGCGGGTGATCAGGCTGGTGCCGGCGAGCCTGGCGGTGCGCCGTCCCCGTCGACGCCACGGGTCCAGGCAAGCTCGCCCGGATCGGCCGTCCCCGGTCCCCGGGACATCGCATCGGAGGGGGCGGCGGCAACGCTCCAGCCCGACGTCACCGAAGCTGCGCAGTGGCCGGGCCAGAGGGCCTCGACAGCCTCCGCGGCCGCCGCGCCGACCACCGAGGCCACTTCGGCTGCGGCGGGCGACGCCGACCGCGCCCGAGCCAACGGCACGTCCGGTCCGGCGGTCCGTGTCGTCGACTCCCCCGAGGCCGAACCCGTCGACCTGCTGGAAGCCGCCGGTGCGCCGGTGGCCAAGCGCCTGGCTCCCGCCGCCGTGGGGCTCACGGTCCTGTGGCTCCTCAGCGTCTTCCTTCGCCGCCGTCGCCGCCGCCGCTGACGCCGGTTACGGGGCGGCCGCAGACGATTGGGAGCCGAGGCCCCCTGCGCTAAAGTGTCTCCCTTGCCCGGGCTCCCGGACAGCCACGTCGGAGTGGCGGAATTGGCAGACGCGCTAGGTTGAGGGCCTAGTGCCCGATTAAGGGCGTGGGGGTTCAAGTCCCCCCTCCGACACGACCTCTCCCACGCCCGACACGCTCACGGAGTGTGTCGGGTTTCGTGGTTTCCGAGCCATGTCATGTCCGGAAACACACTTGGGGTGGCGAGACGGGGGTGTGACCGCAACTCCCACGCCCGACACGACTGACGGCCTGTTTGGCCTGGTCACAGGCCTGTGGCGCAGCCAGGAGTGTCGCCTTGCAAACGGCTTGCTAATACGAGCGGGTCGTTGCCGTGGGTTGTCAACCGGTCCTGGGAGGCAGTGGCCGGGGCGCTCACACGTCACGGCGTGACCCTCGTGAGCGGCTTCGGCGGCGAGCACCGATGAGTTCCGGCAGCCACCGAAGTCTCGACTGCGAGGCCGAGGACTGGAAACGGGCGGCCCGACCATGCGCATGGAGGGGACTCACCGTGGGACAACCAGTGGTGCGCGCCCGGACCCCAGGCAGCCCACCGGAGACTCATCAGACCCGGTCCAGTACGGCGCCAGCGACGAGTTGGCCGGCGATCGATCCCGCCACCGTCACGACGGTGCCTGCCCGGGCGCTGGCGGCGCCGAGGCCGGCGACGGCGACGACGCCGAGGGCACCAGCGACACCCCAATCCGGGCGCGTCACAACCCGGCCGACGGCGGCCCAGTCCCGGACGACCGCGACAAGCGCCACCGCGACGCCCGCAGACGACGCCAGCAGGCCCACGACCTGAGGACCGGCGTCAGCGGTCACGCGCCCGAGTAGGCGCACTTGCATAGCGATCGCCGCGCCCACGAGCACAGCGGTAACTGCTCCACGAACCATGACGACCTCCGCGTGTGACAGCGCGGCTTGGCGTCACGCCTCGAGGATCCGGGCCGCACAGGTCGTGACCAGGTGTCATCCTACCGCCAACGGCACGAAGCGGCGAGGCCTGCAAACTCGCGGCGAACGCCTCGACGGGCTCTGCGTCGTTCTCGAAGCGTGAGTGTCGGTCTGTCTGCCATCTCCAGCTGCCCTTGTCGATAGAAGCCGACCCTGCGAGTTGAACCTTCCTTGATTCAAGGCAGTCCGGCTCCGGGCCCCCGCACGCCGGCTGCGACCACGCCCCACCGTCCCAGATCGCCGGCTCGGCGGCTGGAAGGTGATCGGCTTAGTGGCAGTCGTGTACATCAGAGACGTGACGGCTCTCGACACGGTTGACCGCCTCGCCGGCTACTACCCGAGCTTGTTCCCAGCTGAATGTGGCGGTCCCCGCCGCCAGAAGGCGCTTCACGGCCGGGGCCTCGGCATCCTCGACGGAGAGTCTCTCGATCTCACGCTCCGAGATACGGAACGGTGGAACGTCATGTTCCTCTGGCGTGACCCAGGGGAGCTGTACCTCCACTCGACGTCGCCCGTCGCGGCCACCCACCCGATCGGCCTCGTCGAGCGGGTCGACCCGCTCACCCTCGACCCGTTGGCGACCACTGAGCCGCTGCCCACCGGCGGCCACATCTGGTGCGGGGCGATGGTCGTGCACGAGAACGGCGACCTTTACGTTGTGAACGGCCGTTACCTCCATCGTCTCCGCTTCGACCTCACCCTCGCCGCCGAGGCGGAGCTGCCGAGCGATGGGGCGCACAACACGCTCCTCGTCGGCGCGGACGGGAACCTGATCGTCAAGGACAACCGGATCGGCGGGGTGCCATGCGTGCTCGAGCTCGTGGCGAAGGGCCGGACGCCAGTTGGTCAGTCCGGTGGACGGCAGGTCATGTTGGAACTCGGCGGAATAGGTGAGGACGTGGACAGCGATCACGGCGAGGTGGTTGGCGAGGGCGTGCTGCACTGCCCACTCGACCGCTCGCTGGCTGGCGGGTGAGCCGTCCACGCCGATCAAGAGTGCATCGGTCATCGGGCATCACCTCGTGTGGGCAGAGTGTGGCGAGTGTGCCTATGTGCTTGTCGTGATGCCGCCGCTCCGTCGAGTCCTTGGCGTAGTTCTGTTTCGGTGGCGGCGGGGGCGACGGCGACTATGACGTCGCCAGCGTGCAAGGGGGTTTGGGGTTGGGGGGTGATGAGTTGGCTGTGGCGGTCGATGCTGAGCACGACGGTCCCGCGTGGCCACGGAGCGCTGGCAACGGTCGTGCCGGCGAATGGCGATGTTTCGCCGATGGGTGCCTCGACGAGGACCGAGCTGCCCCTGACGTCGGCCAGTTGGTGCAAGGAGCGTCGGAGCGCGCGTTGGTAGCCGGCGATGACCTGATTCATGGCGACGATGCCGACGACGCGACTGCGATCGTCGACCACCGGTACCCAGTCGACGCCAGCGGAGACCATGGCGTCGAGAGCGAAGTCCATACCCCGGTCGGCGGGGACGCTGGGGTAGGAGCGGTCGATGACGTCCTGGGAGCTGGCATCGGCCGTGGGCTTGCTCCCGTTGGCGGACACCACGCCGACCAGCTCGCCGTTGTCTGCGACAACGGGTGCGCCCGGGAGATTCTTGGCATCGAGCAGGCGAGCGGCGTCGCTGGCGGGCGTGTCGACGCGCAGCGTCAGGCTCGGGTTGGCCATGGCATCGGTGGCACGCTGCTCAGCAGCGGCAGCCCGAAGGCGGCCCGATGCGCGGGGGCGTCGGCGCGGCTGCGGAGCTGGCTCTGGTAGATGGTGTCGTTGCCCACGATGAGCGTAGCGAGCCCGAGGGCGACCATGGCTGGGGGTAGCAGGGCCAGGCTGCCGGTCATCTCGGCCACCATCAGCATCAGGCCGAGGGGGCATGGGCGAAGCTGCCGAAGCAGGCGATCAAGCCCACGACCATGAAGGGGGCGGACACGCCGGGCATGCCCGGGGCCACCGTGTGCAAGAGCCGCCAGAGGCCGAGCCCGAGGAAGCCGCCGATGACCATGCCGGG
>DASQUK010000173.1:0-26286 GCA_035641315.1 Acidimicrobiales bacterium | reverse complement strand
CCGCGCTAGCTCATCGGCCCCCCAGGCCACGTCGCACGGGCGGCCGCGCTGTTGGGGGGCGCCACGGGGCGGTGCGCCGGTGCCCGACCCCGGCCCCTGGGGGATGGGGGGCGGGGGCCGGGGTCGGGCTCGGGGGTCGCTCCACACGCCTCGGCGCGAGCCTCGGCGGCCGGTCCGGGTAGCGACCCTGACGACCTGACGCCGAGGCGGAGGACAGATGCCCTCGGCGTGACGGCGGCCCAGCGTCGGGCCTGCCTGCCTGCATGCGTGGTCGTCGTCATCGGCGCGGCTCCGGCGGGGTAGGTTGCCCCGATCGCGAGGGTCCGCCGTGAGCCGGTGCAACCATGCCCGGCCGGGCTAACCGCGCGGTAACGACATCACGGGCGATCCTCCAACGCTTCGTCCCGTCCTGCGTTCTTGCTAAGGTTCGACGTGCATGCCTCGATCCGACGGGTAGCGCCCCCAGGAGGTGGCCAGCATGACCGACAGCACGGGTCGTGAGCCGGAGGAGCACCCGCCGCCCGGCGCCCCGGGCCACATCACCAGCATCGAGGACCCCGAGGAGACCCGCCTCAACCGGGTCATCACCCGGCCGATGCTGACCTTCTTCATCCTGGGCGACATCCTCGGCGCCGGCATCTACGCCCTCACCGGCCAGGTCGCCGGCGACGTGGGCGGGGCGATCTGGTCCTCGTTCCTGGTCTCGTTCCTGCTGGCCCTGGTGACCGCGTTCGCCTACCTGGAGCTGGTCACCAAGTACCCGCGGGCCGCCGGGGCCGCCCTGTACGTCCACCGGGCCTTCCACGTGACCATCCTCAGCTTCATGGTCACCATCGCCGTCATGGCGTCGGGGGTCACCTCGGCTTCGTTCTCGGCCACCCGGGTCGGCGGCCGCTACTGGACCGGGGTGTTCGGGACCGAGAACCCGCCCACCGTGCTCATCGGCATCCTGGTCATCCTGCTGGTCGCGGCCGTGAACTACCGCGGGGTGGGCGAGTCCATCCGCATCAACATCGCCATCACCCTGATCGAGCTGAGCGGCCTCATCTTCATCATCCTGATCGGCGCCTGGGTGCTGATCCAGGGCGAGGGCAACCCCGGGCAGGCCTTCGAGTTCAAGGAGTCCGGCTTCGGGGCCCTCACCGGCGTGACCGCCGGGGCGGCCACCGCCTTCTACGCCTTCATCGGCTTCGAGGACTCGGTGAACATGGCCGAGGAGGTCCGCGACCCGCCGCGCACCTTCCCGCCGGCGCTGCTCACCGGCATCCTCGCCGCCGGCGTCATCTACCTGCTGGTCGGGTTCACGGCGGCCATGACCGTGCCCCTCGACGTGCTCACCGAGTCCTCGGGCCCGCTGCTGGAGATCGTGGAGCGGGGGCTCGACTGGGACGCCGGCACCCTGTTCTCGGTCATCTCGATCATCGCGGTCTCCAACACCATGCTGATCAACATGCTGATGGCCTCGCGGCTGCTGTACGGCATGGCCAACCAGGGGGTGCTGCCGGCCCCGTTCGCCTGGATCTCGCCCCGCAGGACGCCCTGGTTCGGGATCGTGTTCACCACCGCCCTGTCGATCCTGCTGATCCTCACCACCGACGACCTGTCCGGGCTGTCGGACACCACCGTGCTCCTGCTGACGTCGGTGTTCTTCCTGGTCAACATCTCGGTGCTGGTGCTGCGGCGCGACCCCGTCGCCCATAGCCACTTCGTGGCCCCGGCGATCATGCCGGTCATCGGGGCCATCGTGGCCGTGATCTTCCTGCTGCCGATCAACCGCACCGGCGAGATCTACCAGATCGCCATCTACCTGCTGATCGGCGGCCTGGTCCTGTGGGCCGTCAACTACCTGGTCACCCGGCGGACCGGCACCGTGGTCGCCGAGGAGGACCTGACCACCACCGGCCCGGAGGGCGAGCGTCCCGACCGCCCCGACGACCGGCGCTGACCGCGGGGTGGGGGCGGCCCCTCGGGTAGCATGCGGCGGGAGACCGCCAGCCTGCCCCCGAGGAGCCGCCCCCCCGTGCCCGACGACGACCACCGCTCGGCGGTCGAGCAGGCCCGCCGGGTCAAGCTGGCCCGGCTCCTGGCGGCCGGGATCGACGCCTACCCGGTCGGCTTCCGGCGCACCCACACCCTTGGCGAGGTCCGCCGCGGCTGGGACCAGCTGGAGGCGGGCGAGGAGACCGGCGACGTCGTCCGGGTCGCGGGCCGGATCGTGCTCAAGCGGGCCATGGGCCGCCTCGCCTTCTGGACCCTCCGCCACGACGGCGAGGAGCTCCAGGTCATGCTGGCCGTCGGGACCCTCGGGGACGAGCAGTTCGAGGTCGTGCTCGACCTCGACGTCGGCGACTGGGTCGGGGTCGAGGGCCCGGTGGTCAAGACCCGCAAGGGCGAGCTGTCGGTCAGGGCGACCGAGGTGTTCCTGCTCGGCAAGGCCCTGCGGCCCCTGCCCGACAAGTGGAAGGGCCTGACCGACGTCGAGGTCCGCTCCCGCCAGCGCGAGCTCGACCTGGCCGTCAACCCGGCCGCCCTCCAGGCCATGCGGGTCCGCACCCGGGTGGTCCGGTCGCTGCGCGAGTCGATGCTGGCCCGCGGCTTCCTGGAGGTCGAGACCCCGATCCTCAACCCGGTCCCCGGCGGCGCCCTGGCCCGCCCGTTCGTCACCCACCACAACGCCCTCGACACCGACCTCTACCTCAGGGTGGCCGGCGAGCTGTACCTGAAGCGGCTGCTCGTCGGCGGGGTCGACCGGGTGTTCGAGCTGGGGCGGGTGTTCCGCAACGAGGGCATCGACGCCACCCACAACACCGAGTTCACCATGCTCGAGTCCAACTCGGCCTTCCAGGACTACCGGGACATGATGGAGCTGGCCCGGGGGGTCATCCAGGAGGCGGCCGACGCGTCCGGCCGGGGTCGCCGGCTCCGCTACCGGGGCCAGGAGGTCGACCTGGACGGGGACTGGGGCGAGGTGACCATGCTCGACGCCGTCCGGGAGGCCATCGGGGTGCCGGACCTGGCCTACGACTGGCCGCTGGACCGGGTCCGCGAGCTCTGCGACCGCCACGGGGTCGCCTGGGAGCCCGGCTGGGGGACCGGCAAGCTGGTCCTGGAGCTGTACGAGAAGCACGCCGAGCACCGGATCGCCGGGCCCACCTTCGTGACCGACTACCCGGTCGAGGTGTCGCCCCTGGCCCACCCGCACCGCGACGACCCGTTCGTGACCGAGCGGTTCGAGCTCATCATCCGCGGCCGCGAGTACGCCAACTGCTTCTCGGAGCTGACCGACCCCGACGAACAGCGGGCCCGCTTCGAGGAGCAGGCCCTGGCCAAGGCGGCCGGGGACGAGGACGCCATGGTGGTCGACGAGGCCTACCTGCGCGCCCTGGAGCTGGGCCTGCCCCCCAACGCCGGCCTCGGCATCGGGGTCGACCGCCTGGTCATGCTGCTGGCCGACCTGTCCTCGATCCGCGAGGCCCTGCTGTTCCCCCAGCTCCGGCCGGAGGAGCTGTGAGCCACCGTCAAGTCCACGGCGCCGGCGCCGATGAACCAGCGATGAAACCGGGAACAGCAACCGGCCCTGGCGTGTTGTCGAAGTAGACAAAGACCGTACCTCGACGTCCCGCATCCCGCGTACGGGGCGCCCGAGGGCCGGGTGTATAGTCGATTGGCGGCAAGGAACCGCAGCCGCCGTATCCCTGGGGGTTTGGCATGTTTGAGCGCTTCACCGACCGGGCTCGACGCGTCGTCGTGCTCGCGCAGGAGGAGGCTCGGCTCCTCAATCACAACTACATCGGAACCGAGCACATCCTGCTCGGGCTGATCCACGAGGGCGAAGGGGTCGCCGCCAAGGCGCTGGAGTCGCTGGGCATCTCCCTGGAGGCCGTCCGGGCCCAGGTCGAGGAGATCATCGGCCAGGGCCAGAGCGCGCCCACCGGGCACATCCCCTTCACCCCCCGAGCCAAGAAGGTGCTGGAGCTGTCCTTGCGCGAGGCGCTGCAGCTCGGCCACAACTACATCGGCACCGAGCACATCCTGCTCGGGCTGATCCGTGAGGGCGAGGGCGTGGCCGCCCAGGTGCTGGTCAAGCTGGGCGCCGACCTCTCCCGGGTCCGCCAGCAGGTCATCCAGCTGCTGTCCGGCTACGCCGGCGGCAAGGAGGGCCAGGGCGGCGGCGCCCCCGGCGAGGCGCAGCCGCAGGGCTCGCTGGTGCTCGACCAGTTCGGGCGCAACCTCACCCAGCTGGCCCGCGAGGGCAAGCTCGACCCGGTGATCGGGCGCGAGAAGGAGATCGAGCGGGTCATGCAGGTGCTGTCCCGCCGGACCAAGAACAACCCGGTGCTGATCGGTGAGCCCGGCGTCGGCAAGACCGCCATCGTCGAGGGCCTCTCCCAGGCCATCGTCAAGGGCGAGGTCCCCGAGACGCTCAAGGGCAAGCAGATGTACACCCTCGACCTGGGGGCCCTGGTCGCCGGGTCGCGCTACCGCGGCGACTTCGAGGAGCGCCTCAAGAAGGTGCTCAAGGAGATCCGCACCCGCGGCGACATCATCCTGTTCATCGACGAGCTGCACACGCTCGTGGGGGCCGGTGCCGCCGAGGGCGCCATCGACGCGGCGTCGATCCTGAAGCCCATGCTCGCCCGCGGCGAGTTGCAGACCGTCGGCGCCACGACGCTCGACGAGTACCGCAAGCACCTCGAGAAGGACGCCGCCCTCGAGCGACGGTTCCAGCCGATCAAGGTCGACGAGCCCACGCTCGCCCACACCATCGAGATCCTGATGGGCCTGCGCGACCGCTACGAGCAGCACCACCGGGTCACGATCACCGACCAGGCGCTCGTGGCCGCGGCCAACATGGCCGACCGCTACATCTCCGACCGGTACCTGCCCGACAAGGCCATCGACCTCATCGACGAGGCGGGCAGCCGCCTGCGCATCAAGCGCATGCAGACCCCGGGCGACTACAAGGACCTCGAGAACGAGCTGGCCCAGGTGGTCGAGTCGAAGAAGAAGGCGGTCGAGGCGCAGGACTTCGAGGAGGCCGGGCGCCTGCGCGACTCCGAGAAGGAGCTGCTGGCGCGCAAGGAGTCCAAGGAGCGCGAGATCAAGGACTCGGGCGTCGACCTGTTCGACGAGGTCGACGAGGAGGCCATCGCCGAGGTGCTCTCGGTGTGGACCGGCATTCCCGTCTACAAGCTCACCGAGGAAGAGACGCAGAAGCTGCTGCGCATGGAGGACGAGCTGCACAAGCGGGTCGTCGGCCAGGAGGACGCCATCCGCTCGGTCAGCCAGGCCATCCGGCGCACCCGGGCCGGCCTCAAGGACCCCAAGCGGCCTAGCGGCTCCTACATCTTCCTGGGCCCCTCCGGCGTCGGGAAGACCGAGCTGGCCAAGACCCTGGCCGAGTTCCTGTTCGGCGACGAGAACTCGCTCATCCAGCTCGACATGTCCGAGTACATGGAGAAGCACACCGTGTCGCGGCTGGTGGGCTCGCCCCCGGGCTACGTCGGCTACGAGGAGGGCGGCCAGCTCACCGAGGCCGTCCGCCGCAAGCCGTTCTCGGTGGTGCTCTTCGACGAGATCGAGAAGGCCCACCCCGACGTGTTCAACGCGCTGCTGCAGATCCTCGAGGAGGGTCGGCTCACCGACGCCCAGGGGCGTTCGGTCGACTTCCGCAACACCGTGCTGATCATGACGTCCAACCTGGGCACGGCCGACCTGCGCAAGGCCAACGTGGGCTTCGCCCGGGCCGACGAGGCGATCTCCTACGAGAAGATGAAGGACAAGGTCAACGACGCGCTCAAGTCCCAGTTCCGGCCCGAGTTCCTCAACCGCATCGACGACACCATCGTCTTCCACGAGCTGACGACCGACGAGGTCACTCGGATCGTCGACCTGATGATCGCCCGGGTGCAGCGTCAGCTCGAGGGCCAGGGCTTGGGGCTCGAGCTCACCCAGGAGGCCAAGGTCCTGCTGGCGCACAAGGGCTATGACCCCCAGCTCGGCGCCCGGCCGCTGCGCCGGGCCATCCAGCGCCAGGTCGAGGACCCGGTGTCCGAGAAGCTCCTCATGAAGGAGGTGCGGGCCGGCGAGATCGTGGTGGTCGACGCCGAGGACGATCCCGAGACGGGCGAGAGGGTCATCGTCTTCCGCTCGGTCGAGGGGTTCAGCCCGCCGCCCATGGAGCTGGCCGAGGCGGGCGGCGCAGCCCCGCCGGCCGAGGGCTGAGGCCGCACCGCTGAAGCTGGGCGGGCGCAATCCGATCCTGGCCGGGTTGGTGGCCCTGGCGGCCACCGCCTGCCAGGTGCGGACCACTGTGTCGGTCGACGTGGTCGAGGACGGTTCGGGCACGGTCGAGGTGGCCGTGGGGCTCGACGCCGACGCGGTGGGGCGGCTGCCCGACCTCGACGACGACGGGCGCTCGGATGTCGCCGATCTGGTGGCGCTGGTGCGGACCGACGACCTGGCGGCCGCGGAGTGGGATGTCGGCGGGCCGGCGGAGGACGGTTCCGACGGCCTCGTCTGGATGCGGGCCACCAAGCGGTTCGGCACGCCCGAGGAGGCCGAGCGGGTGCTGGCCGAGATCACCGGCCCGGACGGCCCCATGCGCGGTCTGCGGGTCGAGCGGGAGGACGGCTTCGGGCGGACGCGGTTCACGTTCGAGGGCACGGCCGACCTCGGCGGCGGCCTCGAGGCCTTCGGGGACGAGGGCCTGGCGGCGGCGCTCGCCGGCGAACCTCTGGGTCAGGACGTCGCGGCCATCGAGCAGGAGCTGGGCCAGCCGCTGGCCGACATGTTCTCGCTCGAGGTGTCGGCCGACCTGCCGGGGCACGGCTCGTCGAGCCGTAGCTGGGCGCCCGAGCTGGGCGGCGATCCGGTCGAGATGGAGGCCACGGGCACGGTGCGGGACTGGCCGGTCGTGGGGCTGGCGGCCGGGGCGGCGGCGTGCGCGATTGCGCTCGTGGTCGTGTTGGGTCTTCGGGTCGTCCGCAGCCGCCGCGCCCGCGCGTCGGCGGCCGGGCCGGCCTGACGTCGACGCGCCCGGTTCCTGGCGCCGTTCCGGTTGCCGGGGAACACGGTTGCCGGGCAATTAATCCGGCTCCAGGAACGCTGACCGCGATGAGTTTCGCGCTGTCGTGCCGTCGAACCAGGGACAACCTTGGAACCCTTCTGAAGGAGCGTCCCATGCCCACGCGTGACTCTGCGCCCGTCGGGGCCCCTTGCTGGATCGAGCTGTTCACGTCCGACGTCGAGCGGAGCCGGGCCTTCTACGGCGAGCTGTTCGGCTGGACGTCCGACGACCCCGCCGAGGAGCTCGGCGGCTACTTCACCTTCTACAAGGACGGCGTGCGTGTCGCCGGCGGCATGGGCAACGACGGACAGTCGGGCGCACCCGACGCCTGGTCGATCTACCTTGCAGTCGAGGACGCCAAGGCCACCGTGGAGGCGGCCAAGGCCAACGGCGGTCAGGTGATCGTCGACGCCATGGACGTGATGGACCTCGGCACCATGCTGGTGGTGACCGACCCGGGCGGGGCGGCCATCGGCGGGTGGCGGCCCGGCACCCACCAGGGCTTCGGCATCCACCGCGAGCCCGGCACGCCGGCCTGGTTCGAGCTGCACACGCGTGACTACGACACCTCGGTCGACTTCTACCGCAAGGTGTTCGCCTGGGACACCCACGTCGAGGGCGATACGCCGGATTTCCGCTACACCACGCTGGGCGAAGGCGACGGCGCGCTCGCCGGCATCATGGATGCCAGCAGCTTCCTGCCCGAGGGTGTGGCGGCCCAGTGGTCGATCTATTTCGGCGTCGAGGACGCCGACGCCACGCTGACGAAGGTCGTCGAGCTGGGCGGCTCGATCGTCGAGCCCGTCGACGACACGCCGTACGGTCGCCTGGCAACCGCTGCGGACCCCAGCGGCATCCACTTCAAGCTCCGCCAGCCGCCCGCCTCTTGATTGTCACACCCTGTACATAGGGTTCGGGCATGACCCGGGCCAGGACCGTGTACCGCTGCACCGGGTGCGGTGCCGCCGGACCCAAGTGGATGGGGTGGTGCACGGCGTGCGACGCCTCCGGCACCCTGGTCGAGGAACGGGCCCAGCCCCCAGGTCCCGGCCTCGGCCCGGGGCCGGGCTGGCCCGGAGGCGTCGGTGCTGTGGGGGGCATCGGGGTCGGGGGCGGTGCGCCGTCGGTGCCGATCCCCATCGCCGAGGCAGTGGGCGACGCCAGCGAGCCGGTGCCCACCGGCGACGTCGAGCTCGACCGGGTGCTGGGCGGCGGGTTCGTGCCGGGCTCCGTCACCGTGCTCGGTGGCGAGCCGGGGGTCGGCAAGTCGACGCTGCTGCTCCAGGCACTGTCCGACCAGGCCGCCCGGGGCGGTACCTGCCTCTATGTCACGGCCGAGGAATCGGCCCGGCAGGTGGCGTTGCGGGCCGAGCGGCTGGGGGTGGCGGCACCGTCGTTGTGGCTGGTGGCCGAGACGTCGCTGCCGCAGGTCCTGCAGCACATCGAGGCGCTGAGCCCCGACGTGGTGGTGGTCGACTCGGTCCAGACGGTGTTCGACCCCGAGATGAGCTCGGCGCCGGGGTCGGTGGGACAGGTGCGGGGCTGCGCCCATCGCCTGGTCGTCGAGGCCAAGGCCCGCGGCGTCACCGTGGTGCTCGTCGGTCACGTCACCAAGGAGGGTGGCCTGGCCGGTCCCCGGGTGCTCGAGCACCTGGTCGACACCGTCCTGGCGTTCGACGGCGAGCGCCACCACGCGCTGCGGATGCTGCGGGCGCTGAAGCACCGGTTCGGCGGCACCCACGAGCTGGGGCTCTACGAGATGGGGGAGCGGGGTCTCGTCGGCGTCCCCGACCCGAGCGCCCTGTTCCTGGCCGATCGCCAGGCCGGCGTGGCGGGGTCGGTGGTGGCCCCGGTGCTCGACGGTCAGCGTCCGCTGCTGGTGGAGGTGCAGGCGTTGGTGGTCCCCAGCCCGGCGCCGACGCCGCGGCGCACGGCACAGGGCGTCGACGGCGGCCGGCTGGCGCAGGTGCTCGCCGTGCTCGAGCGGCACGCCAAGCTGGCGCTCGGGCGCTGCGAGGTGCACGTGGCGGTGGCCGGCGGTGTGCGGGTGCCCGAGCCGGGCGTCGATCTGGCGGTGGCGTTGGCGGTGGCGTCGTCGGCGCTGGGGCGGCCGCTGGCGCCCGACATCGTCGCGTGCGGCGAGGTCGGGCTGGGCGGAGAGCTGCGCCAGGTGAACCGCACCGAGCGGCGGCTGGCCGAGGCCGCCCGGCTGGGGTTCGGCCGGGCGGTGGTGCCCCAATCGGCGCCCGACCCGCCCGACGGCATGCGCCTGGCCCGCTCGCCGTCGATCCTCGACGCCCTGTGCATCACCCGGGTGATGCCGGCGTCCGCGCCGGGCTCGGCCGCGTCCGCGTCACCCCTCCCGTCCGCACGCGCCGTGCTGGCGCCCGTGGTGCAGAGATCTGCGTGACGAGATGGCTGCTCTCCAACCACCTCGCCACGGGGATCCCCGGCGAGCAGGTCATCCGGGGGTCCCTGGCCTGGGCACTAGCATTGCCATGTGGTTGCCCGGCCCAGCGCAGAGCTCATGGCCGCCCTTGCGGCCGTGGCGCCCGGAACCCCGCTGCGTGAGGGCATCGACCGCATCCTCCAGGCCAACAAGGGCGCGCTCATCGTGGTGGGCGACGGGCCCGAGGTGCTCAACATCTGTTCCGGCGGCTTCCTCCTCGACGCCGCCTTCAGTCCCCAGCGGCTGTCGGAGCTGGCCAAGATGGACGGCGCCATCATCCTGGCCAGCGACTCCAGCCGCATCGCCCGGGCCAACGTGCACCTGGTGCCCAATCCCAACGTGCCGACCTCCGAGACCGGCACCCGCCACCGCACCGCCGAGCGGGTGGCCCGCTCGATCAACGTCCCCGTCATCTCGGTGTCGGAGGACATGTCGATCATCGCCGTCTACGTCAACGACGAGAAGCACCCGCTCGAGAACATCCCCCGGCTGCTCACCCGGGCCAACCAGGCGCTGCAGACGCTGGAGCGCTACCGCCAGCGCCTCGACAGCGTCTCGGCCGCGCTCTCCGCCCTCGAGGTCGAGGACCTGGTCACGGTGCGTGACGTGGTCAACGTGCTGCAGCGCACCGAGATGGTGCGGCGCATCGCCGACGAGATCTCCGGCGACATCGTCGAGCTGGGCGTCGACGGCCGGCTGGTCGAGCTGCAGCTCGAGGAGCTGATGGGCGGCGTGGACGACGACCGCCGGCTGGTGATCCTCGACTACTTCAGTCCCGAGTCCGAGTGGGAGCTCGACCAGGCCATGAAGGCCCTCGCCGACATGAGCACCGAGGAGCTGCTCGACCTCAAGGGCGTGGCCGAGACCCTCCACCTGCCCGGCACCGCCGTCGACCTGGGTACCAACGTGCAGCCACGGGGCTACCGCCTGCTGGCGCGCATCCCCCGCCTGCCAGAATCGGTCATCGAGCGGATCGTCGGCCGGTTCGGCAGCCTTCAGAAGATCATGCGCGCCACGATCGACGACCTCGACGACGTGGCCGGCGTGGGCGAATCCCGGGCCCGGGCCATCAAGGAGGGCCTGTCCCGCCTGGCCGAAACCAGCATCCTCGACCGCTACAGCTGACCAGTTCGAGTAGAACCCCGGCATGCGGATCACGTTGCCTTCGGGGACGCCGGCCGAGATCGCCCGGCCGGGCGGACGGGAACCGGCGCGGGGACTGGTCGTCGTGCCGGACATCGGCGGCTTGCGGCCGTTGTTCGACGACCTGGTCGCCCGGCTCGCCGACGAGCAGGGATGGACGGTGTGCGCCTTCGAGCTGTGGCCGGGGCGGGAGTCCCTGCCGCTGCCCGATCGGCTGGCCGCTGGCGCTTCCCTCGAGGACGCCCGCGTCCTCGGCGACGCGGTGGCGGCCGCGGACGCCACCGAATGCGTCCCAGTGGCCATCATCGGGTTCTGCATGGGTGGCATGTACACGCTCAAGGCCGCCGGAAGCGGCCGGTTCGACCGGGCGGCGGCCTTCTACGGCATGGCCCGCGTGCCCGAGGATTGGCGCAGCCCGACGCAGGGTGAGCCGCTCGATGCGCTCGCCTCGCCGGAACGATGCCCGACGCTGGCCGTGGTCGGCACCGCCGACCCGTGGCTGCCGCCGGCCGACGTCGACGCGCTGGAGGCCGTCGGGGTCGAGGTCGTGCGCTACGAGGGCGCCGACCACGGGTTCGTCCACGATCCCGACCGACCGGCGCACCGCCCGGACGACGCCGCCGACGCCTGGCGCCGCGTGCTGAGATTCCTCGATGCGGTGGACGCCGCCCGCAGTTAGCGGGCGCGACGCTCGAGCTGCTCCCGGTCGGTGATGCGGTAGCGCCGCTCCGACTGCTCGATCCAGCCGAGGCGCACGAAGCTGGCGATCGCCTTGTTCACCCGCTCCCGGGAGGCGCCGACCATGGCGGCCAGCTCCTCCTGCGTGACCGGGAGCGTGAACTCGTCCGACCCGGCCGCCATCTCGATGAGCCGCTTGGCGGTGCGCCCGGTGACGTCGAGGAAGACCGAGTCGGCCAGCGCCACGTCCATGGTGCGCAGCCTGCCGGCCAGCAGGGCTACGACACCCCACAGGAGCTCGGGCCGGTTCTCGTAGACCTGGCGGATGGGGTCGAAGCCGATCGCCAACACCTGCGACGGCTCCAGTGCCCGGGCCTCGGCCGATCGTCCCAACCCCTCGAACAGCCCCATCTCCCCGAACAGGTCGCCCCGCTCCATGAGCGCGACGACCGACTCGCGCCCGTCGATCGACCGCTTGGCGATGGCGATCCGCCCGCTCACCACCACGTACATCTTGTCGGGGGCATCGTCCTCGTGGAACAGCACATCGCCCCGCCGGAGGTCCTCGGTGGTGCTCGCATCGGTCAGCTGCCGGATCTCGCCGGGGGTCAGGTCGGCGAACAAGTCGACGTCGGCGAGCAGGTCGGTGGGGCTCATCACCGGGAACGATAACGACGTGCCGACGGAACGTCCGGACAAACAAGCTGAGTCCGGGCACTTCCGTGCCAGAGGCCGAGTGAAGGCGAGGCCGTGCCCCGAGCGGGCCGGCGCCGAAGGCGCCATGAGCGGGAGACACGGTTACCCTCCGGCCCGTCATGGGATCGGTATGGGTGATCGTGGTGGCGGCCGGGTCTGGCAGCCGCTTCGGCACACCGAAGCAGTACGAGGACCTCGGCGGGCGGCGGGTGCTCGACTGGTCGCTCGCCGTGGGCCGGGACGTGGCCGACGGCGTCGTCGCGGTCGTGGCGCCGGATCGGCTGGACACCCCCGAGCCGGGCGCCGACACCGTCGTCGCCGGGGGTGCCACCCGCTCGGCATCGGTCCGGGCCGGGCTGGCCGCCGTGCCGGACGACGCCGATGTCGTCGTCGTCCACGACGGCGCCCGCCCGCTGGCCGGGGCCGAGCTTTTCGCCCGGGTCGTCGAGGCCGTGCGTGAGGGCGCCGACGCAGCCGTGCCGGCCGTCGAGGTCACCGACACGCTGCGGCATCGCTCCGGGGCTCCCGTCGATCGTGGCGAGCTCGTGGCGGTGCAGACACCCCAGGCGTTCCGGGCGGCGGCGCTCCGGCGTGCCCATGCCGGCGAGCCCGAGGCGACCGACGATGCGTCGCTGATCGAGGCGGCGGGTGGCAAGGTGGTCGTCGTGGAGGGATCCCCGGCCAACCTCAAGATCACACGCCCGGTCGACCTGATCGTCGCCGAGGCGCTGCTCCGGCGCGGGACGCCGCCGTGACCGACACGCACGAGCCCGCCATCCGCATCGGGCAGGGCTTCGACGTCCATCCGTTCTCCGCCGATGCCGACCGCCCGCTCGTGCTGGGCGGCGTCGGGTTCTCCGGGATGCCGGGGCTCGCCGGACACAGCGACGGCGACGTGGTCGCCCACGCGATCACCGATGCGTTGCTGGGCGCCGCCGGTCTGGGCGATATCGGCCAGCACTTCCCCGACACCGACTTGGCGTGGGCGGGCGCCGATTCGGTGGGGCTGCTGGGCCAAGCCGCCGCGGCGCTGCGCGAGGCGGGGTGGTCGCCGCAGAACGTCGACTGCACGGTCGTGCTGGAGGAGCCCAAGCTCGCTCCCCAGCGTGGCGCCATGGAGGCTCGGCTGGCCGAGGCGGTCGGCGCACCGGTGACGGTCAAGGGCAAGCGGGCCGAGGGGTTGGGTGCCCTCGGCCGGGCCGAGGGGATCGCTTGCTTCGCCGTGGCGCTGGTCGCCCGCGAGGCCCCGGTCGCCGGAGCATCCCCGTGACTCCGCCCCGGGGACGCTCCGGTGGACCGGGTCGGGGCGGGCCGGGCCGACGCGGATCCGGCGGTCGTGGATCGGGCGGCTCCGGCGGCTCGGGCGGTCAGGGGCAAGGCCGCAGCCGGCAGGCAGGCACCGGCCCGGGACCGGCGGGCACCGGTCGGGGGCGTGGTCGAGGTGGCGCTGCCGGTCGTGGCGGCACGGGCGGTGGCGGCACCGGCGGGGGCGGTGGGTCCCGGGGACGTAGCGCGCCCCCGCCCACGCGTCTGACCGGGCGCGGACGTCCCCCGTCGATCCCCGCCGGGCGGCGGGGCCGCGTGAGCTCGGCCGGGCGTGGACTGGGGGGCGACCAGGTCGAGGGCCGCCAGGCGGTCCGGGAGCTGCTGCTCGCCGGCACCCGCCGGGTGCGCGAGGTGTGGATGGTCGACGAGGGCGACGACGCGCCGATCCTGCGCGACATCCGCGAGCTGGCCGAGGCCAACCGCGTTGCGCTGAACGTGGTCGGGCGGGGTCGCTTCGCCGCCCAGTCCCGCAGCGAGGCGCCGCAGGGCGTGTTGGCCCTGGCCGCACCGTTGCCCGAAGCCGATATCGACGACCTCGTGGCCGGTCGTCGCGGCGCCGCCCCGGGGACCGCCGATGACCGCAGCACCCTGGCGCCCTTCCTCGTCGCCCTCGACGGCGTGACCGATCCCGGGAACCTGGGCGCCATCCTGCGGTCGGCCGAATGCGCGGGCGTCAGCGGCGTGGTGCTGCCGCGGCATCGAGCGGTCCACGTCACGCCGGCGGCCACCAAGGCGGCGGCCGGGGCGGTGGAGCACCTCCCCATCGCCGTCGTCGGCGGCTTGCCGGCGGCGCTCGCCCGGCTGCGCGATGCCGGGGTGCACGTGGTCGGGCTCGACGGCGAGGCGCCGTCGTCCCTCTACGACCTCGGCGCGGCTGCGGGCCCCGTCTGCCTGGTGCTGGGCTCCGAGGGGCGGGGCCTGTCCCGCCTGGTACGGGAACGTTGCGACGAGCTCGTTGCGATCCCGCTGCGCGGCCGGCTGGCCTCGCTCAACGTGTCGGCGGCGGCGGCGCTGGCATGCTTCGAGATCGCCCGCCGCCGCTGACCCGCCGCCGCTGACGGAGCCCGAGGCGGGAATCGAACCCGCGGCCTGACGCTTACAAGGCGCCTGCTCTGCCGGCTGAGCTACTCGGGCGGCGGCCCGACGATATCGCCGCCCCACCGCGGACCCCGAGGCCGCGCCCCACGGGGGGTGCTTGCAATGGGTAGGCCACCACGCCAGCCTTGTCCAAGTGCATCCTCGCCGACGTGCCATGCATCGCTACGTCCTCGACAGCGCCGCCGCTGGCTGCGTCCTCGTCCTCACCGCACCGCAAGGTGTGTGCCTTCGTCCTCGTCTCGTTCTGGGCGACCCGCCGACATCGACGCCGCTGACTCGCCGATCCACGCATGCCACGCCGGCGAGGATGCACTGATGCTGACCGACCGTGACCGCGCGATCCTCGACTTCGAGCGGGGCTGGTGGCAGCTTCCGACGTCGAAGAGCGCAGGCATCCGCGAGCACCTCCACCTCTCGCCGACCCGCTACTACCAAGTGCTGAGCGCCCTGCTCGACGATCCCGACGCCGCGGCCTACGACCCTCTGGTCGTGCACCGGTTGCGCCGGGTGCGCCTTCAGCGCCGCCGGGCCCGCATCGAGGGCCGCAAGACCCTCGGGCACGGGCGATAGGAGGCTCCCGCATGCAAACCGAGCGACCGCCGACCGAGCAGCCGGTGTCCTCCCGGACCAGCCCGGCCCGGGGCATCGTCCTCATCGCGGCGGCCGTGGTGCTGGGGCTGTTCCTCCTGCGGGCCCTCGAGGACAGCTCGTCGTCCGACGGCGCCGTCACGACCCCGTCCACCACGGCGGCCCCCGGTGCGGAGACCACCGACACCACGGCCGAGGAGGGCGGCGAGACCACGACCACCGCCGCCCAGGCCCGCCCGCCGGGCGAGGTGATCGTACGGGTGGCCAACGCCGCGGGCGTCGAGGGCGCCGCGGCGGCGAGGACCGAGCAGCTGGCCGGCGCCGGCTACCAGACCGTCGATCCCACCAACGGCCCCGAAGGTCAGCAGCTCGAGGCCACCCAGGTGCTGTTCGCCGAGGGGTTCGAGGCCGAGGCCCGGGCCTTGGCCGAGACCCTCGGCGCCCCGGCCGACGGCGTGGCGGCCATGCCGGCGCCGCCCCCGGTCGATCCCGCGGGGGCGCACCTGGTGGTGCTCGTCGGGACCGACATCGCCGAGGGCTGACCACCTGCCCAACCCATGACCGGGCCGCGCATCTCGGCGGACGTCCTGACGCCGTTCGTCGAGCGGCCCGGCCGCGCCGCGCTCCTGCTCGACTTCGACGGCACGCTGTCCCCCATCGTGGACGTGCCCGGCGACGCCCGGCCGCTGGCGGGCGCCGGCGAGGTGTTGGCCGCGCTGGCCCGGCGGTTTGCGGTGGTGGCGGTGGTGTCCGGGCGGCCGGCGTCGTTCCTGGAACCGCTGCTGCCGGCGGGGGTGGTGATCTCGGGCCTCTACGGCCTCGAGACCGTGCGCGACGGCGTGCGGACCGACCATCCGGGCGCCGGCGCCTGGCGGGAAGAGGTCACCAAGGCCGCGGGGTCCGCCCGGGAGGGCGGGCCGGCCGGCATGGCGGTCGAGCCCAAGGGCTTGTCGCTCACGCTGCACTACCGGGAACGTCCCGAGATCGAGCCCGCGGTGGTCGACTGGGCGGCGGCGCAGGCGGCGCGGTCGGGCCTGGTGATGCGCCGCGCCCGCATGTCGGTGGAGCTGCACCCCCCGATCGCCGCCGACAAGGGCACCGCGGTGGAGGACCTGGTGGCCGACGTCGAGGCAGTGTGCTTCGTGGGCGACGACCGCGGTGACCTGCCGGCGTTCGACGCGCTCGACCGGCTGGAGGCCCGGGGCATGGAGGTCCTGCGCGTGGCGGTGGCCAGCGCCGAGGTGCCGAGCGACCTGATCGAGCGGGCGGACCTGGTCGTCGACGGCCCGACGGCCGTCCTGGACCTCCTGCGTCAGTTCGCCGCAGCGAGCTGATCGGCGAGCCAGTCGGCGGGCCGGCGGGCCATGGCCAACCGACGCAGGGTGTCCGCCCGGGATCGGCGGTCGTCCGGGTCCATTGCCAGGGCCCGCGCCAGCGCGTCCGCGGTCCCGGCCACATCGAACGGCTGGACCCGCTCGACGGCTGGGCCGAGCTCGTCCCACACGCCGGCCTCGGGTGACAGGCAGACCACCGCGTGGCGCTCGTTGACGATGGCGGCCTCCTTGGCCACCAGGTTGAGCCCGTCGCGGATGGGGTTGACAAGCAACACGTCGGCGCGCCGGAGCACCGCCACCGAGCGCGGGTAGTCGTCTCGGCTGTCGTACACGATGGGCGTCCACCCCGGAGTGGCCCACCGCTCGTTGATCCGCTCGACCAGCGCATCGACCTCGCGCTGGTACTCGACGTAGGCGGGAACGCCGGTGCGGGACGGATAGACCGACGCCAGGAACACGACCCGCTCCCGCCACGCCGGTTCGTGCTCGAGCAACTGGTCGTAGGCCTGGAACCCGCGCAGCAGGTTCTTGGACAGCTCGACCCGGTCGACCCGGGCGATGACAGCCCGGTCGCCGACGACGGCGTCGAGCTCGGCCAGGGCGGCCCCGCAGGCCGGGGACGCCGCCGTCCGCCGCATGTCGTCGGCGTCGGCCGGCAGGGGCGAGACGAACGTGGCCGGCGCGAGCCCCAGCGTGCCGCGGCAGCAGGCCAGGAAGTCGTCGGCCCAGCGCTGAGAGTGGAAGCCGCAGGACCGGTGGGCGGCGAGGCCCGAGAGCACCTCGCCGGTCACGTGGTGGGGCAGCACGCGCAGCCAGGTCGGGGTGGCGAAGGGGGTGTGGCTGAAGTGCACGGCCGCCAGGTCGGGGCGGCGCTCCGCCAGGCCCAGGCCGAGGAGGCTCAGGTGGTAGTCCTGCACGAGCACCGCGGCGCCCTCGGGTGCGTCCTCGGCGACGGCGTCGGCGAACGCCTCGTTGACCTGTCGGTACGCCTGCCACGCGTCCCGCATGTCACGCCCGAAGGCGGGCGCCCGAGGCAGGTCGTAGAGCCCGTGGTGGACGAACCACAGCACTTGGGTGCTGACGACGTCGTTGGCCAGCCGGTACGCCTCCGGGTCGAGGGCGACCAGGTGGACCTTGAAGTCCTCGGTGTCGGTCGTGCCCTTGGTCGCGGCCTCACGGTCGCCGTCGGTCATGGCGGCGGCGATCCACGTGGCGCCGCTGCCGGCCGCGAGCGGTCGCAGGCCCGAGACAAGTCCGCCGGCGCCGCGGCTGGCGACCAGCTCGCCGCGCTCGTCCCGCCGGAACGACAGTGGGCCGCGGTTGGACACGATGACGACGGGACGATCCACGAAGGGCCGAGGCTAGATGGTGGCCGGCGCCGAGCCCGCACGGCGGGTGGGCCACACTGTCGGGTCATGCGCGTCGTCGCCGTGCCCGACAAGCTGCGGGGGACCGCCAGCGCCGGCGACGTGGCGGCCGCGATCGGGCGCGCCGCCACCGCCGCCGGCTGGGCGTGCGACGAGCTGCCGCTGGCGGACGGCGGCGAGGGCACGCTCGACGTGCTCGGCGGCCCGAACCGGACCACCACGGTGACCGGTCCCCTCGGCGATCCGGTGGAGGCGGAATGGCGGCTCGATCGCCGCACGGCGGTGATCGAGATGGCGCGGGCGTCGGGGCTGGAGCTGGTGGGCGGCCCGGAGGGCAACGACCCGGTGGCGGCGTCGACGACCGGCACCGGGGAGCTGATAGGTACGGCGGTCGACAGCGGGGCGCGGCGGGTGCTGGTCGGCCTCGGGGGATCGGCCACCACCGACGGAGGGCTGGGTGCGCTGCGGGCGCTGTACCCGTTGCACCGGTTGGGCGGCGTGGAGCTGTTGGTGCTGTGCGACGTCCGCACCCGGTTCGTCGATGCCGCCGAGGTGTTCGCACCCCAGAAGGGCGCGACACCTGCCCAGGTGGAGCTGCTGCGCCGCCGCCTCGAGCGCCTGGGGGAGGTGTACCTGGCCGACTACGGCGTCGACGTGCGCAGCCTCGACGGGGCCGGCGCGGCCGGCGGCCTGGCCGGCGGGCTCGCAGTCGCCGGGGCGTCACTGGTCCCGGGCTTCGAGGCCTTGGCCGAGGAGCTCGACCTGCCCGAGATGATCGACGGTGCCGACCTGGTCGTCACCGCCGAGGGCTTCCTCGACGAGCAGTCGTTCGAGGGCAAGGTGGTGGGCGGCGTGGCGGGGTTGGCGGCGGCGATGGACGTCCCGTGCGTGGCGATCGTCGGCGAGGTGGTCGACGACCTCGATCCGGCGGGCTCCAAGGAGCTGGAGGTGGTGTCGTTGGTCGAGCGGTTCGGTCCTGATCGCGCCCACCACGACACGCTCGGGTGCATCGAGGCCGTGGCCGCCGAGCTCCTGGCCAGCGCGTCTCCGACGTGATCCGCCGGTTGCCGGCCGGTTCGGGACGAGCGGGCGGAATGTCGGTGCCGCCGAGGCCGTTGGCTAGCATCGCCGCGCTGTCTGACGACCAGAGGGACCAGCAATGACCGTCTCCGTCCGCATCCCCACGACGCTGCGCACCCTCACCGGGGGCGAGTCCGAGGTGACGCTGGAAGGATCCAACGTGCGCGACGTGCTGGACGGCCTCGACAAGGCGCACCCCGGGTTCGCCGACCGGCTGCTCGACGACGACGGCAACCTGCGGCGCTTCGTCAACGTGTTCGTGGCCGACGACGACATCCGCTTCCTCCAGGGCCTCGACACCCCAGTCCCCGAGGGGGCCGAGCTGTCTATCATCCCGGCCGTCGCCGGGGGCTGATCCCGAACCCGATCCCGAATCCGCCGGTTAGCACTCCCCGGTTGCGAGTGCTGATCTGAGGTGCTTGACTGGCTAGCACTCACACCAATCGAGTGCTAACCCCGTGCCCAACGGAGGGATTCAGGGATGCCCAAGATCATCGCTTTCGACACGGAGGCCCGCCGCAGCCTCGAGGCCGGCATGAACAAGCTGGCCGACGCCGTCCGGGTCACCCTCGGCCCCAAGGGCCGCAACGTCGTCCTCGACAAGAAGTGGGGCGCGCCGACCATCACCAACGACGGCGTGTCGATCGCCAAGGAGATCGAGCTCGAAGACCCCTACGAGAAGATCGGGGCGGAGCTGGTCAAGGAGGTCGCCAAGAAGACCGACGACGTCGCCGGCGACGGCACCACGACCGCCACCGTGCTCGCGTGGTCGATGGTGCGCGAGGGCCTGCGCAACGTGGCCGCCGGGGCCAACCCGATGTCCCTCAAGAAGGGCATCGAGGCCGCCGTGGCCGAGGCCGTCGAGGCGATCGCCGACGTGGCGGTCGACGTCGACTCCAAGGACCAGATCGCTCAGGTGGCCGGCATCTCGGCCGCCGATCCCGAGATCGGCGAGATGATCGCCGAGGCCATCGACAAGGTCGGCAAGGACGGCGTCATCACCGTCGAGGAGTCGCAGACCTTCGGCATGGAGATGGACTTGGTCGAGGGCATGCGCTTCGACAAGGGCTACATCTCGCCCTACTTCGTGACCGACCCCGACCGGATGGAGGCCGTCATCGACGACGCCCACATCCTGCTCGTCGGCTCGAAGATCTCGAACGTGCGTGACCTGCTGCCCGTGCTCGAGAAGGTCATGCAGGCCGGCAAGCCGCTGGTCGTCATCGCCGAGGACGTCGAGGGCGAGGCCCTGGCCACCCTGGTGGTCAACAAGATCCGGGGCACGTTCAAGTCGGCCGCCGTCAAGGCCCCCGGGTTCGGCGAGCGGCGCAAGGCGATGCTGCAGGACATGGCGATCCTCACCGGTGGTCAGGTCATCACCGAGGAGGTCGGCCTCAAGCTCGAGAACACGACCCTGGACCTCCTGGGCCGGGCCAAGAAGGTGATCGTCACCAAGGACGAGACGACCATCGTCGAGGGCGCCGGCTCCGACGACGAGATCAAGGGCCGCATCCAGCAGATCAAGAACGAGATCGACAACACCGACTCCGACTACGACCGCGAGAAGCTGCAGGAGCGCCTGGCCAAGCTGTCCGGTGGCGTTGCCGTCCTCAAGGTCGGCGCCGCCACCGAGGTCGAGCTCAAGGAGAAGAAGCACCGCATCGAGGATGCGGTGTCCACCACCAAGGCCGCCATCGAGGAAGGTGTCGTGGCCGGCGGTGGCGTGACTCTGCTGCGGGCGCAGACCAAGGTCGGCGAGCTGGTCAACAGCCTGTCCGGTGACGAGGCGACGGGCGCCCGCATCGTGAGCAGGTCGCTCGAGGAGCCGCTCAAGCAGATCGCCATCAACGCCGGCCACGAGGGCGGCGTGGTGACCGAGCGGGTCCGGGCGCTCGAGGGCGTTTCCGAGGGCCTCAACGCCGCCACCGACGAGTACGAGGACCTGACCAAGGCCGGCATCATCGACGCTGCGAAGGTCACCCGTTCGGCGCTGCAGAACGCGGCGTCGATCGCCGCCCTGTTCCTCACCACCGAGGCCGTCATCGCCGACAAGCCCGAGGAGAAGGCCCCGGCCATGCCCGCCGGCGGTGGCATGGAGGACTTCTAGTCCCAGCCCCGAAACCGGCCGATCACGGCACGTTCGGAACCGCCGCCCTCCTGGGCGGCGGTTCCGCGTCCCGGTAGCGTTACCAAACCCGAGGGCGAGCCGCCGGTGCACCGGTAGCGTGGCTCGTCATGGACGGGACCCGGATCGTGTTGGTGCGCCACGGAGAGTCGCGGGCCCAGGAGCTGGGGATCGTGGGTGGCCACGAGGGCTGCCGTGGGCTGTCGGCGCGAGGGCGCCTACAGGTCGAGGCGTTGCGTGACCGGTGGAAGGCCTCCGACGAGTTGGGCGAGGTGGCGGCGCTCTACGCCAGCGTGATGCCCCGGGCGGTGGAGACCGCGCAGATCCTGGCGCCCGCGCTCGGAGCCCCGGACGTCGTCCAGGATTGCGGTTTCTGCGAGCACCATCCCGGCGAGGGCGACGGCCTGTCGTGGGAGGACTACGAGCGGCTCTACCCCGTCCCCTCAGACGGCTGGCATCCCGACCTGCGGCGCGACCCCAGCGGCGAGACTTGGCGCGAGATGGCCGACCGGGTGAGCGCCGGGATCGATCAGCTGATCGAGCGGCACGCCGGCGCCACGGTGGTCGTCGCCTGCCACGGCGGGGTGATCGTCCACTCGATGATCCGCTGGCTGGCGCTCGACCCGGACGCCGACGGCGAGCGGGCCTGGTTCAGCCCCGAGAACGCCTCGATCACCGAGTGGCGCTACGGCACCAGCCCGTACCGCCCGCCGGCGAGCTCGTGGCAGCTGGTCCGCTTCAACGACCAGGCGCATCTCGCCGGGCTCATCTGAGGGCGCCGGGCGAACCTCACGTCTCACGCCTCGTGGTGGTGGGTCGGAGGGATCCAGCGGGGGTCGACGTCGTCCTCGGGCTCTAGCGGCCGCATGGCCAGGTCGATGGCGCTCCACAGCGTCTTGGACCACGGGAAGAACACGAGCGGGACCACCACCCCCACCGCCACGACCGCCACGACCGCCGGGACGAGCGATCCCGGGTAGGTGGTGACCGACCCCAGCACCACGGCCACCAGGACGGCGGCCGAGCTGACAAGGATGTTGAGGAACCACGCGCCCAGCCAGTGCCCCTCGACACGCTCGAGCCGGAAGCTGCAGCGGGGGCAGCGCTCCCGCATCATGAACCATCGGTGGAACAGCCCACCCTCGCCGCACAGCGGGCAGCGGAGGGCGAGCCCACGCGCCAGCATGCGACCCACCGTCAGCGGCGGCGGCTCGGCTGGCGGCGGCTGGGGCGGTTCCCCCCTCACGGGCAGAGCATGGCGCAAGGTTCACCGGCGCGACACCCGTCCGCCGATACCTTCGCTCGCGGCGGAGGTCATCGGCCGTTCGGCTGCGCGTCAGATAGCGTTCTGACGTCATCGTCACATATGGGGGTTGCGATGAAGCTCGGACGCAAGGGGCGCGCTCGCCGGATCGTGTTGGGGTTCACGGCGGCGCTGGTCGCGGTGCTCGCCGTCGCGACCGTGGCACCGGCATCCGCTGGGAAGGGCCAGCACCACGGCCACGGCGCCGGCGGCCGTTACCCCTACGCCGGATCGATCGACGTCACCCTGCCGACCGACCCCGCCAAGTGCGACCCGCTCGGCGGCGAGCGCTGCCTGCTGCCGTTCCCCAACGACTACTTCACGGTGAGCGACGGTTCGACGGAGACCGGGCGCCGGGTCGACTTGGCCCCCGACGCCACGCCCGCCAACGCCGCCGGCGTGCACGTCGATCCCACCGAGCTCAACCGCAACGACGGCTTCTCGCCCGGCTCGGCCCTCGTGGCCCTGCTCCCCGGCATCGATCTGGCGGCCAGCGGCGCGGCGCCGATCACCGACATGGGCAGCTCGCTCGACCGCGACGCCCCGATCGTCGTCATCGACGCCGAGACCGGTCGGCGCCATCCCTATTGGGCCGAGGTCGACAGCCGGGCACCCGACGACGCCCACCGCCTGCTGTTCGTGCGCCCCGCCGAGAACTTCCGGGAAGGCCACCGCTACATCGTCGCCATACGCGACGTGGTCGACGGCACCGGGCAGCCGATCGAGCCGTCCGACGTCTTCCGTGCCTACCGCGACCGGCTCGACACCAGCATCGATGCCATCGAGGACCGCCGGCCCCACATGGAGGATCTGTTCGGCAGCCTCGGGCTAGCGCACGTCGACCGCGACGAGCTGGTGCTGGCCTGGGACTTCACGGTCGCCAGCGGCGAGAACCTGTCCGAGCGGCTGCTGGCCATGCGCGACGGCGCCTTCGCCCAGCTCGGCGAGGCGGCGCCCGACTTCACCGTCACCAGCAACGTGCCCAGCACCCGCGGCAACCTGGCCCGCGAGATCCAGGGGACCTTCGAGGTGCCCAACTACCTGACCGGCACGGGCGAGCCGGGCGCCGTGCTCAACAACGGCAACGGTCCGGGCGACGACCCCGTCCCGGCCCGCAACGGCACCTACACCGCCCGCTTCATATGCACGGTCCCGACGTCGGCGCTCGACGCCGACGGCACCGCCAACCCGACCCGGATGATGCTCTACGGTCACGGCCTGCTCGGATCGGCGCGCGAGGCGCTCGGGGCCAGCTCCCGCTACGCCCGGGTGAGCAACACCACCACCTGCGCCACGTGGTGGATCGGCATGTCCGAGGACGACATCGGCGTGGTGCTGCAGGCGCTCGGCGACATGTCGGCGTTCCGCAGCATCCCCGACCGCCTGCAGCAGTCGATGCTCAACTTCCTGTTCCTGGGCCGGCTGATGAAGCACCCGGACGGGTTCTCGTCCGACCCGGCGTTCCAGGCGGCTGACGGCACCCCGCTGCTCGACCAGCGCAACCTGACGTTCAACGGCGTGAGCCAGGGCGGCATCCTCGGCGGCGCCCTCACCGCCGTGGCGCAGGACTGGGAGCGGGCGTTCCTCGGCGTCCCGGCCATGAACTACTCGACCCTGCTAGACCGCAGCGTCGACTTCGACCCGTTCAGCGTGGTGTTCGACCCCAACTACCCCGACTGGGTCGACCGGCAGCTCACGATCCTGCTGGCGCAGATGCTGTGGGACCGCGGCGAGAACAACGGCTACGCCCAGCACCTGACCGACGACCCCTACCGGCGCACGCCGACCCACCGGGTGATGCTGTTCGAGGCGTTCGGCGACCACCAAGTGGCCAACGTCGCCACCGAGGTGATGGCCCGGACCATCGACGCCGAGCTGCGGGCGCCCGGCTTGGCCCCGGGGCGCAGCCCGGACGTGGAGCCGTTCTGGGGCATCGACACCACCCGGCACCTGCCCGACCGCCGCGGCTCCTACCTGGTGGTGTGGGACTTCGGCACGCCGGCCCCGCCGCTCGGCAACGTCCCCAACCGGGCCGGGACCGATCCGCACGGCCAGGGCCGTGACCAGCTCGAGGTGCTCACCATGGCCACCGCGTTCCTCGAGCAGGGCGTGCTGGTGGACACCTGCGGCGGCGGCCCCTGCCAGACGTTGCCGCCGGGGTAGGTTCGCCATGTGAGCCCGTCCATGCATCCCGACGTCGAGCCCTGGGGGGCTCTGCTGCTCGGGACGTGGCGAGGGGAGGGCGAGGGTCACTACCCGACCATCGAGCCGTTCCGGTACTCAGAGGAGATCGACTTCACGCACGTCGGCAAGCCCTTCCTCGCCTACCGGCAGGCGACGGTCAAGCTGGGCACCGGCCTGCCGGCGCACGCCGAGGCCGGCTACTGGCGCCCGGCCGGTGACGGACGGGTGGAGCTGGTGATGGCGCACCCGACGGGCATCGTCGAGATCGAGGAGGGGACCGTCATCACATCGGGCGGGGGCGTCGAGCTGCACCTGCGATCGACCGCCGTGGCCTGCTCGACCACGGCCAAGTCGGTGGTCACGCTGGCGCGTGACGTCCACGTCGCCGGCGACACGCTGCGCTACGACCTGGCGATGGGTGCCGTCGGTCAGCCCCATCAGCACCACCTGAGCGCCACCCTGCGCCGCGTCAGCTAGGCGCCGATACCCTCGATGGCGTGTCACGGGGGCGCACCGCCAAGGTGCTCACGCATCGCTACGACGGATCCGGCGTGACGCGCCAGCCCGACCAGCTCATCGTCGAGGAGCCGCTCGAGATCCAGCTCGACGGGGTGTTGGTGTCCACGACCATGCGCACGCCGGGCCAAGACTTCGAGCTGGCGGCGGGCTTCTGCTTCACCGAGGGCCTGCTGGCCGGCGCATCCGTCCGCCAGTGCCGCTACTGCGGCACCGGTTCCGCGGTTGACAGCGAGTTCAACGTGGTGACGGTCGAGACCGGGGGCCAGGCGCCGCCGCCCCGGCCCCGGCTGACGACCACCACGTCGGCCTGCGGCATGTGCGGCACGACCGCCATCGACGATCTGCGCGAGCGCTTGCATGCGTTGCCGCCTTCCGAGCCGTTCCCGCTGGAGGTGCTGACCCGGGTCCCCGAGACGGTCACATCCACCCAGCGGCTGTTCGACGCCACCGGGGCGGTCCACGCGGCGGTGGTGTTCGATCGGACCGGCACGCCGGTCCTCACCCGCGAGGACATCGGCCGCCACAACGCCGTCGACAAGGTGGTGGGCCGGCTCCTGCTCGACGATCGGCTGCCCGCTGGGGGCCTTGGCCTGTACGTGAGCGGGCGGGCCAGCTTCGAGATCGTGCAGAAGGCCTGGGCGGCCGGGCTCTCCACCGTGGTGGCCGTCAGCGCGCCGTCGTCGCTGGCGGTGAGCGCTGCCCGCCTGGCGGGGATGACGCTGTGCGGCTTCGCCCGCGGCGGGCGCCTCAACGTGTACGCGCCCGAGGAGCTGCCGCGCCGGGCCGACCCTGCGCTCCGAGCCGGCGCGGCGATGATGTCCGAGGACTAGGCGTGGGCCTGCGCGAGCAGTTCACCGGCTGGAACCCCCGGCTGTGGGCCGGGTGGCGGCCCAACGGCGTCGGCGAGCAGAAGCCCAACCACTACCGCGACATGGCCCGCGTTGCCTGGGCCAACCGGGCCCATCCCGCCTACGCCTACCACGTGCTGACCAAGGGGGCCTGCGACGGCTGCGCGCTGGGCGTGGCCGGGCTCCACGACTGGACCATGGACGGCGTCCACCTCTGCACGACGCGCCTCAACCTGCTCGAGCTCAACACCGCCGACGCGATCGACCCGCTGCTGCTGTCCGACGTCGCGCCCCTGCGCACCCGCACCGGCGGCCAGCTCCGGGCGCTGGGGCGGCTCGGACATCCGATGCGCCGGCGCCGCGGCGAGGCGGGGTTCCGGCGGGTGTCGTGGGACGAGGCGCTGTCGGTCCTGGCGGCCGGCCTCCGCGCCGCGCCACCTGACAGAACCGCGCTCTACCTGACCAGCCGCGGCATCACC
>DASQUK010000172.1:0-7454 GCA_035641315.1 Acidimicrobiales bacterium | reverse complement strand
CTAGTGGATCGCCGCGTAAATGACAGTGATGTGATTTGATGTGGGTATGCGTCTACCTCCGCTGGAACTCAGACCGGGTGATCGACAGGAGCTGGAGCGTCGGGTGCGGTCGAACACGGTGGCGGCTCGTGATGCTGAGCGGGCACGGCTGGTGTTGATGGCCGCTGACGGCGCCTCGAACCGTGACATCGGGGCGGCGATCGGGATGCACTACAACCAGGTCGCGGTCTGGCGTCGCCGTTACGCCGAGTTCGGATTGGCCGGGTTGGACGATGGCGAGCGGCGGGGCCGCCCGCCGGTGTATGGCCACGACGACGTGTTGTTGTTGGTCAAGACGGTGACCGAGCCGCCGCCGGATCAAGCGACGCGCTGGACGATGGAAGCGATCGCCCGGCGGCTCAACGAGCACGGCGTGGCCATCTCGGCCTCCCAGGTGTGGCGCATCTGCCGCAGCCTGGATCTCAAGCCGTGGCAGACCGAGTCGTGGATGACCTCTCACGACCCCGACTTCTGGGAGAAGGCCGCCGATGTGTGCGGCCTGTACCTGAACCCGCCCGAGAACGCCATTGTGTGGTCGGTCGACGAGAAGTCCGGCATCCAAGCCAAGAGCCGCATCAACCCGACCAAGCCCGCGGTGCCGGGCATCCCGACCCGTCACGAGTTCGAGTACCGCCGCCACGGCACCGCTGTGCTGTTCGCGGGTCTCAACGTGCACGAAGGCGACGTCGCCGCCTGGGTCACCGACTCGACCCGCACCGACAACTTCGTGGAGTTCCTCGCCGACCTCGACGCCCAGACCGCCGACGGGATGCAGCTGCACTGCATCGTCGACAACCTCTCGACGCATTTCACCGCCAAAGTTGAGGCGTTCCTCGAAGACCGGCCCCACATCTTCTTGCACAACACCCCGACCCACGCGTCCTGGCTCAACCAGGTCGAGCTGTTCTTTTCCATCCTCGAGCGGCGTCTGCTCCGCAACGGCGAGTTCGCCTCCGTCGACGACCTCGCCCAGCGCATCATCGCCTTCATCAACGACTACAACCGCCGAGCCCGGCCGTTCCGCTGGACCTACGACGGCCGCCCACTCAAGGCCGCGTAAATCACAATGACTTACGCGCGAGACCACTAGGAACCTAGCCGTGGCGGCCCGGTTGGCGCGTCTCATGGATTCACCCGATCAGCCCGCAACGCAGCGCTGATGCAACCCGCCCCCGAGATCCCACCGCCGCCCGTATGGATGGATCGCTCGTTCGTGCCAGCCCTGCCGGCGGTCTGTGCCGACCGTGGGCGGATCTCGCGAGGAGGAACGAAGCTGCCCGTAGCAGCCCGACGTCGGCCAAACGGATCAGCCACGCGGCGTCACCGACACTGGTCTTGCGGCCGGCTCGAAGGTGATCTTCGGCTTGCCCATCTCGGCGAGCTCGCCGACCTCCTCGAAGCGACCTGGAGGCGCCTGGGGACCTGGTCGGCGAGATCGGTGCCTTCCTCGCAGCGGGCATGGATGGGTTCTTCACCGACAACCCGGACCTCGGGGTGATCGCCGCCACCTGACCCACCGGCGTCGGGTGGATGGACGCCGAGGCGCTGACCCGGGCCACGTGTAGGCGCGCGCTACCGCAGCCTCGATCGCGGCGTGGGCTCGAGCCGAAGCTGCACCGGCGCCGCCGCCAGGTTCGGCAGGAGGTCGCGGGCGACCGCAGTCGCCGCCCGGAGCTGCTCGTCACGCGCGTGGTCGACGGCCGGTTCGCCGGCGCCCATCCTCTGGATCCACACGAGCACGTGCTCGCCGGTCCTCACGGGGAGCGCCGGGAACGTGTTCTCGCTCGGTTCCTCGACGAAGGTCGCCAGCGCCGGGCAGCCGGTCGTGGCGAGCGCGGGCAAGAGCTCGCGGTCGACCACGGCGACATCGACGGGACCGTCGAGCGAGCAGATCGTGGCGACCACCGTCGACGCCGGCGTCCGGGCCCCGGGGGCCGGTCGCGGGGGTTGCGGACCGAACCCGAACGCGGCGGTGGGCGGGCGCAACAGCAGCACGTCGTCCACATCGACCATGGTGGCGTTGGCGGCGGCGCTGTGTGCCTTCCACACCGGCCCGCCGTAGAAGGCCTCGAGCCCCCTTTGGCGACGCTCCATGTCCGGAAAGCCGCGCAGCCACACGAAACGATCCGGCCGGTCGAGATCACGGAACTGGCCGATCAGCTGCATGCCGACGGCCTCCTGCGACTCGACGAACTCCCGGTCGAAGAGCTCGACCAGCACGTCCCGCTGGCCGGGGCGGATAGTGTACTGCCGGAGCTCGACGACCGGACAGCACGCGACCATGGCCAGCCTCCCCGGATCGTTCCGATCCGAAACCTATCCGCCCGAGCCCACATCGCCGCCAGCACGAGCGGCGCGAGCCGGCGGTGCGTGAGGGGGCCGGCGATGAGATTTCTACGCGGTCCTCGTCTCTAATGCTGGCGACCTCGAGAGGAGTAGGGCGTGAGCAAGGTGTTGTGGCACATCACGATGTCCGTAGACGGCTTCATCGCCGGGCCTGACGACTCAATGGACTGGGTTATCAGTGAATGGAGCGACGACGGCAGGACCACGCGCGACATCGACGTGGGGCGCAGCTCGCTGGCGGACGAGGTCTTGCAGTCCGCGGGGGCGATCCTCGGTGGCCGGCGCTGGTATGAGATTGCTGAACGGCTGTACGACGGTGTCGACGGCATCTACGGCGGCGATTGGCAGGGGCCGGTCTTCGTCCTCACGCACGGACGACCAAGCGACACAGGCGACGACACCGTTACGTTCGTGTCGACACCACTCGCCGAAGCAGTCGCAACGGCGCGTGCGGCAGCCAACGGGAAGAACGTGGTGATCTTTGGCGCCAACGTCGCACAGCAATGCTTGCGGGAGGGACTGCTCGACGAGATCGTGATCCACCTCGCACCGGTGCTGCTCGGCGATGGCATCCGGCTTTTCGGGGTGTCAGACGGCCAACGCGTCGCCCTCAGGCGTACGACGTTGGCTGCGTCGGGACAGATCACTGACCTGCGGTTCACCGTCCGCAGGTAGCGGCCGCCGAGACGAGCGGTGCGGGACTCGGCTGCGCGCCCCTGCATCTGCCGTCGCGCTCGAACCAACTGCGCCATTTCGCGACTGTCAACCACAAGATCGCTACCGACGCGAGCAGCCGACCGCCGAGGATGGCCGAGCCCCCAGATCGAGCGCCACGGTTCCGACTCACTCAGGACCCTATGAGACAAGGGTCACGGCCAGAATACCGCCTCGATTCGATGAGTTTGCCGCTACGTGCGGGTCTGATCGTGAATGGAGGCGAGAACAACGCCGACGTCCAATTCGATCGAGCGCACCTATTACGCGCTGCTTCTGGGTAACACCCTGGCAGCATCGCTCATCTGGGGCATCAACACGATCTTCCTGCTCGATGCGGGACTCACGAACCTCGAGGCCTTCGCGGCGAACGCCTTCTTCGCCGCAGGGATGCTGGTGTTCGAGGTGCCCACCGGGGTCGTGGCCGACGTCTGGGGCCGGCGGGCCTCCTTCCTCCTCGGCACGGTCACCCTGGCGGTGACCACCGTGATGTACGTCCTGCTCTGGCAGATCGAAGCGCACTTCATCCTGTGGGCATTGGTCTCGCTGCTGCTGGGCCTCGGCTTCACCTTCTTCTCCGGTGCCACCGAGGCCTGGCTCGTCGACGCGCTGGGGGCGACCGGGTTCGAGGGTCCGCTCGAATCGGTGCTGGCCCGCGGCCAGGTCATCAGCGGCGTTGCGATGTTGGGCGGGTCGGTCGCGGGTGGCTACCTCGCCCAGGTGACCAACCTTGGCGTCCCGTTCGTGCTGCGGGCGGTGATCCTGGCCGCGATGTTCGCCGTGGCCTTCGGCTTGATGCACGACATCGGGTTCACGCCCAAGCGTGGCAGCCGCCCGCTGGCCGAGATGAGGCGGATCGTCACCAGCTCGGTCGACCACGGCCTACGGGTGCCGGCGGTTCGCTACCTGATGCTGGCGGCGCCCTTCACCGGGGGAGTGGCCCTCTACGTGTTCTACGCCTTGCAGCCGTACCTGCTTGACCTCTACGGCAACGATCATGCCTACGGCGTCGCCGGGTTGGCGGCGGCGATCGTGGCCGGGGCGCAGATCCTGGGAGGCATGGCGGCGACGGGCGTCCGCAAGCTGTTCCGACGGAGGACATCCGCGCTGCTGACGGCAGAGGTGCTGAGCGCTCTCGCCTTGGTTCTGGTCGGTCTCAGCAACAGCTTCTGGGTCGTGATCGGGCTGATTGTCGTCTGGGGTCTGCTGTTCGCCGCGACGATGCCCATCCGCCAGGCCTACATCAACGATCAGATCCCCTCCGAGCAGCGGGCCACCATCCTGTCGTTCGATTCCCTCATGGCCTCGAGCGGTGGCGTGGCGGCACAGCCGGCGCTTGGCCGGGCCGCCGACGTCTGGGGCTATCCAGCCAGCTACGTGCTGTCTGGTGGATTGACGGCGCTCGCCCTGCCGTTCCTGTACCGGTCTCGGCGGCAGAACGTCCAGGCCGACACCCCCGATGTCGTCGTCCTGGCCGACGCCACGACGACCGACACCGCCCCGAGCGACATGGCGGCCTGACCACCCACGCATCGCCCGCCCAATTCTCCGCACGCCCCACCTCTGCTCCGGCTTGACCGTGATTCAGCGCAGGTCAGGGTCCCTGCCTCATCCTCCCAGGCTGTGCTGGCTGCGCTGTGTGGGGCGTGCCGGTTACGTGCCGGGACGAAGTCGTCGGACCGGTGTGCTGGCGTCCGGGCCGTCGATGGTGGTGGTTGCGGCGTCGGCAGGCTGGGGGAGCGCGGCTCGTAGCGCTTTGTCGAGCCGGCCGATGACTAGGTCGTTGGTCTCGGGGAACAGGTGGCCGTAGACGTCGGCGGTGATCTGCACGGTGCTGTGGCCGAGCCAGCGGCTGACCTGGAGCAGGTTGGCACCCATCGCGATCCATAGGGGGACGGCGGAGTGGCGGAGGTCGTGAAATCTCAGCGTGGGGTACCCGGCGGCCCGTCGAGCGGGGAGCCAGGCACGCTTGTGCCAGTTGGCGGCGTGCAGGCGGCCACCCCGCGGGGAGCTGAACACCAGGGCGTCTGGCTCGCCAGCGAGGCCATAGCGGCTGAGGTGGGCGTCGAGCACCTCGGCGATCAGACCAGGGACCGGGACGGTGCGGCGCCCGGCGGCCGTCTTGGGTTCGGCGCGGTCACCGCCCACCTGGGGGGCGGTTTCGATTACCTGCAGATGGAGATGCGCCACATCGACTCGGCCCACGCGTAGGCCGGCGACCTCGGAGAAGCGCAGACCGCAGGCGGCGACGTACACCATGGGTTGCCAGCGGTCCGGCAGGGCGGCCGCCAGGCGGTGGAGCTCCTGGGGGCGGAGGGTGACCACGTCGGTCTTTGGTGTTTGGGGCAGCTTGATGCCTCGGGCGGGGGAGCGGGCGAGCAGCTCCGCATTGACGGCGGCGTTGAGTGCGGTGCGCAGGACCCCGTAGATCGATCGAGTGGTGCCGGGTCCGACCTCGCGACGCAGGTCGGCGACGAAGGCCTGGACGTCGGTCTGCCGCAGCTTCGCGAGCTGGATGTCACCGAGCCGCGGGACGAGGTGGCGGCGGATCGCGGACTCGTCACGCACGAGGGTTGTGGGTCGCTTGTGCAGCGAGTGGGATGCTCGCCATTCCTCGAGCCACTCGGCGACGGTGACGTTGGCGTTGAGCGATGGGTGCACGAACGTGCCCCGCACCAGATCGGCCTCGGCCAGCGTCAGCCAGCGGCTGGCGCCCGACGGAAGCCTGCGTACGCTGCCCCACTGTCGTCTCCGACCCATCGAGCCCCCATGCACGCGAAGGAGTCTGGAAAGGTCGGCCGAAGACGGGCCGGCGACGCAGCTGCGAGGTTACCGCGGCGCGTCGAGTGACGTGACCAACAGACGACCGCGCGCAGAGCACCGCTTGGAGCTCGCGGATCCTCGTCCGAATCTGAGGCGCCGAATCCGAGGTCTGGGCCCCGCCAGATCGCCGGTCCGCGTCCTGACCTGGGGGCCGCGCATCCTCTGCGACCGCGCAGGAGCGATCTGAGCGTTGATATGAGCGCGCGTTCTGGCGCGGATCGCGTAAACGACGCTGTCGCGGATCGGCAGATCTGTACTAGCGAGGGCGGGACATCACCTCGGTTGACCAGGATCGCCAACGGGCGGCAACTCGACCGTCGTATGAATCACGCCACTACCAAAGGGGCAGGGGAACTCAAGCCCCAGGCGGGAGGCGCTCGGGTCGAGCGCGGGCGTGAATACCGCGTCGACGGTCCACGGCCAGCCGCTGTGGCTAGCCATGACCGTGCCCCGGTACTGACCACCCCGGTCGTCTTCAGCCGACCATCGATGCCTGAGAAGCTTCATCGTCTCGACGAGCCCGCTGTCGGGCGCTGGATCGGGGCCGAGGGCAAGCTCGCCGCTGCCACCCAGGTGGAAAAGAACCAGCTCGGCCGCACCTCGATTGAAAGGACGCAGATGTCTCGCCCCACCACGGCGTCGTCGAGCTGAGCGCCTACGGGGATCACTCTGTCGGGTTGCACCGGCTCGTTCTCGAGGTTCAACCCCGCCTCGACCGGCGGCCGAAGGTCTGTGTCCGCATCAAGCCTTGTACCCGCCTGCTGCACGAAGACATGCGGGCTCGGCAAGGCGAGGACCAGGTTCGATTCCCTTGGCGGCGACGCGTCGCGATGTGGTCCCCGGTCGTTGGGCGCAAAGGACACCTGGATCTCTTTCGTGTCGTCACGCAACGAGGGCTCGAGCTTGACCAGCCAGCGAAGCGAGCTGCCTCCGCCGGCGCCAGACATGTGCGACGTTCCGCGGTCGGTGGTGATTGTCCACGAATTGAGGAGCCAGAAAGGGTTCTCACGATCGGTGGTTGCCGCGCCTCGCAGGACGCAGGCGTGATCCCACAGATCCAGGGCGACCAAGACGATCTCCAACCACGGGTTGGGTACGACAACGTTCAATGCCACCGTGCCGCGGTAGCCGGCCCCACGTTCCCCCTGCTCCGCCACACACGCAACCGTACAACTCCCCGGCGACGATCGTTGGGCGCGTCGTGCCCCGGGTGGTTCACCGCGGACTGTGATCCACTAGCGCAGATTGCCCGCTGCGGGCGGCCACCACCTGCCGCGTGGGCAGCACAGAACGCCGAGGCGCGAGATCGCAGATCTGGCGCGGTGGTTTGTCCCCACTCGGCACCCCCGACATGGGTTCAGCCGAGCCCTTTGGTGACGCCCAGCCGCCAGCTCGGATACCGGAGCTGCCAGCCGAGCTCGCGCTTGGCCTTGGCGTTCGAGGCACCCCGCACCTCGGTCATCATGAGCGTTGCCATCTCACCGGCTGCCAGCCGCCCCAGCCACCGCGGGATACGCCTTGGTGGCTTGGCA
>DASQUK010000171.1:0-40131 GCA_035641315.1 Acidimicrobiales bacterium | reverse complement strand
TCGTAGAAGCGGACGAGGGTCTCCGCCACGCAGGCGGGCTTGGCAGCACCCTCGACCTCGAACGTGAACCGCTCCTTCACCTGGACGCCGCCGTCGATGTCGCTGACCTCGAGCAGCTCGATCCCCAGCCGGAGCTTGGATCCCACCGGCACAGGCGCCGGGAACCGCACCTTGTCGCAGCCGTAGTTGACCGCCAGCTTGACGCCCTCGACCCGCACCACCTGCGGAGCCAGGCGGGGCCCGAGCGACAGGGTCAGGTAGCCGTGGGCGATGGGGCCGCCGAACGGGCTCTCACGCTTCGCCCGCTCGACGTCGACGTGGATCCACTGCTGGTCGCCGGTGGCGTCGGCGAACTGGTTGACCTGCTCCTGCGTGATCTCGACGTAGTCGCCGTAGCCGAGGTGCTGGCCCACGAGCTCACGGAGCCCGCCGATTCCCTGCACGATGGTGGTCATGAGCGCAGCTCGTGACCGGTCGACCGCGCGACCGCCAGGGAGCCGGGCGACGATGGGGTGCGGGGGCGCAGCCCCCGAGAATTGGTGGTCATGAGCGCAGCTCGTGACCGGTCGACCGCGCGACCGCCAGGGAGCCGGGCGACGATGGGGTGTGGGGGCGCAAGCCCCCGAGAAGGGTGGTCATGGGGGCGATGATGCCCGAGACGCCGACATTCGGCCCAACCGAGCTGTGTGCCGTGGTGCTCGCTGCCGGCGAGGGCGCGCGGCTGCGCCCGCTCACCCGCGTCCTCCCCAAGCCGCTGTGCCCGGTGGACGGCATCCCGCTGATCGACCACGCCATCGAGCGGGCCCGTTCGGCCATACGAGCCGTGGCCGTCAACGTCCACCACGGCCGCGAGGCGGTCGAGGCGCACCTCGACGGTCGGGTCCACGTCTCGGTGGAGGAGCCCGAGGCGCTCGGCACGGCGGGGGCGCTGGGCCGCCTCCGCCCGTGGATCGACGGCCGGGCGACGCTGGTCCTCAACGGCGACACGTGGTGCCCCGGTTCGCTGGCGGGCTTCGTGGCCGGCTGGGGCGGGACCCGAGTGCGGCTGGCGCTCGCCGGCGGGGGCGATCGCCTGCGGCCCACCAGCCGCGTCGCCGCCGCCCTCATGCCGTGGGGCGAGGTGGCACGGCTCGCGCCGGTGGCGGCCGGGTTGTACGAGGCGTCGTGGCGGGCGCTGGCCGCCGCCGACCGGATCGAGGTCGTCCGCTGGGACGGACCCTGCCTCGACTGCGGTACCCCGGCCCGCTACCTGGCGGCGAACCTCGCCGCCAGCGGCGGGATGTCGGTGATCGGACCCGGCGCCAGCGTGGACGGCGAGGTGGTGCGCTCGGTGGTGTGGGAGGGCGCCGGGGTGCGGGCGGGCGAGCGGCTGGTCGACGCCGTCCGGGCCAGCGACGACGTCACCGTCCTGGTGCGCTGACTCCCGTGCTGACCTCCACGCTGCGGGCGGCGAGCTGGCCGCAGGCAGCGTCGATGTCCGTGCCCCGGTTGCGGCGGACCGTGGCGTTGACGCCGACGTCCTCGAGCCGCTGGCGGAACCGACGGACACCGGCCGCCGGGGTCCCCCGGGTCGGATAGCCGGGCGTGGGGTTGAGTGGGATGAGGTTCACGTGGGCCGGCAGCGGCAACGAGCGGGCCAGGTCGGCCAGCTCGCGGGCGTCGCTCGGCCGGTCGTTGGTGCCGTCGATCAGCGCCCACTCGAACGACAGGCGGCGCCCCTTGGCCCTCAGGTAGTCGGCGCAGGCGCCGAGCAGCACACTCAGCGGGTAGCGCTGGTTGATGGGCACCAGCTCGTCCCTCAGGCGGTCGTTGGCCGCGTGGAGCGACACCGCCAGGTTGACCGGCAGGTCCTCGGCCGCCAGCCGGCGGATCCCGGGCACCAGCCCGACCGTCGACAGCGTGAGGTGGCGCGCGGACAGGCCCACGTCCGAGTGGGCGCGCTGGACGGCCGCCCACACCCGGTCGTAGTTGGCCAGCGGCTCGCCCATGCCCATGAACACGACGTTGCCGAGCCGACGGCCGTCGTCGCGGGACCGGCGGGCGGCCCGCACGATCTGCTCGACGATCTCGCCGGTCGTGAGGTGGCGGTCGAAGCCGCCCTGCCCGGTGGCGCAGAACCCGCACGCCATGGCGCACCCCGCCTGGGTCGACACGCACACCGTGGTGCGGTCGCGGTAGTGCATGAGCACCGTCTCGATGCGGGCGCCGCCGTCGAGGCCGAACAACCACTTCACCGTGTCGCCGGCCCGGTCGACCGATTCGGCCACGGGGACCAGTGCTGCCGGCAGTTCCGACTCGAGCCGGTCCCGCAGGGCCCGGGGGAGGGTGGTCAGCTCCGCCGGGGACGCCAGCTGCCGGTACAGGCCGTCCCACACCTGGTCGACCCGGTAGCGCGGCTCGCCCACCAACAGCCGGACGAGCGCGTCGCGATCCAGGTCGTAACGGGTGGGCACGGGCGACCAGGGTACGGCCGGGCGACCCGTCCCGGTACCGTGCGGCCCGTGAGCCAACGCCCGTCGTTCTGGCGGATCGGCAGCGCCGACGCCGCCCGGCCCCGCGCCGCCGCCGGCCGCCGGCCGATGGGTACCGTCTCGGCCCATCCCGAGTTCCACCACCGCGACATCCAGGGCGGTGCCGTGCGGGCCGCGGTGTTCGGCGTGAGCGACGGGCTGGTGAGCAACATGGGCCTCATCCTGGGTGTGGCGGGCGCCGACCCACAGCCGGCCGTCGTGCGCCTCGCCGGCCTGGCCGGGCTGGTGGCGGGGGCCATCTCCATGGCGGCCGGCGAGTACAACTCGATGCGGGTGCAGGCCGAGCTGCTGCAGCGGGAGCTGCGCATCGAGGCCCGCGAGCTGCGCCGCCGCCCCCAGCACGAGACCCGGGAGCTGGCCGACATCTACGAGCAGCGCGGCCTGGAGCGCGACCAGGCCCGCGACGTGGCCGAGGCGATGATGAGCGACCCCGACGTGGCGCTCGAGACCCACGCCCGCGAGGAGCTGGGCATCGATCCGCAGCAGCTGGGCTCGCCCCTGGCGGCAGCGTCGTCGTCGTTCGTGTCGTTCTCGCTGGGCGCGCTGGTGCCGCTGGTCCCGTGGTTCGTGGGGGAGGGGAACGCCGCCAAGGTGGCGTCGCTGATCCTGGGCGTGCTGGCGGCGGTGATCGTCGGCTGGCTGATCGGACGTTCCACCGACCGGCCGCTCGGGCGGGCGGTCGCTCGCCAGGTCGTGTTCACACTGGTGCCGGCGCTGATCACGTTCGGGATCGGCAACGCGCTCGGCGTCGGCACCGGTTAGCCCGGGGCCGATGCCAGGTCGCCGACGTACGCCCGGTCGGTGTGGTCGCGGGTGAAGCCCAGGTCGGCGTAGAGCTTGTTGGCAGCGTCGTTGGTGGCGTCGACGTAGAGCATGCCGACGGTCAGCCCCTTGCCGGCCAAGTGGTCGAGCCCGGCCAGCGCCAGCGCCCGGCCCAGCCCGCGGCCGTGCATCTCGGGGTCCACGGCGATCACGTAGATCTCGCCCAGCGGGGGATCGTGATCGGCGTGCACCTTGGTCCAGCAGAAGCCGGCCAGCCGCCCCTCCCGCTCGTGAAGCAGGAAGCCGGCGGGATCGAACCACGGCTCGGCCTCGCGGCTGCGCAGGTCGTCGAGCCTCCAGCCGCCCTGCTCGGGGTGCCAGTCGAAGGCCCGGTTGTTGACCTCGAGCCACGCCTCCTCGTCCCGGCCGACCTCGAAGGGCCGGGTCCCGATGGCGTACGGCTCGCCCACCGGCAGCGGCCGGCGCAGCTGCCACAGGTCCCGGCCCCGGGCCAGCCCCACCGCCTCGGCCATCCGGTCGTGCGCCGGGGTCGGCTTGTAGACCCACAGGTGGACGTGGCCACCGCCCTCGTCGCGCACCACGTCGAGGGCGGCCGACAGCATGGGAGGACCGATGTCGTCGAGCTCACCCCGGTGGTGGGGGTCGACGACCAGCTCCAGCTCCCAGCGCCGGTCCCCCCGGATGACATGGGCGTACCCGACCGGATGGTCGTGCCCCGGCGGCCAGGCCAGCAGGCCGGCGAAGTCACGGCCCCCGCCCACGGCGGCATCGATGAACCGGTGCTCGTCGAGCGGCTGGTGGCCGTCGGCCTTCTCGGCGGCCCGGAGCAGGGCGCTCACCGCCTCGATGTCGCCGTGGGAGAGCTGCCGCTTGATCTCGAGTCGCCGGTGTTGCCGCACTCGAATGACACTACGGGGCGATCGGCCGCAGTCCCTGGGCCGGGGCCCCGCGCCCACCGACGATCGCCGTGGTGCGGTCCCGCGCCGTCTGGAGCCGGGCGCGGAGCCAAGGGTCGGTGTCGCGGTCGGCGAGCGCCCGGCCCACGTCGACCACGCGGATCGGTCCGCGATCGTCGGTCAGCACCGGTGCGAACTCGGCCTGGGTCGTCCGCCATGCCCCGGTGGGCTGCTCGGTGAAGCTGAACCGCACCAGCAGCCCCTCCAGCTTCTCCGGGCCCTGCGAGCCCTGGTTGGACACGAGATTCCCCATGCCGTACACGACCCACTCGCCGTCGACGGCCTCGATCGGTTGGACGACGTGGGCGTGATGGCCGAGCAGCAGGTCGATGTCCGGTGAACGGATGAGCCGGGGTGCCAGCTCGACCTGCTGGGCGTTGGGATCGTGGGTGTACTCGTCGCCCCAGTGCAGGGCGACGATCACGACCTCGGCACCCCGTTGCCGGGCGACGGCGGCGTCGGCCAGGATCCGCCGCTCGTCGATGGGGTTCGACCGCCACGTCTCGCCGCGCGGCGCGGGAACGCCGTTGAAGCCGTAGGTGTAGGACAGGAGCGCCACCCCGACGTCGTTGACGTCGAGCAGCGTCGGGGTGCCGGCCTCCTGGGCGGTCCGGGCGGAACCGGCGTGGCGGATGCCGGCCGCGTCGAGGGCGGCGAGCGTCCGGTCGACACCGTCGGCGCCACGGTCGTACGTGTGGTTGGAGGCCGTCGTGCACGCGTCGTAGCCGGTCGCCGCTAGGGCCGGGGCGATCTCGCGCGGGACCGAGAAGCTGGGATAGCTGGAGAACGGGCCGCCGGGTGGCGCGACGGGCGTCTCCATGTGGCAGATGGCCAGGTCGGCTGCGCTCACCACCGGCTGGATGCCGGAAAGCATGGGACCGAAGTCGTGGCCCGCGCGGCCCGCGGCCGCAGCGTCGGCCCTCGCCTGGTCCCACAGCGCCGTATGCAGCAACACGTCCCCGGTGGCCACCAACGTGAACGACCGGGGCGGGGGTTCGACGATGTCGCCCCGCGCTTCGGCACCCTTGGGTGGCGCCGGGGAGGGACCACCAGGGGCATCCGGTTCGTCCCGATCGGCGACAGCGGTCGTGTCGCCGGCCGACGTGGCCGATCGCCCACCCGTGTCGGCCTGGACATCGGTGTTGTCCGGGGCTTGGCCGAGCGCCAGGACCAGCGCCGCGAACGCCGACACCGCCGCGACGGTCAGGACCCTCCGCGAGGCCCTCGTCATGCGCCTCGGTTGTAGCAGGCTGGCAGGCACGAGCGGCCGATAGTGTCCGGCCGTGATGGCGACCGGCAAACCGCGCAGCCCCAAGGGACGGGCCCGCGTCGTGACGGACCGCCTCGCCGAGGAGTACCCGGGCACCGCCAAGGACCTGTGCGCGCTCGAGCACTCCAACCCGTACGAGCTGCTGGTGGCGACGATCCTGTCGGCGCAGACGACCGACGAGCGGGTCAACATGGTCACGCCGTCGGTGTTCGGCAAGTACCCCCGGCCCGAGGACCTGGCGGCCGCCGACCCGGCCGAGCTCGAGCAGATCATCCAGTCGACCGGCTTCTTCCGGAACAAGACGCGCAGCCTCATGGGCATGGCGGCCGCCCTGGTCGAACGGTTCGGCGGCGAGGTGCCGCGCAAGCTGTCCGACCTGGTCACCCTGCCCGGGGTGGGGCGCAAGACCGGCAACGTGGTGTGCAGCGTGGCCATGGGCGAGCCCGGTCTCCCGGTGGACACCCACGTGCTGCGGCTGTCGCGCCGGCTCGGGCTCACGAAGAAGACCGACCCGGTGAAGGTGGAGCTGGAGTTGAACCCGATGGTGCGGGCCGACGAGCGAGGCGCGCTCAGCCTGCGGCTCATCCTGCACGGCCGACGGGTGTGCACGGCGCACAAGCCCCGCTGCGGCGACTGCGTTCTGGCCGACATCTGCCCGTCGGCGTTCAAGGTCTGAACGACCTGCCAAGTCGAACCAACAGGCTGTGAACGGATTGCAAAGAAATGTCGGGCGGTCGCGCACCCTCATGCAGCCCATGAGCGATAACGTCAGAGAAGACCAGGTTCCCGCCACCTGGTTCCAATGCGACGCTGGGATCCGCCGCCTGGCGTCGCCGCGACGGCGCCCCGCGTGGGCGCCGTCGCTGTTTTTCAGCGCATCGACCGCATCACCCGTTCGAGCTGGCGGGCGGCGGCGAGCAACGAGCGCTCGACCTCGTAGATCCCGTCGGCCACGTCGGGTCGCTTCGATGCCCGGTAGCGGTCGGCGACGGCGGTGATGCGGGTGGCCAGGTCGTCGAGGGTGGTCGCCAGGGCCGAGAGCTCGGCGTGGTCGCTGTCCATCACCCGTTTCTACCCAATACGTGGCTGGTGCCACCTGGGAACCGGATGGGGTCGGTCCCGGGCCCGCCGGTACCGTTGCTGACCGTGCTCCGCCGCCTCGACCTGCGTGGAACCGGGACCGACGACCTGCGGTCGCGCCTGCCGCGCCCGGCGGCCCAGGCTCAGCCGCCCATCGACGACGTGCGGGCCGTGCTCGCCGAGGTGCGGGACGGCGGCGATGCCGCACTCCGGTCGCTCACCGAACGCTTCGACGGGGTGCGGATCGACGAGCTACGGGTGCCGCCCGGCGACGTCAAGGTGGCGTTGGACCAGATCCCGGCCCGGCTCCGGGCCGCCCTCGAGCTGGCGCACGCCAACATCGACGCCTACCACGCGGCCCAGCGCCGGCCCGAGCTGGTCCACCGCAACGGGTCCATCGAGATCCGCGAGCTGGTGCGCCCGGTCGACCGCGCCGGCTGCTACGTCCCGAGCGCGGCCGCGCCGCTGGTGTCGACGGTCCTCATGACCGTGGTGCCCGCCAAGGTCGCGGGCGTGCCCGACGTGGCGCTGGCCACCGCCCCGGGGCCGGACGGCGCCGTGGACGCCGGGATCCTGGCCGCCGCCGCCCTGGCCGGAGTGGACGAGGTGTACCGGGTGGGCGGGCCGGCGGCGATCGGGGCGCTGGCCTACGGCACCGAGTCGATCAGACCGGTGGACGTGATCGTGGGGCCCGGCAGCGCCCGTGTGGCCCAGGCCAAGCGGGAGGTGGCCGGCCGGGGACTGGTGGGCGTCCCGTCGGCGTTCGCGGGACCATCCGAGGTGGTGGTCGTGGCCGACGCCTCCACGCCGCCGGAGCACGCCGCCATCGACGTGCTGGTCCAAGCCGAGCACGGCCCGGACGGCCTGGCGTGGTTCGTCGCCTGGGACCCGGGCGTCGTCGACGCCGTCTCCGAGGCCGTGGACCGGCTCGTGCCCCGGTCACCTCGGCGGCGCCACCTGCAGGCGACCCTGGCCGAGGGCGGGTACGCGGTGCTGACCGACGGTCCCGACCAGGCGCTGGCGGTGGCCAACGCCATCGCCCCCGAGCACCTCGAGCTGCTGGTGGACGGCGCCGAGGCGCTGTTGCCCCTGGTGCGCCACGCGGGCGCCGTGTTCTGCGGGCCGCTGGCCGCGGCCTCGATCGGCGACTACGTGGCCGGCGCCAACCACGTGCTGCCCACCTACGGCACGGCACGGTTCTCGGGGGCGCTGCGGGTCGACGACTTCTGCCGCCACGTGCACGCCGTGGTGGTGGGCGCCGAGGGCTTGGCCGAGGCCGCCCCGCACGTGGAGGCGCTGGCGGACTACGAAGGGTTGCCGGCGCACGCCGAGTCGGTCCGCCTGAGGCTGGCGCAAGGGCGGTCGGCATGACGGCGTTTCCTCGGGGGCTGCGCCCCCGCACCCCATCGTCGCCCGGCTCGCTGGCGCTCGCGCGGTCGACCGGTCAGGAGCTGCGCTCATGACCGTCAGACCCCGCGACGACCTCGCGCTCATGGTGGGCTACCACTCGCCCCAGGTCGACGTCGCCGTCCGGCTCAACACCAACGAGGCGCCCGAGCCGCCGCCCCCGGCGTTCACCCGGCAGCTGGCCGTCCGGCTGGCCGAGGTCGAGTGGCACCGCTATCCCGACCGCTCGTACCGCGCGCTGCGCGACGCCATCGCCAAGCACCACGGCGTGGCACCGGAGCAGGTCTTCGCTGCCAACGGGTCCAACGAGGTGCTGCAGACGCTGCTGCTGACCTACGGCGGACCGGGCCGGCGGGCCGCCGTGTTCGAGCCCACCTACGCCCTGCACAGCCACATCGCCCGCATCACCGGCACGGCGGTCGCGGTGGGTGAGCGCACTGACGACTTCTCGCTCGACCTGGACGAGGTGCGCCGGGTGCTGGCCGAGGCGCAGCCGGCGATCACCTTCCTGTGCTCGCCCAACAACCCCACCGGCATGACCGAACCCGAGCCCGTGGTGCGGGCGGTGGCGTCGGAGGCGCCGGGGCTGGTGGTGGTGGACGAGGCGTACGGCCAGTTCGCATCGTGGTCGGCGCTCGAGCTGGTCGACGCGGTCCGGCCGTTGGTGGTGACCCGCACGTTCTCGAAGACGTGGTCGATGGCGGGGGCGCGACTGGGTTACCTGGTCGGCCCCGCGTGGCTCGTGGCCGAGCTGGACAAGGTGGCGCTGCCCTACCACCTCGACGCGGTGAAGCAGCTGGCGGGCGCGCTGGCCCTGACCTTCGAGGACGAGATGCGGGCCCGGGTGGCGGCCCTGGTCGAGGAGCGGGGCCGGGTGGCCGCCGCCCTGGCCGAGCTGCCGGTGGACGTGTGGCCGTCGGGCGCCAACTTCGTGCTGTTCCGGCCCCGGGAGCGCGACGGCGCCGCCGTGTGGCAGGCCCTGCTGGACCGGTCGGTGCTGATCCGCAACTGCGCGAGCTGGCCCCGCCTGGCCGGCTGCCTGCGCGTCACGATCGGCACCCCCGCCGAGGACGACGCCTTCCTGGCCGCGGTCGCCGAGGCCCTCGCGTGACCCGGTCCGCCGAGCGCCGGCGCACCACCAAGGAAACCTCGGTGGCGGTTCGCATCGACCTCGACGGGCCCGAGGGCAAGGTGCACGCCGCCACCGGGCTGCCGTTCTTCGACCACATGCTCGACCAGCTGGGGCGCCACGGCGGCTTCGACCTCACGGTCGAGGCCCAGGGCGACCTGCACGTCGACGGCCACCACACCGTCGAGGACGTTGCCATCGTGGTGGGCGAGGCGTTCGGGGAGGCGCTGGGCGACAAGGCCGGCGTGCGCCGCTTCGCCAGCGGACTCTTCCCGCTGGACGAGGCGCTCATCGAGGTGGCCCTGGACCTGTCCGGCCGCCCGTTCGTGGTCTACGACGTGCCGTTCGGCGAGGTCCTGCCGCTGGGCGACCCGCCGTTCAACCCCGAGATGGCCGAGCACTTCTGGCGCTCGTTCGCCCACGCCGCCGGGATCACGCTGCACGTCACCCGCAGGGCCGGCCGTAACACCCACCACGTCGTGGAGGCCACGTTCAAGGGCGTGGCCCGCTGCCTGCGCGACGCCGCGCGACGTGAGGGAGACGCCGTGCCGTCCACCAAAGGTTCGCTCTAGGACGTGCACCGACGGGGCGGCCGCGGCCTGCGACGCCGCGATCGCTCGCACCGACAACGCCGTCGAGCGCGACTTCCTGCGGCCACGCCGTCAGGAGCTCACCCGAGCCTGACGGCGCCGCCCGCGGCGATCGGCATCGCCAGCCGCACCCGGGCGCCGCCCAGCGGGGAGCGCTCGATGGCCAGCGTGCCGCCCGCGGCCTCGGCCGAGCGGCGGGCGATGTCGAGGCCCAGGCCTGTCGACCCCGCCCGGGTCACGCCGCGGGCCAGGGCGGCGCCCGGGTCGGCGATGCCGCTGCCGGCGTCGTCGACGGTGAGCTCGACCGTGCCGCCGTGGCGCCGGAGCGTGACCGCGTAGGCGCTGCCCTCGGGCGTGTGGGCGAACACGTTGCCGATCAGCGCGTCGATCGCGGCCTCGGCGTCCTGCACCGGCAGCCGTACGGGGGCGGCGCCGTCGGGCTCGACGTCGAGGGTCCAGGCCCGGCGGTCGTCGTCGGCCAGCACGCTCCAGTGGGTGGCCCGATCCCGGGCGGTGGCGGCGAGGTCGCAGGTGCCGGCCACCAGGCCCGGGTGCAGCGGCCGCCGGGCGCTGTGGATGAGATCGGAGACCGCCGCCTCCAGCCGGTCGACGCCGGCGACCAGGTCGGGATTGCCGGCCGCCTCCGCGTCGAGCCGCAGGGCGGTGAGCGGCGTGCGGAGACGGTGCGACAGATCGGCCACCCGCTCCCGCTCGGCCGCCCGCAGCTCGTCGATGCGGTCGGCCAGCAGGTTGAGCGCCCGGGCCGCGTCGGCCAGCTCGGGCGTGGGCCCCGGTTGGGCCCGGGCCTCCGTCGTGCCCGACGCCAGCGCCCGGGCCGTGGCCGACAACCCGGTGGCGTCCCGGGTCACCGACCGGGCCAGGCGGTCGGCGATGAGCGCGGCCGCGACGATCAGGGCGACGGCGACCCCCGCCAGCGCTCCCCACGCCGTCGCCACCCCGTCGTCGAGCAGGTCGTCCGGGACCCGGGCCCGCACCACCGAGACGTCGCCGGCGCCGCCGGTTCCGCCGGTTCCGCCGGTTCCGGTGACGACCACGGTGTACAGCTCGCGGGCGCCGTCCCGATCCTGGCTGAAGGAGCGCCGCTGGCCCCGGGCGAGGGCGAGGGCCCGTTCGTCGTCGGGCGTCGTGTCGCCCAGCCGCGTGCCGTCCGGGAGCCATACGGTCAGGCGCCCGTCGGCCCCCGCGCCCGTGCGGGCCATGGCGTCCTCCGCCACGCCGGCGTCGGGGGAGAGGGCCAGGACCGGCGCCAACGCCCCGAGGTCCCGCTCGGCGGCGCTGAGGGCGCGGTCGCGGGCCACCGAGCGGACCAATGCCCCCAGCGGCACGGCGAAGGCGACCACCACCAGGCTGGTCGTGGCCACGACCACGAGAAGGAGCCGGCGACGCATCCTGCCGCCCTAGTTGCCGTCGGCGGCCGGGGCGTCGAGCTTGACGCCGACGGCTCGCACCGTGTGCAGGTAGCGGGGCTCGGCGGCGGTCTCGCCGAGCTTGCGCCGCAGCCACGACAGGTGGACGTCGACGGTCTTGTCGGCGCCGCCGTAGGGCTGGCGCCACACCTCGGCCAGCAGCTCGCGGCGGGGGACGACGTCGGGACTGCGGCGGGCGAGGTGGGCGAGGAGGTCGAACTCGAGGCGGGTGAGATCGAGGTCCCGGCCGTCGAGCGTGGCGCGGCGGGCCCGGGGCTCGACCATCAGTCCGCCGACCAGCAGCCGGTCCTCGCCCTCGCCGTCGGCGCCGGCGGCGCCGCGGCGGAGCACCGCCCGGATGCGGGCCTCCAGCTGAGCGGCGGAATAGGGCTTGACGACGTAGTCGTCGGCGCCCTGGTCGAGCAGCCGCACGATCTCGGCCTCGTCGTCCCGGGCGGTGGCCACGATCACCGGCACCTCCGACACGCCGCGCAGCATCCGAAGCACGTCGGCGCCGTCGAGGTCGGGCAGGCCGAGGTCGAGGACGACGACCTCCGGCCGCCATTCGACGGCCGCGGTCAGCGCCGCCGCACCGGACGCCTCGGTGCGCACGGCGTGGCCAGCGCCGGCGAGCCCGCTGGCGACCGCCTCGCGGATCCGCTGGTCGTCCTCGATCACCAGCACCGATGCCACCCGGCCACGCTAGGCCGGCGGGAATCCGGGGCGGTGGTGGCGAGCCACGCTTAACCGACGCTTAGGCCTGGGTTGGGCACGGCCTAGGCCGGCGGGCGGGCACCATGGAGAGGTGCGGCGATCCCTCGCGCTCGGTGCTGTCTGGGTGGTGGCGGCTGCGCTGGCGGCCGGGGTCGCCTGGGCGGGCATCGGGGTGGTCGGCGACCAGGTGACCGACGACCGCCCCGCACCGCTGAGCGCCGACGAGGTAGCCCAGGCGGTGGCCGCGGGCGAGGACCAGCAGGCCGACACCACGACGGCGTCCACGACGCCGCCGACCACCGCCGCTTCGCCCGCCGACGCCTCGGCGTCGACAGAGACGTACCAGATGACGGGCGGGGTCGTGACCCTGCGGTTCTCGCCAACGGGGGCGGAGGTGGTCGGGGCAACGCCGCACGAGGGGTTCGAGGTGGACTGGGAGCCCGAGCACGGCAACGGCGTCAAGGTCGAGTTCGAGAGCGACGGCCACGAGAGCCGGCTGGACGCCTGGTGGGACGGCGGCCCCCGGGTCGAGCGGCGTGAGGACGGCGAGGAGGTCGTCGACGACGACAGCCGCGGGCCGGGCTCGGGCGACGACGATGGTGGCGACGACGGCGGCAACAGCGGCCCGGGTTGAACGCTTAGCGCGGCCTTAGGGTCGCCCGGCGGCGCCCTTACGGCCCCGGCGCTCACGCTGGAGCCATGAGACTCACAACGACATCACGACGCATCCGTAGGGCCGCCGGCCTGGTCGGCGGCGGCATCGGCCTCGCCCTCGTCACCGGCGTGGGCCCCGGGCCCTCGCTGTTCGCCGCCGCGTCCGGCGGCGACGACGGTGGCTCGACCACCTCGACCAGCCCCACCACCGAGACGACCATCGGCCAGCCGGGCGGTGTGCCGGCAGCGTCGGCGTCCGGCGACCGGGTCGTCGACGCGGCCGGCGCCGGCACGGTGACCTTCGCCCGCAGCGGTGCCGGGCTCACCCTGGTCAGCGCCGACCCGGCTGCGGGCTGGCGGGTCGAGGTCGAGCAGGCCGCCGGGGCCGAGATCGAGGTGGACTTCCGTCAGGGCAGCCGCCGTGTGCAGGTCAACCTAGAGCTGGAGGACGGCGCCGTGCGCGAGCGTGTCCGCATCCGCGACGAGGCCGACGGGTCGGACATCCGCCTCGAGAACGGGGTCGTCGTGCGTGCGGAGCCCGGTGACCGGGACGACGATGACCGCCGCGACGACGATGGTCGTGCCGACGATGGCGTCGACGATCACGGCGACGACAACAGCGGCCCGGGCTCAGGCGTCGACGACCACGACGATGACCACGACGGCGACGACAACAGCGGTCCCGGCTCCGGCTCAGGCTCCGGCGACGACGACGGCGGCCACAGCGGCAGCGGTAGCGACGAGGACGACTAGGCCCGGCAGCAGAGGTCGAGGAAATAGCCCACGCCAGGCGGCTGCTATTTCCTCGACCTCGTCGGCCCTCGCCGGCTGCGCCGCCGAACTACCCCGCGAACGCGAGGCAATACACGCCGGGGAGGGCTTCAGCCAGCTTGCACCAGCTCTCGCCGGCGTCTTCGGACAGGTACACCCGCCCGTAGCGCTCGCCCACCGCCACCAGGTTGCCAGCGGCCACCAGGCCGAACGTGTCGATGTTGTGCGGGAACGTCACCGGGAGCCCCGACTCGCCCCCGCAGGGCGCGAAGGGCCGGTCCGGATCGTCGATCGGCCGCCGGTAGACGGCCGCCTCGTGCGTGGCCGGTCCGGTCGAGGCGCTGGCCAGCAGCCAGCCGTCCGCCAGGGTCACGGCCCGGCAGTAGCGGGCGTGCAGCCCCTCGGTCGACCAGTGCCACGTGTCCCCGCGGTCGAAGCTCTGGCCCACACCGATGGCGGCGGCCACGGCGACGGTGTCCCCGTCGGCCAGCACCTGGTGGTCGTCGGCCTCGGCCGGAACGACCTCGATCCACTCCTCGGGGTCCCGCCGCCACACGCCGCCGACGTGCACGCCGGCGAACGGTCCGCCGGCGCCCATGGTGAGCGACCGCAGATCGGGCGGCGCTCCCCACGGCGTGCTCCAGCTCGGCCGGGTCGGGATGCCGTCGAAGGCACGGTCCACCGCCGGGCCGTCGGCGCTCCCCACCAGCACCAGCCGGGCGTCGGTCGTGCCCACCAGCGCCCGTCCCCCCGCCAGCGCCAGCAGGCAGCGGGGCAGCAGGCCGTCGGGCAGGGCCCGCGGCGCGCCGTCGTCGAGCGACACCACCTGGTCGCCGGCGATGACCCAGTCGCCGGAGATGTCGGTCACGTCGACGCCGGCCAGACCCCGGCGCACGACCTCACCGTCGACGCCGAGCTCGACCAATCCGTCACCGGTTCCCACCAGGAGCATGGACACAGTGTGGCCGCGAGACGGCACTAAGGGTGGCATCGCATCGGGTGCGCTTCGGGCAGGCTTGGCCTGAGCGAGCGTCCCGGAGGGCAAATGAGCGAGCCCAGGGCCCGAGCGGCCCGCCGCCGCAGGCGGCAGGAGCGGGAAACACTGCGTCGGAGCCCGAGCGGCCCGGCCGAAGGCCAAGAGCGGGCGACCCTGAGCGAGCGTCCCGGAGGGCAAATGAGCGAGCGAGGCCCGAGCGGCCCGGCCGAAGGCCAAGAGCGGGCGACATGGTGACGCGACCCGAGATCTGGCTGTGCCGGCACGGCGAGACCGAATGGAGCCGGGACCGTCGCCACACCAGCCACACCGACCTGCCGCTCACGGCCGACGGGCTGGACGAGGCGCGGCGGCTGGCGCCCCGCCTGGCCGGCGTGGGCTTCGACCTGGTGCTCACGAGCCCGCTGCGCCGGGCCGCCGACACCGCGGTGCTGGCGGGGTTCCCCCAGGCCATCCGCGATCCGGTGGCCTCGGAGTGGGACTACGGCGACTACGAGGGCCGGACCACGGCCGCCATCCGCGAGGAGGTCCCCGGGTGGACCGTGTGGACCCACCCGCTGCCCGGCGGGGAGACCGCCGGGCAGGTCGCAGCCCGTGCCGATCGGCTGATCGAGCGGGTGGAGCGCGGTGCTCCGACCCGGGCCCTGCTGTTCTCACACGCACACTTCCTGCGGGTGCTGGCGGCCCGCTGGATCGGGCTGCCGGCGAGCGAGGGTGTGCGCCTGCTGCTCGATACCGGCGGCGTGTCGGTGCTGGGGTGGGAGCGCGAGCTCCGGGCGATCCGGCATTGGAATCTGACCGGCGACAGCGGGGACCGGCCGTAGGATCGCGCCCGCATGGCGCTGATCGCAGTCCTCGACTACGGCATCGGCAACCTCCGCTCCGCCCAGAAGGCGCTCGAGCACGTGGGGGCCGACGCCCGCCTCACGGCCGACCCGGGCCTGGTCCGCGACGCGGCGGGCGTGGTGCTGCCCGGCGTCGGCAACTTCGGCCGCTGCATGGAGGCGCTGGAGCGCAGCGGCCTCGACGGGCTGGCCATCGAGTGCGCCTGCTCCGGCCGGCCGTTCCTCGGGGTGTGCGTCGGTATGCAGATGCTCTACCAGGGGTCGGAGGAGACGCCCACGGTGCCGGGGCTCGGCGTGCTGCCCGGGATCGTCCGGCTCCTACCCGAGGGCGTGAAGCGCCCCCAGATGCAGTGGAACGTCCTCGAGCGGCGGGGCGAGAGCGGCCTGCTGGCGGGCGTGCCCGACCCGACGTGGGTCTACTTCGTGCACTCGTACGCGGTCGACAGCGGGGAGCACGTGGCGGCCACCTGCGACTACGGCGGACCGGTCGTGGCGGCGGTGGAGTCCGGTGGCCTGTGGGCCACGCAGTTCCATCCCGAGAAGTCGGGCGCCACGGGTATGCGCATCCTCGCCAACTTCGTCGGCCGGGCGGTCGAGTCGGCGGCCGCGGCGTGACGGCACATCCGTCCGCAACCCCGTGATGGACCTGTACCCGGCCATCGACCTGCTCGGCGGCCGCTGTGTGCGGCTGTACCAGGGCGACTACGGCCGCGAGACGGTCTATGCCGACGACCCCGTGGCGCAGGCGCAGGCGTTCGCGGCCGAGGGTGCGTCCTGGGTCCACGTGGTCGACCTCGACGCCGCTCGCACCGGCGAGCCCCGCAACCGCGAGCTGGTGGCGAACATCGCCGCCGCGGTCGACGTGCCCGTCCAGGCCGGCGGGGGCGTGCGCGACGACGCCGCCGCCGACGCCCTGTTGGGTCGGGGGGTGCGCCGGGTTGTGGTCGGCACCGCGGCGTCGGAGCGGCCGGAATGGGTGCGCTCGCTGGCGGCGCGTTACCCGGGCCAGGTGGCGGTCGGGCTCGACGCCCGCGGTCGGGACTTGGCGGTGCGGGGCTGGGTCGAGGGGTCGGGCGACGACCTCGTCGACGTGGCCCGCCGGTTCGAGGACGCCGGCGTGGCCGCGCTGGTGGTCACCGAGATCGGGCGCGACGGCACCCTTTCCGGGCCCGCGCTCGACCAGCTCGTGACCGTGCTGGAGGCGACGACGATCGATGTGATCGCGTCCGGCGGCGTGGGCACGCTCGCGGACCTGCGGGCGCTGTCCGTGCTCGAGGTCGAGGGGCGGCGGCTGGCCGGGACCATCGTGGGCCGGGCGCTGTACGAGGGCGCGTTCCGGGTCGCCGACGCCGTCGCCACCGTGGAGGCACACACGTGAGCGATCGCGCGACCGATGCGGCCCGGTACAGCCCCGCCGACACCCCCGTGGGCGCCGCCACCAGGTTCGCGGGCGAGGTGGCCGCCTGGGTGCTCGTGCCGTGGGCAGTGGGGCGGGCTGCCGGATGGATCGCGGGCGTGGTCGTCCTGGTCGTGATCGTGGCGGCCACGGGGACCTTCAACGCCGTCGGAGACAAGCGGCACGAGGGCGTGACCGTTCCGGGTCCGGTGCGGCTGGCGCTCGAGGCGGGGCTAGGCATCGGGGCGACCGTGGCCGCCGGCTACCTGTGGGGGCCGGCGGGGGCGGTGCCGGTCGCGGTCCTCGTGGTCGCGGCCGCCGTCGCCGGGCGCCGGCGCGGCGCCTGGCTGCTGCAAGGGGGCGGGGCCGGTGCGTAGCGTCCGGGTCATCCCCTGCCTGGACGTCGATGCCGGCAGAGTGGTCAAGGGCGTCAACTTCGTAGGACTGCGCGACGCCGGCGACCCCGTGGAGCTGGCCGCCCGCTACGACGCCGAGGGCGCCGACGAGCTGGTCTTCCTCGACATCACCGCGTCGGCCGACGCCCGCGACACCATCGTGGACGTCGCCCGGCGCACGGCCGACGAGGTGTTCATCCCGTTCACCGTGGGAGGCGGCGTGCGCTCGGTCGACGACGCCCGCCGCCTGCTGCGGGCCGGCGCCGACAAGGTGTCGGTCAACACCGCCGCCGTCGAGCGACCCGATCTCGTCACCGAGCTGGCCGCCGAGTTCGGCGCGCAGTGCGTGGTGGTCGCCATCGACGCCCGTCGAAGCCCGAGCGGCCCGCCGCGTCAGGGTGACGGGCGACACGCAAGTGCGGGAGACATGTCCTGCGCGTTCGAGGTCACCACCCACGGGGGACGCATTCCGACCCGCCTCGACGCCGTGGCGTGGGCCCGGGAGGTCGAGGCCCGGGGCGCAGGGGAGATCCTCCTCACGTCGATGGATCGCGACGGCACCCGAGAGGGCTTCGACATCGAGCTCACCCGGGCCGTGTCCGACGCCGTGGGCGTCCCGGTGATCGCCAGCGGGGGTGTGGGCACGCTGGCGCATCTGGCCGAGGGGGTCGTCGAGGGCGGCGCCGACGCCGTGCTGGCGGCGTCGATCTTCCACTTCGGCCAGCACACGATCGGGGAGGCCAAGGACGAGCTCGCCCGCGCCGGCCTGATCGTCCGCCCGGCCCAGCCCCCTACCCTCGCGTGAGTGGCCAGCGCCGACCGTAGCGAGGATCCCGCCCTCCTGGCCGCCCCGGTGCCCGACGCGGCGGGCATCGCCGGTCTCCTGGCGGACGACGACCGGCGCCGGGTGTTCGCCGCCCTGGTCCTCGGGGCCTCGACCGTCGATGAAGTGCGGAAGGCGACCGGCCTGGACCCCCGCCGCGCCGCCACCGCGCTTGCCCGGCTGGTGGCCGGGGAGCTCGTGGTGCGCCGCGCCGAGGGCGATCACGTGGTGATGGGCGAGGCGTTCCGGCTGGCGGCCATGGCCGCGGCGCCGGAGCGCCCGGGGCCCGATCCCACCGACGACTTTCCCGAGGACGAGGCCCGCATCCTGCGCCGCTACTTCCGTGGGGGCCGGCTCACGGACATCCCGTCGCAGCGGTCGCGCCGGCGCGTGGTGCTCGACCGCTTGGCGCAGGAGTTCGACGTCGGCGCCCGCTACTCCGAGCGCCAGGTCAACGCGATCCTGCGGCGGTTCCACGAGGATGTGGCCTCGCTGCGGCGATTCCTGGTCGACGACGGCTTCTTGGATCGGGCGGCGGGGGAGTACTGGCGGTCGGGCGGCAGCGTCCGCACCTGAGCGCTGGCGGCCGTGTTGCGACACCGCGTCAGGTCCACGCGAGAGTCGTCGGTCGCGGCCGGCGGACGCTAGCGTCGTTCCTGTGCCGGAACCCGCCACTGCGACCGCCGACAACGGCACCGACACCGAGAAGCTCCCCATCAAGATGCTGAACGACCGGGTGCTCGTGCGCATGGCGGGCGCCGAGGGCGAGCGGCGGTCGTCGGGCGGCATCCTCATCCCGGCGACGGCGCAGACGTCGAAGCGGTTGGCGTGGGCCGAGGTCGTGGCCGTCGGCCCCAACGTCCGGGCCATGCAGTCCGGCGACCACGTGCTCTTCGCGCCCGAGGATCGCTACGAGGTCGAGGTCCGGGGCGACGACTACGTCATCCTCCGCGAGCGTGACGTCCACGCGGTGGCCTCCACCCGCCTGGGCGAGGCCTCGACCGGCCTGTACCTGTAGAGGTTCGGGGGGCGGCGAATGCGATTCGGCGGGGTCCAGCCCCCGCCATAGGCTGGCCCGGTGCCCGGCACCACCCCGACCAGCCCCGCCACGTCCATCGACGCCACCGAGAAGCAGCTGGCGCAGGTCCGGTACGACGCCGACGGGCTGGTGCCGGCCATCGTGCAGGACCACCAGTCGGGCCGGGTCCTGATGATGGCGTGGATGACCGCCGAGGCCCTGCGACTCACCTTGGCCGAGGGGCGAACGGTGTTCTGGAGCCGCAGCCGGCAGGAGGTGTGGCGCAAGGGCGAGACATCGGGCGATGTCCAGTACGTCCGATCGGCGCACTACGACTGCGACGGCGACGTGCTGCTGTTCATGGTGGACCAGCACGGGGCGGGCGCCTGCCACACCGGCGAGCGCTCCTGCTTCTTCCGGGCCTTCGGGACGACCGAGGCGCCTTGATCAGTCCCTCGCGAGGCGAGTTCCGGTCGCTGGCCCGCAGCCACACCGTCATCCCCGTGTGGCGGGAGCTGCTGGCCGACCTCACCACACCGGTCGCCGCCTACGCCCGGCTCGTCGGCGAGGGCACCGGGTTCCTGCTCGAGTCGGTCGAGCACGGCGAGGCGCGCTGGAGCCGCTGGTCGTTCATCGGCCGCAATCCGCTGGCCACGCTGACCGCCCGGGGCCACAAGGTCGAGGTGGCCGGGTGGGTACCGGTATCTGTCCCCCGGGACCGGGGGATCCTGGCCGCTCTCGAGGCGCTGCTGGCGGCGTGGCGGGCGCCGTCGCTGCCCGACCTGCCGCCGCTCCACGGCGGCGTCCTCGGCTACCTCGGCTACGACGTGGTGCGCGAGGTCGAACGCCTGCCCGACGTCCCCACCGACGACCTCGGCCACGCCGACGCCGTCGTCTCGGTGATCGGCCAGCTGGCCGCCTACGACCACTGGCGCCAGCGCGTGGTGCTGATCGACAACGTGGTGGTGCCGGACGAGGCGACCGACGGTCAGCTCGACGCCCTGTACGACGGCGCCGTGGCCCGCCTCGACCAACTGGCGGCGGACGGGGCCCGCCCGATCGACGAGCCGCTGGTCGAGCCCCCGGCGCCGGACGATCCGCTGCCGGACGTGCGCTCGACCATGGGGACCGACCTGTTCGCCGGGGCCGTCGAGGTCGCCCGCGAGCACATCGTGGCGGGGGACATCTTCCAGGTCGTGCTGGCGCAGCGCTACGACTTCGACCTCGATGCCGAGCCGTTCGACGTCTACCGGGTGCTGCGCCAGGTCAACCCCAGCCCGTACATGTACTTCGTGCGCCAGCCCGGGCTCACGCTGGTCGGAGCGTCGCCCGAGCCCATGGTCCGGCTCACCGACGGGCGGGTGATCTCCCGGCCGATCGCCGGCACCCGTCGTCGTGGGCACACCGACGAGGACGACGCCCGCCTCGCCGCCGAGCTGATCGAGCACCCCAAGGAGATCGCCGAGCACGTGATGCTCGTCGATCTGGCTCGCAACGACGTGGGCCGGGTGGTGCGCTTCGGCACCGAGCGGGTCGACGAGTACCTCACGCTCGAGCGCTACAGCCACGTCATGCACCTGACGTCGCAGGTGTCGGGCGAGCTGGCCGGGGGGCGCAGCGCCATCGACGTGCTGCGGGCCACCTTGCCGGCCGGCACGGTGTCGGGCGCCCCCAAGGTGCGGGCTATGGAGATCATCGACGCCCTCGAGCCCACCAAGCGGGGACCGTACGCCGGCGTCGTCGGCTACCTCGACTTCTCGGGGAACATCGACACCGCCATCGCCATCCGCACGATGGTGATCGACGACGACGGCCGGGCCTCGGTCCAGGCCGGCGCCGGCATCGTGGCCGACTCGGTGCCCGAGCACGAGGACCTCGAGTGCCGCAACAAGGCGCGGGCCCTGCTCGCCGCGGTTCCCGCCGCCCGGCGCATGACCGCCGCCCGCCGGGCCCGCTCGGCGGCGACGACCCCGGCCGGCGACTGATTCTGTTCTGCCCGCGCTCACCGTCGATTTGGACCGTGAGCGCGGGCAGAACCGGGTATCGCACCGCGGGTGCCAGACTGGCGGCATGGATCTGCGCACCAGGCTCGGGTGGTTTCCGGAGGACCGGGACGTGGTGCGGGTGGCGGGGCCCGAAGCGGTCGCCTACCTCCAGGGCCAGGTCAGCCAGGACGTCGAGGGGCTCGCCGCGGGATCGAGCGCACGGTCGTTCGTGCTGCAGCCCACCGGCAAGGTCGACGCCTGGGTCCGGGTGACGCGGACGGGCGAGGACGAGCTGGTGCTCGACGTGGACGGCGGCCACGGCGAGCAGCTCGTGGCCCGGCTGCGGCGGTTCCTGCTGCGCACAAAGGCCGACATCGACCCCCTCGACTGGCGCGTCGTGGCCCTGCGTGGCCCGGGCGCCGAGGAGATCGAGGTACCGACCGCCACCGGCGGCGAGGTGCTGGTGCTGCCCGCGGGCTGGCCCAGGGTCGAGGGTGTCGATCTCCTGGGACCGGGCGTCGAGCCGCCCGCCGGCGTGCCCCAGGCCGACCCGGACGCCTACGCCAGCCTGCGGATCCGCTCGGGCGTGCCCCGCATGGGGGCGGAGCTGACCGAGCGGACCATCCCCACCGAGACCGGGCAGTGGGTGGTCGACGGCTCGGTCAGCTTCACCAAGGGCTGCTTCACCGGGCAGGAGCTGGTCGCCCGCATCGACAGCCGCGGCGGTCACGTGCCTCGTCACCTGCGCGGCCTGGTCGTCGGCGGCGACGAGGTCCCGCCCGTGGGTGCATCGGTGGTGGCCGATGGTGCCGAGGTCGGGACCGTGACCTCGGCGGCCTCGCCCCCGGGCGGCGGCCAGCCGGTGGGCCTCGCCTACATAGGACGGGGCATGACGCCGCCAGCCGCGGCCGAGGTGCGCCACGGCGAGCGGGCGATGCCGGTGACCGTCGTCGACCTGCCGATGGGATGACGGCGATGCCGCCCACGCACTACGAGGTGCTCGGCGTGCCGTCCACCGCCACGCAGGCCGAGGTGCGCGCCGCCTATCGGGCGGCCGCCCGCAACCATCATCCCGACGCGGGCGGCGACCCCGGCCGCATGCGGGCGCTCAACCTGGCCTGGGCGGTGCTGGGCGATCCCGTCCGGCGCGCCGCCTACGACCGGGCGTTGTCGGGTGGCACCACGCCGTTCGAGGCACCCGCGGCCGGATCGGCGCCGGCGGGGGAGCGGCCCGTCACCTGGCCGACCGACGGCGACCACTGGCCGATCGACCCCGACACCAGGCTCACGGACGACGAGTGGGCCGACCTGGCCGACGGCCGACCCATCGCCCAGACGGCGACGCTCGAGGGCTGGTGGGCCATCCTGCCACCGGGCATGCTGCTGTTCTCGGTCGCCCTGTTCGTCGGCGCCATGATCTTCACCGCGCCGGCACTCATCGGGTTCTCGGCGGGCGCGTTCGTGATAGCGGGCGGGTTGTTCGTCCTGGCGCCCCTGCGGGCCATGACGCGGCGCCCCAGGCGCTGACGGGTCAATACCACCGTCATCACTAGAGCCTTCGCTAAAATTGTCGAAACTGCATAGAACAGGTTGCGCTGCACCGAACAGCCGCTAGTATCGTACACGTGTTCGTAGGCGTGAGGCTTCGCCAGGTGCAGGACGTGGAGAAGGTGCTGCGGACCGAGCTGGGGCGCCTGGTGCCCGGGGATGTGCCGTTGGGTGACGCCCCGGCGATGTGGCAGGCGTTCGACGGGATCGAGCGGTTGGCGGCTGCGGCCAAGACGCTGCTGGCCGCGCGGGTCGAGGAGTCCCGGGCGTGGGCGCGAGCCGGCGACCGGTCGCCGGCCGAGTATCTGGCCCGCAAGTCGGGGTCCTCGGTGGGTGCGGCCCGCAGCGGCTTGGAAACCTCCAAGAAGCTGCGGGCCTTGCCGGCCACCGAGGCGGCTGTGCGCCGCGGTGAGCTGTCGCCGGCTCAGGCCGACACGATTGCCGATGCCGCGGCGGTCAATCCGGCGGCCGAGCGGTCGCTGCTCGAGACGGCGAGGCGCTCGACCTTGACCGAGTTACGTCAGCAAGCCAGCCGGGCCAAGGCCGCTGGCGATCCGACCCCGGAGGCGACGCATCAGCGCATCCACCGGCAGCGGTGTTTGCGGCGCTTCACCGACGGTGAGGGGGCGTGGAACGTGCAGGCCCGGGGCACGCCCGACGCCGGTGCGGCGTTCAATGCCGCGTTGGACCCGATCATCGACGAGATCTTCCGCACCGCCCGGCGTGAGGGTCGCCGCGAATCCCGCGACGCCTACGCCTTCGACGCCATCATCGAGCTGGCCCGCCGCGCTCGCGGTGACTCCAGCCGCGCGAGGGCCAAGGCTCAGCCCGACGCCGCAGCCGTGTCGTCGCAAACCCCGGCCCCAGGGCCACCGGCGGCCCGTCCCTCGGCGCCCAACCCGAGCTTCCTGGCGTTGCTGCGGGTCGATCGCGAGGCCCTGGTGCGGGGCCGGACTCAGGGTGACGAGCTCTGCGACATCGCCGGCGTCGGGCCCGTGCCCGCCCGGGTGGCCCGCACCCTGCTGGGCGAAGCCATCCTCAAGCTGGTCATCACCAAGGGCGTCGACGTGGTCAACGTCACCCACCTGGGCCGCGGTCCCAGCGCCGCCCAACGTGTCGCCCTGCTGTGGACCTCGCCATGGTGCACCAACCTGGCCTGCTCGCACAGCCTGCTGGTCCAACACGACCATCGCACACCTTGGACCGAGGTCCACGAGACCACGCTCGACAACATCGACCGGCTCTGCGGGCCCTGCCACCAACGCAAGACCCACCACGGCTGGGCCCTCGTCCCCGGCAAAGGCCGACGACCACTCGTACCGCCCCACGACCCCCGCCACCCCAACCACTCAGCACCACCACGAGGCGACCCGGAAGGCTCCGCTAGCGACGCCGCCTGACCTCAGGCCCCGACCACTAAGGTCCCGCCCCATGTCGGAAGTCGCCTACATCGTCAAGCTCACCGCCGCCGACGGCAAGCGCGACGAGGCCATGGCCGCGCTGGGCCGCCTCGTCGACGCCGCCGAATCCGAGCCCGGGACGTTGCAGTACGTCCTCTATGCGGATGTCGCCGACCCGGCGGGCATCTGGTTCACGGAGGTGTATGCGGACGAGGCAGCCTTCGAGGCGCACATGTCGAGCCCGGCGATGGCCGAGGTGATGGGGTCGCTGGGCGGGCTGCTCGTCGGCCAGGCCGACCTGCGCCAGGTCGAGATCGTCAAGCGCAAGGGCGACGCCGCCGGGTGAGCCGGCGATGACCCGCGGGTGGTGACCTACCTCGAGCGCATCCTCGCCGCCCATCGCGAGGCGGCCGCCGCCGACACTCGGCCCCTGGATGGCCTGATCGACGAGGCCAAGGCCCAGCCGCCGGCCCGGAGGTTCGCCGCCGCCGTTCGCGCGGCGTCGGGATTGGCGGTGATCGCCGAGGTCAAGCGCCGCTCGCCCTCCAAGGGCGACCTGCACGCCGCGCTCGACCCGACCGAGGTGGCGCAGGCCTACGAGCGGGGCGGGGCGACCTGCCTGTCGGTGCTCACCGACCGCGAGTTCTTCGGCGGCTCAGCCGACGACCTGCGGGCCGCCCGCGGCGCCACCGCCCTCCCGGTGTTGCGCAAGGACTTCACCGTGTCGGCCGCCGACGTGTGCGACACGAGGATCATGGGCGCCGACGCGGTCCTCCTCATCGCCGCCGCCCTCGAGCACGCCGAGCTGAACGATCTCCACGACCTGGCCCACGAGGTGGGCCTCGACGCGCTGGTCGAGGTGCACGACGAGGCCGAGCTGGAGCGGGCGCTCGCGGTCGGCGCCACGCTGGTGGGCGTCAACCAGCGTGACCTGGTTACCTTCGAGGTCGATACCACCCGGGCGGTGCGGGTGGGAAGCGCCATGCCCGACGACGTGGTGCGGGTCGCCGAGTCGGGGATCGGGGGACCCGCCGACGCCGCAGCCTTGGCGGCGGCCGGCTTCGACGCGGTCCTGGTGGGGGAGTCGCTGGTGACGGCGGACGACCCTTCGGTCGCCCTGCGTGCCCTCCGCCAGGCCGGCGGCAGCTGACGACAGAGCCGGCGGACCATCGTCGACCCCGGGCCGACCCCTTTCGGGCTTCGGGGCCACCAGATCGGACCACTAGCCTGCCAGCGTGTTCGTCAAGATCTGCGGGGTCACCAGCGAGGAGGACGCGCTGCTGGCCGTGGCCATGGGGGCCGAGGCCGTCGGCTTCGTCTTCGCCCCCTCACCCCGCCAGATCGCTCCGCAGAAGGCGGCGGACATCGTCAAGCGGCTGCCGACCGAGATCGTCACCGTGGGAGTGTTCCGGGACGAGACCCGTCAGCGCGTCGTCGACACCGTCCACCACACCGGGCTGCGGGCCGCCCAGCTCCACGGGCGGGAGACGCCGGGCGACTCGCACTGGATCCGCCAGCGCGTCCCCCTGGTGATCAAGGCGTTCGCCGCCGGCGATCCCGGGCTCGACGTCGCCGACGACTTCGGCGCCGACGCCATCCTCGTCGACTCGGCCGCGCCCGGGTCGGGCGACGTGTTCGACTGGTCGCTGGCCGAGGGAGCGCCGTCCAACCGGCGCGTCATCCTGGCCGGGGGGCTCACCCCCGCCAACGTGGCCGACGCGATCCGGGTGGTGCGGCCCTGGGGCGTGGACGTGGCCAGCGGCGTCGAGTCGTCGCCCGGCCACAAGGACGCCCGCAAGATGCGGGCCTTCGTCGAGGCCGCCAAGGCCGCCGAGCCACCCAAGACGCCCCACGGCGACCGCCTGGACCGACCGTTCGACTGGATGGTCGACGAACGCGGATGAGCCGGCTACGCCCGCCCGCCCCCCGCCGCTCGTCGGCGTGCCTGCGGCCCGCCTCTGAGCGATCGCCGCTTCGCGGCGGATACCGCACTGTGCTTCTGGCTCGCTCGCACTTCGTGCTCCCTCGCGTGGTCCTGTCGCCTCCGGTGCGGCACCTACCGCTGTCCTCGGCGCCACCGGCTCGCCACCCGCCCTCCGCCGGAAACGGAGAGCGGCCCCGGGCCCGAGCGGCCCGGTGCGAAGCACCGAGAGCGGGAAACAACGCGCCGAAGCCTGCGGCCGAGTCGTTGGGCGGATGACGCCCGCGACCACGACCTTGATGGGCGACCCCGGGGTCCGGGGCCGGTTCGGCGACTTCGGCGGCGTGTACGTCCCCGAGACGCTGGTCCCCGCGTGCCAGGAGCTGGAGCGGGCCTTCCGTGAGGCCTGGGGCGACCCCCGCTTCCGGGGCGAGCTCGACCGCCTGCTGCGAGACTACGCGGGCCGGCCCTCGCTGCTCACCGACTGCGCCAACCTGTCCGCCGAGCTGGGCGTGCGCGTGCTGCTCAAGCGGGAGGACCTCAACCACACCGGCTCCCACAAGATCAACAACGTCCTCGGTCAGGCCCTCCTGGCCCGGCGGATGGGCAAGACCCGCCTGGTGGCCGAGACCGGCGCCGGCATGCACGGCGTCGCCACCGCCACCGCCGCCGCGCTCCTCGGCTTCGACTGCACGGTGTACATGGGCGCCCTCGACATGGAGCGCCAAGCGCTCAACGTGTTCCGCATGCGGCTGCTGGGCGCCGAGGTGCGTCCGGCGTCGTCGGGCAGCCGCACCCTCAAGGACGCCACCAACGAGGCCCTGCGCGACTGGGTCGCCACCGTCGAGTCGACGCACTACTGCCTGGGATCCGTGGTCGGCCCGCATCCGTACCCGTTCATGGTCCGCGAGCTGCACCGGGTGATCGGCGACGAGGCTCGCGAGCAGTGCCGGGCGCTGCTGGGGCGCGATCCCGACGTGGTGGTGGCGTGCGTGGGCGGGGGGTCCAACGCCATCGGCATCTTCTCGGGCTTCGTGGACCTGCCGGGCGTCGAGCTGGTGGGCGCCGAGCCCGCCGGCGGGGCGGCGGTGGCGCACGGGATCCCCGGGGTCGTCCACGGGTCGAAGTCGCTGCTCCTGCAGGACGAGGATGGCCAGGTGCTGGAGGCGGCGTCGGTGTCCGCGGGGCTGGACTACCCCGGGATAGGTCCCGAGCACGCCCACCTGGCGGCCACCGGTCGGGCCCGGTACACGCCGGTGACCGACGCGGAGGTGCTCGACGCCTTCGGCCTGCTGGCCCGCACCGAGGGCATCATCCCCGCCCTGGAGTCGGCCCACGCGCTGGCGTGGATCGGCCGGGAGCGGGCGGCGTTGGTGGGCAAGGTGGTGCTGGTCAACATGTCCGGCCGCGGGGACAAGGATGTCGAGCAGGCGGCCCGCCTCATGGGGGAGGTGGAGGCGTGACCACGGACACGACGGACACGACCACCGACGTCGCCGCTGGCAGCCTCGAGGCCCGCTTCCACGCGGCACGCGACGCCGGCCGCAAGTTGCTGGTTCCCTACGTGACCGGCGGCTTCCCGGGCTGGGAGCGGGTCGTCGAGGCCGTCGCCCACGCCGGCGCCGACGCCGTCGAGGTGGGCATCCCGTTCTCCGACCCGGTCATGGACGGGCCGACCATCCAGGCGGCGTCCGAGCGGGCCCTGACCGTCGGCGCCACGCCCCAGGCAATCGTCGACACCCTGGGACGGCTCGACACCGGCGGCGTCCCCCCGGTGGTGATGACCTACTACAACACGGTCCACCGCGCCGGCCACGAGCGCTTCGCCGCGGCCCTGGCCAGCGCCGGGGTGGCCGGGGCCATCGTGCCGGACCTGCCGCTCGAGGAGCTGGGGGACTGGGCCCATGCGGCCGACGCCGCCGGCGTGGACACGATCCTGCTCGCGGCGCCCACCGCCTCGGACGAGCGTCTGGCCCGGATCTGCGACCGCAGCCGCGGCTGGGTCTACGGGGTGGGGCTGCTCGGCGTGACCGGTGAGCGCGACCGGCTGCAGCGCAGCGCGCTCGACATCGCGGCCCGACTCAAGGCGGCGACCGACAAGCCGGTGCTGGTGGGCGTGGGCGTGTCCACCCCCGACCAGGCCGCCCGGGTGGTGGCCGTGGCCGACGGGGTGATCGTGGGCTCGGCGCTGGTGCGGCGGCTGCTCGACGGCGGCGGCGCCGAGGAGGCGGCAGCCTTCGTCGGGGAGCTGCGCGCCGGCCTGGACGCGGTCGCTTGAGCGAGACGCCGCCGACTCCGGCCGGTCCGCCACACCCACCACCGCCCCCACCCCCTCCCGCGCCACAACGGTGGTGGCCCCCGCCTCCGCCCCCGGTCCCGGCGGCACCGGGCCGGCGACGGTCCCGTGGGCTGGGCGCCGTCGCCGTCGTTGCGTGCCTGGGCGTCGCCGGCGGCGCGATCTACGTCGTCACCGACGACGGTGGGTCGTCGCACCCCGACCGCTGGGACGAGCGTGTCGTCGACCTGGTCGCCTTCGTGGAGGACGAGCGCGGCCTCGAGTTCGAGCACCCGGTGGCCGTGGACTTCCTGACCGCCGACGAGTATTCCGAACGGACCCGCATCGACGAGGCCGAGCTCAGCGACGAGGACCGGCGGTTCATCGAGGAGGGTGCCGCCCCGCTGCGGGCGCTGGGGCTGGTGCCCGAAGACTTCGACCCCGTCGAGTCCGAGAACGAGCTGGCGGACACGGCCACGCTGGCCTACTACGACCCGTTCACCGACCGCGTGACGGTGCGGGGCACCGAGATGACAGTCGATCTGCGGGTCACGCTCGCGCACGAGCTGGTCCACGCCCTGCAGGACCAGCACTTCGACATCGAGAACGTCTGGGGCGATCCGGAGGTCACGAGCGAGGAGCTCGCCGGGTTCACGGCGCTGGTCGAGGGCGACGCGGTCCGCATCGAGAGCGCCTATGTCGACTCGCTCCCGGACGACGAGCTCGATGCCTACATCGATACCGCCGAGCAGATCTACGACGCCGCGCAGGAAGAGCTCGGCTCCGTGCCGGGCGTGCTCGTCGCCGTGGGGGCGGCGCCCTACGCGCTGGGGCCGTCACTGGTCGAGCTGATCGCGGCCGAGGGAGGCAACCGGGCCGTCGACGACGCCTTCGACGAGCCGCCGGCCACCACGGAGCACATGGTCGATCCCCGGTCGTACTTCGCGAGCGAACCCGCGCGCGAGGTCGCCACGCCGGAACTTCCGAGCGGCGGCGAGCAGGTGGGCGAAACCGACAGCCTCGGGGCGCTGGAGCTGTTCCTGGTGCTCAGCGAACGCATCGATCCCCTGGTGGCGCTGTCGGCCGCCGACGGTTGGGGTGGCGACACGTTCGTCGTCTACGAGGCTGCCGGGCAGACGTGCATCGACCTGGCCGTCGAGGGCGACACGGCGGGTGACACCGACGAGATCCGGCAGGCGCTGGACGCGTGGGCGGCGGCCGGGCCGGCCGGGGCGGCCTCGGTGCGCACCGAGGGCACCGAGGGGGGCGTGGTCTTGTCGGCCTGCGAGCCCGATGGCGGTGCCGAGCCGTCGGACCTGGCGCTCGACGCCCTCACGCTCCCGGCCGTGCGTGCCGGGATCATGGGAGGCTTCGGCGCCGGCGCGAGCGACGTCGACGACGCGTTCGCCATCGGCGACTGCTTCGTGCGGGCCATGCCGCTCGAGCAGCTCGTCGAGGCCAACGAGTCGGCCGAACCACCCGCCGAGGTGTCCGCCGCGATCGACGAGGCGCTGGAGGAGTGCGCCGGGGGGTGAGAGGCGTCAGGGGGTATCCGTCAGGTGCTCCCGGAAGAACGCAAGCGTGCGGTCCCAGGCCAGCTCGGCGGCGGCCTCGTCGTAGGCCGGCTGATCCGACTCGAAGAACCAGTGGCCCGTGCCGCGGTAGCGGTGGAAGGTGACGTCCTTGTCGAGCACGTGGAGGTCGGCCTCCAGCAGCGTCAGCTCGTCCTCCTCGACCCAGGGGTCGGTCTCGGCGAAATTCCCCAGGAAGGCCGAGCGCGCCGGAGCCATGTCGATGCTCTGCGTGCCGTAGAAGATCGCGGTCGCGTCCACCATCTCGGGCACCCGGCTGGCCAGCCACAGTGCCCATGACGCGCCCATGGAGAAGCCGAGCGCGCCCACCGGCGCGTCCGGAGTGGCGGGCATGGCCCGTAGCGCGAACACGCTCGAGCGCACCAGCGCCAGGGTGGCGTCCATGTCCGCCACGGCCAGCAGCGCCTTGGCCTCGTCGGGATCGCTGGTGGTCTTGCCGCCGTAGAGGTCGGGCGCGAGGGCCACGAAGCCGTTGTCGGCCAGGCGGTCGCACACACCCTTGAAGAACGGGGTGAGTCCCCACCAGGCGTGGAGCACGAGGATGCCGGGCCCCGATCCGCCCTCGGGGACGATGACGTAGCCGGTGCCGGCCGATCGCGACGCCATGTGGGAAGCATCCCACTCCGGCCACGGTACGCTCGACCGCCGTGCCCCCCGGCGAGCGAGACGACGGTTGCCTGCTGTGCGCAGCCGAGCGCATCACCCCCTGGTACCACGAGGACGACGTGTGCTGGATCGCCGACTGCGAGATCTGCGCCACGCCCATGGTGGTCTGGCAGCGGCACGGCGCCGATCCGCCCGCCGGTGACCGAGAGCACATGCTGGGGCGGCTGGCGGCGGTGGCCGACGGGGTGTTCGACGGTCACTACGTCGACGCCACCATGCGCAAGATCCCCGGTCACTTCCACGCCCATGCCCGCCCCGAGGGCGGGTTCTTCGGCCACGGCTTCCGGCGCGACCGGCGGGACGGGTCCGGGTGAGCGAGGCCGGGGCTGGGGGCGTCGCCCACAGGGGCGACGACGAGCGCAGTCCCGAGCACGGCGGCGATGCTCCCATCGGCACTGTCTACGAGGCCGTCGGCGGCCAGGCGTTCTTCGACGACCTGGTCGAGCGCTTCTATCGGCGGGTGGCGATGGATCCGCTGCTGCGGCCGCTCTATCCCGACGACCTCACGGGGCCCAAGCGGCACCTGGCCCTGTTCCTGGGGCAGTACTGGGGTGGGCCGACCACGTACTCCGACGAGCGCGGGCACCCGCGCCTGCGGATGCGGCACGCGCCGTTCGTGATCGGCGAGCCCGAACGTGACGCCTGGCTGCGGCACATGGGTGCCGCGCTCGACAGCCTGGTGGTCGAGCGCGGCCTCCACCCGGTGGTCGAGGCCCGCCTGCTCGACTACTTCGGCATGACGGCCGACGCCATGGTCAACGCCCGCTGAGCCGGCTACGCCCGTCCGCACCTCTCCGGTCACGGGCTTCGCATGCCGCTGATCATCGGTCAGTGCACGCGCATCCCATCGAGCGGCGGCGCCCGGCGCTGTGGGCAACCGGCTCAAGGACGGTTGGGCGGCTTTCTCGGCGTCGGATGGCCGCTCACGGTCGTCGTCGCAGTCGCGCTCCAGCCGACACCCGCCGAGCCGGAGGCGGCGCCCGCCCTGACAGCCGACCTGGGATGGCATGCCGCGTTGGCGGCACTGGCGACCACGGTCGTCCTGGCTGCCGACCGGCAGCGGGCCGCCGCGCTATCGGCTGTCGTGGGCGGCCTGATCGCGACCACCTTCTCCGTCACCTGCCCGCTCTCGGCGGCTCGGTCTTGAACGACGCCGCTCAAGCACGTCTCGGCTTGCAGTCGGCTCACCCAGCCATGGGTGAGGTGCGGTAATCCTGCCTGTTGGTTCTCTGTGCGCCGAAGCCGCGGAGACCAACCGCGGACAACACAGCCTGGTCCCGGGTGAGCGCCGAGTCGGACCGGCAGGCGGCCAAAACGGCCACCTGCCGGACCGGCGATGCGAGCGGACGAAGGCAAGGGGCCGGGCAGACCGATCGAAGGAGACGACGTGCTGGCTTACGACTATCCCGTGCTGGGTGTGTTCTGGTCCATATTGCTGTTCTTCCTGTAGATCATGTGGTTTTTCCTGCTGTTCCGGATCATCGGCGACGTCTTTCGCAGCGACGACCTGAGCGGATGGGGAAAGGCAGCCTGGCTGATCTTCCTGCTCGTGGTCCCGTTCCTGGGCGTCCTCGTGTATGTGATCGCACGCGGCGACACGATGGGCCAGCGGGACGTCGCCCAGGCTCAGGCGCAGAACCAGGCGTTCCAGGCCTACGTTCGGGACGTGGCTGGCACCGGAGGGTCAGCCGATCAGCTGGCCAAACTGGCTGACCTCAGAGATCGGGGCGTCATCAACGACGCCGAGTTCGAACAGCAAAAGGCAAAGGTGCTGAGCTGACACGAAGTCGGAGGCGAACGCGGTGCCACCCGTTGTTGGGCCGCCTGGGAGGGTCAGCCCAGGACGCCGAGCTCGCGGGCGACGGCCTCGTCCGCGAGCTCACGCCCACCTTGCGGTAGAGGGCCTGGAGTTGGACTTGTGTGCTTGGTGACAGACCGAGTTCGCGGTCGATCTCGGGAAAGGTGAGTCGACTGGCGAGGTACGGCACAGCGGCCCGCTCGCGGTCGGTTGGCTGCTCGACGAGGCGGTTGATGGTCACCCGGGCGGTGCCGAGATTGGCGACGTGTGTGTCGGCACGAGCCGAGAACCGAGGTGACGATGGGACTGCGACGCCGCAACCAGGACGAACAGATCGGACCGACGACGAAGCAGAGATAGCCCGCCTCATGGCACAGCAATGAGGCGCATCGTCCACGGTGCGCTCACCCTCTTCGGGTGAACCGTCCACGGGCACGCGGTGCAACTGTGAGGCATCCAGGCTCGGAGCAGCCCGTGACCGCACAGACCACCGAACCAGTGACCGCGCCGAGCCCTCGCCTCCGGTCGTCATGGCGCCGCTGGGCCGCCTGGGTAGCGCTCGTACTGGGCTGCCTGCTGCTGCTGATCGCGAACGTGGCGGTCTTCGCTCGGACCTTCGTCTTCGACACCGACACGTTCGCCGACGCGCTGGCGCCGGAGCAACCCGACGAGGACGTGATCGCCGGTGTGGCCGACACGCTGTCGGACAAGATCGTGACCGCCACCGCCGTCCAGGACCGCATCCAGGAGCTGACGCCACGCGACAACGCCCTGGTCGCCGCCACCGTCACCGATGCGGCCGAGAACATCATCGACGACACCGTGCGGACAGTGCTGGAGAGCGACGCCTTCCGGACCGTGTGGCGTGAGGTGGTGGAGCGGGCCCACGACCGCTTCGTCGCCCTGGTCGAGGGGGACGACCGGGAACCGGTGTCGTTGGACCTGCGCCAGGCCGTCGAACGGGTGGACCAGAGCCTGGAGGACCGCGGGATCGACCTGATCGACGACGACACCGTGGACGAGGTCAGCGAGGTCGTCGCCCTGCGCCGCTCGCAGATCGACGAGGTGCGCGAGACCGTGGATCTCGTCAGACGGCTGGTGATCGCGCTGCCGATCGTGGCCATCGCGTTGGTCGCCGCCGCCGTGGCACTGGCACCGGATCGGCGCAGGATGTTGGCCCGGGCGGGCGTCGGGATCGTCGTCGCCATGGTGGTGACCGCGGTGGCCCTGCGCATCGCCCGGGGCGCCATCACCGACCGGGTCGAGATCGACGAGCGCCGACAGGCCGTCGAGTCGTTCTGGGGCCGACTGTTCGAGACCCTCTTCCAGCAGACCGCCGCCCTGCTGGCGCTCGGCCTCGTGATCGCCCTCGGCGCCTGGCTGGCCGGGCCTTCGCGCCTCGCAAACGGGCTTCGCACCCGCGTCAGATCCCTCGCCGCCGGGGGGACGACGACCCAGGAGGCAACCCAGCCCTCCGGCATAGCCCGGCTGCTCGGCGCGCACCGCACCGGCGTGCGCCTCGGGATCCTCGCGGTGGCCGCGGCGGTCCTCATCCTGCTGCCCGGGTTGAGCGCGCTGGCGATCATCGTCGTGGCCCTGCTGGCGCTCGCCGCCATCGTCGGCGCCGAGATCCTTGCCGCATCACCCCAGGCGCCAGCCGCCTGAGGAGTGGGGCGTTGGTCGCCGCGAGAAGTGAGTCGACGAGAACCCGATCACCCCGACGTGGGTGATGTCCCCTCACCCAGACGACGCCTTCTCTGCTGTTGGGAGCCGCGCCGGAGGCGCGACGTCGAGGAGGGCTTTCAGCGATGACGAGCGCATCGCCGTGGTCACGTAATAGGGGCCGGAGGTCAGCATGAGCGGTTCACGACCGGAACATGCGGCTGCCGCAGGCGGCGAGTTGTCCTCGCTCGGCCCCCAACAACACCGATCCCCGTCCACGCTCAAGGGCCTGCCGCGTGCGGTCATGTTCACCGAGTTCGGGGGGCTCGCCCTTCTCGAGCTCCTCCTGTGGCTCTCCTATCGCCGCCGACACCTTCGGTGGCGGGCTCAAGGTGCCTTTGCGAGGTGGGAGAACGACGTCGTACGCCGCGGGCCGCGGCATCCCCGCAGCCGGTAGGCCAGGTGAGCGAGGTCCGTCAGACTTCCACTGAACCCGGCTCCCTAGCCGGCGGGTCCGCGACCGAGGTGACGGCGGAACTCGCCGCAACCCGGGCGGATCTCGACCGGCTACGTCGAAGCCGAGACGACCTGACCCGAGGCAGCGGCCGGTGGCAACACACCCCCGCCGGCCGGGCGGCGCGCCAACTCGACCAGGCGCGGCGCGAGCGCCAACACGCCCAGCGGTGGATGGACCTCCCGCACATTGGACGACGCGAGCGGCACCATTGGCGCCGCATCGCCGTATCAGCGGCTCGGGCCGTGGGGCTGGCCGAACAAGCACGGGCGACCCACACCAAACCCGTTGTCCAGAGGATCGAGCGCAAGATCGCCCGTCTCGAGCGCCGCGTCGCTGAGCTCAAAAGCGAGGTCCGGTTCCGTTCCCGCTGGCTTGCCATGCATCCCGAGGTCGCCCGCCGCATCGAGCACACGCGACGAGAACTCCAGCGACTCGACAACCCGGTCGGTGGCGACCTGCTCGAACACCTCGAGGCAGTCATGCGGGAGCCGGCCGCGACGAGCGCGACGCGACATCGCCCGGCTCCGGGACCGCCTCGACCGGCTCGAGCACGACCGCAGCATCGAGCCGCCTGGCCTGTCGCTCTGACCAGCCTGATCGCCGAAGGGTCAACCAAGGCGGAGCCGAATCGGGCAGGCTCGACGACAACGTCGCCGGGTAGTTCCGGCGTCTCCTATCCGGTAGGCAGCGAGCCGCCGACCGCCGTGCACTTGTTCCCAGACGCCGACGAACCCGGCGATGCCCTACTCACCACGGACGTGCGCTGACGGAGGCGCTCGTCTGACGTCGCTGGCCACAGCCTGCGACAACGCGCCCGCGGCAGTGCCTCTAGATGTGGCCTTAACGCGAATGGCCGCGGTCTTAACGAGTCGTTAGCGCGCAGGACTGGCGTGGGCGACGGATCCTGAGTGCGTGACAGTCGAGTCGATCGTGCCTGCTCAGTCCCCCACGGCACCGCCGGAAGCCCTTCCGCGGCCCGCGGTTCCGTTGCCGCCGGATTCGTTGTCGTACCGGCTGAAGCGGCGGTTGCTGGGCCGGCCGCTGCACAGCGAGGAGCTGGAGCATCAGCGGCTCGGTAAGCCGACGGCGCTGGCGGTGTTCGCGTCGGACAACCTGTCGTCGTCGGCGTACGCCACCGAGGAGATCTTGCACGTCCTTGTGCCCATCGCCGGGTTGGTGGCGTTCTCGCTGGTGGTGCCGATCACGGTCGCGATGCTGGTCGTGCTGGCGTTCTTGATCTTGTCGTACCGCGAGACGATCAAGGCGTATCCGTCGGCGGGCGGTGCCTACCTGGTGACGAGGGACAACTTTGGCATCAACGCGGCCCAGGTCGCGGGTGCGGCGCTGCTCACCGACTACGTCCTCACTGTGGCGGTGTCGACGGCGGCCGGGGCGGCCGCGCTCACCTCGGCTTTCGACGCCCTCGAGCCTTACCGCGTTCCGATCGCGGCCCTGTTCATCGCCCTCATTGCCTACGGCAACCTACGGGGTGTCCGAGAGTCTGGGCGGATCTTCGCCATCCCCACCTACTTCTTCATCACCACCATGGCGTTCCTGCTCGGCATCGGGGCCTGGAAGTACCTGGGTGGCGATCTCCCCGAGTTCGGGCGTCCGCCCGAGGGCGGGGATCAGCTGCACTGGGGAGCGGCTGCCGGTGTAGGGCTGTTCATGGGGGTGCGGGTGTTCGACGTGTTCCACGCCTTCGCCTCGGGCGGCGCTGCGGTCACGGGCGTGGAGGCGATCTCCAATGGGGTGCCTGCGTTCCGTAGGCCCGAGTGGCGCAACGCCCGCCAGACGCTGGTATTGATGGGCACCGGTCTGGGGATCATGTTCCTCGGCCTGTCGCTACTCGCAGCCGAGATCAAGGTCACGCCCTACGAGGAAGGCTCGCCCACGGTGAACTCGCAGATCGGCGAGGCCGTGTTCGGGAGCGGCTTCGTGGGCGAGATGCTCTTCTACGCGCTGCAGGCGGGCACCATGCTGATCCTGATCGTGGCGGCCAACACCGGGTTCGCCGACTTCCCGCGGCTTGCCAGCTTCCAGGCGGGTGACAGTTTCCTGCCCCGCCAGCTCACCAAGCGCGGCCACAAACTCGTCTACTCCAACGGGATCATCGCCTTGGCCGGCGCGGCGATCTTCCTCGTGATCGTCACCGGTGCCACGGTCAACCGCCTGATCCCGCTCTACGCCATCGGCGTGTTCACCAGCTTCACCCTGTCGCAGTCGGGCATGACCAAACACCATTGGCGCCTGCGCGAGCCGGGGTGGCGCAAGGGCATCGCGATCAACGGAACCGGAGCCATCATCTCGGCAGTGGTGGCGGTGATCATCGCCACCACCAAGTTCGCAGACGGGGCGTGGGCCATCTTGATCATCCTGCCCCTGCTGGTCGTGGTCTTCTTGCGGCTCAACCGGCAATACCGCAGCGAGGCCACCCATCTTGAGTTCGATGTCCCTGCCGCCGCGACCGCGCCCATCCTGCGACGCCACGTGGTCCTTGTGTTCGTCGACCGCCTCGATCTCGCCGCGGCCCGGGCCATCCAGTACGCCCGCACGCTCACGCCCGACGAGCTTCGGGCCGTGCATTTCGTGATCGACGATGACGCCGCCCGCCGGCTGGGGGACGAATGGGGGCGGCTAGGGCTGCACCGGGTGCCGCTCGAGCTCGTCGCGTGTCCGGATCGGCGCCTCACCCGCGGCGCGGTGGAGACGGTGGCGCTGGAGCTGGCCGACGGTGACACCGAGGTCACCGTGTTGCTGCCCGACCGCAAGTTCAATGGCTTGTGGCATCGCGTCCTTCACGACCGCACCGCGGACGCCATCGCCGAAGAGGTGTCACGCTTGCCGCACGCGAATGTGACCACCGTGCCGTTCCACTTCGACGTCATCGACGACGCCCGCGTACCACTGTCGGCCATCGTCGGTCCCGGAGTCGGGACGGGCAACGGCGGCGCCGCGGGACCGCGACCCGAAGGTGGTGGCATGACCTGGGAGGCGCCGGTGCCCGTCGTCTCCGTCGGCGCCGACGCGGCCCGTCACGTGGTGGATGGGTGCACGCCCATCGCCGAGGTGCGTTACCGCGACCAGGTGCGGGTCGGTGGGTGGGTGCGATCGTTGCGCGTCGCGCCCCAGCACGACGTCCCGCTGCTGGAGTTGGTGCTCGACGACGGCACCGCCGCCCTGTCGGTCGTGTTCTTCGGCCGGCGGGGGTTGGCCGGTGTGGAGGTGGGCAGCCGCATGGTGGTCGAGGGCACCGTCGGCCTGCATCACAACCGCCTCGCGGTGCTCAACCCGGCCTACGAGCTCCAGCGCTGACGCTCGACGTCAATCATCGGGTCCCTCGAAGCGGTAGCCCCTGGCCTGGTTCGGTGACGAAGTAGCGGGGGCGGGACGGGTCGGGTTCGAGCTTGCAGCGGATGTGGGCCATGCGCACCCGGAGGTAGTTGGTCTCCTCGCCGTAGTCCGGGCCCCACACCTCCTGGAGGCGGCGCAACGCGGCTCGCAGGCGGGCCAGCAGCTCGTCCATGCCGAAGGGCTTGGTGACGTAGTCGTCGGCACCCGCGTCGAGGGCGACGACCTTGTCGTGCTCGGCGCCCCGGGCGGACAGGACAATGATCGGCACCGCTGTCCAGCCCGCAGGCCATCGATGACCTCGATGCCGGAGATGCCCGGCAGGCCGAGGTCCAGGATCACGGCGTCCGGCCGATGGCGGGCGGCGAGGTGGAGAGCCTCCTCGCCTGTCGGGGCGAGGTCTACTCTGTAGCCGCGGGCCTGCAGGTTGGTGGCTAGGGCCCGTAGCAGGGGCAGCTCGTCGTCGACCACCAGGACCCGGCTGGCGGCGGCCTCCGTCGACGGGACGCCCACGTCGGGAGCCGGTGTCATCGTGCTGTCCCCTGCGGCCGGGAGGTGCTCGTCGCCGGCCGCCGCAGGCGTCATCGTGCCGCCTCGAGTTCGATGACCATGGTGGTCCCCCCGCCGGGGTGTCGTCCACGATCAGTTCGCCGCCCATGGCACGCGGCGACGACATCGAGACGACCCTGCTGCTGGCCCTGATCGGCCTCATCGCCGGCGAGCTCGTCGAAGGGGCCCGCCGCAACGAAGCCGCCGCCATCGCCCGCCGGCGCGAGCTCGATCGCCTCCAACGACGCGCCGAGCTTGCGGCCGGGGGCGAACGTCCCGGCCGCCTCATCGAGATCAGCGCCCAAGAGCTCACCGACATGCTCGGCCTCACCGAGTGCCGCTACGTCCCCACGCCAGCACCCGAAAGCCTGCCGGTCTTCACGCACACGGCCATCCGTGTCCCCGGCATCACGAACGACGACGTGCCACCCGGTGCCGTCGCCCTGCCCGTGCGCGCACACGGCAGAGACATCGGACACTTCCTCCTGGTCTTCCCGACACCGTCGTTCGGCATCGGGACCCCCACCGACATCAAACACGCCGCCGTCGCCCTCGCGGATCAACTCGGCATGGCACTGCTCCGCTACCAGCGGCCATGACCGTCCGACGGTCCGCGGGGAGGGCTACGCGGGCCGTTCGCCGACGGGCGCGTGTTGTGTCTGCGTCGTAACACGGGCCTGGATCGCGAGGGTCGCGACGCCGGCCACGACCAGCGCAGCCACGTTGAGGCCAAGCTGCAGGGCCGCCCCGCCGACCTCGGTCCACTCCCGATACGCGGTGGCGACACCCACGTTGCTGGCGGCGGGGATCGTCGTGACCGAGACCAGCACGCCGACAAGAGCTCCGCTGCGTGCCTCGGTGAGCGAGAGCATCCCCACAATGCCGGCCAGCACCGCCACGACGACAGCCATGCCATCGGGATGCGAGATGAAAGCGGTGAGCTCCCGGTCTCCCAGCTCGTACGCCTCGGGCGCGAGTCCGGTGAACCGGAACGCGATGGTCGCGACCAGTGCAGCCGCCGCCGCGGCGGCCAAGCCGCTACTCAATGTCACCGCGGCAACACCCGCGCGTTGCCGCCGGCGCCGCAAAATCGCGACACAGAGCGCGGCCAGGGGCCCGTATTCCGGACCAACCACCATCGCACCGATCACCAGGATTGGGGAGTCGAGCAAGATGCCGACGGCGGCGATGACCGCGGCCACTGCCATGAACGCCAGGAACGAGACCGTCAGAACCGCCTCCACGCGGACCCGCGACTCCAGCTCCTCCCATACCAGCGCGTCGGCACCGTGTCCCGGAGCCAGCGTCTCGGCGGCCGCCGCGGCGTCGGACACGACGGCCTCCACCGCCTCCACCGTGATCGCACCGCGACGATGGACGCCTTGGGTCTGGAGCCACTCGACGACCTCGTTCGCCGCCTCCCGAGCGACGTCACAGAGGACGACATCGCCTTCGGGTCTTGTCGCCGATCCTGATCCCTGGACGATGTGCGCGACGCCGGGCGTCGCGCTCAACCGCTCGAGAACCGGCCCCGTCAGCTCGTGAGGAACGATCAGTCTCATATGCAGCATGCCCACATCGTGACCCGCAGCGAGCTACACCCATGGCGCTCCGAGCGCCGCGGAAGCCATCGGATGTCGAGAACTCTTGGACCGTCCCCCACGTATCCGATGAACGACCTCGGACCGGGCCCGCAGCGGCAGCAGGTGCCACGGCCGCCACCGCGCGATGTCGGGTGCGAGCCGTTTCCGTCCCGCAGGCCCATGTCGCGGGGTCGAACGATGGCCAAGGTGTCCAGGAGGACAACCCAGAGGACGGCCAGGATGGCGATAAGCCCGAACGCGAGAGCAGAGCAGGCTCACGGCACGAGTCTGACGCGCCGCCGTCCCTGCACTCTCGCCTCACGGGCCCACAGGCCTGAGACGTGCGATTCGTGACCCCCCGTGCCGGAGTGGTCAGGTCTTCCACCATGCAGGCGGATCTTGGCCGCGGTGTCGGACTATGCGGACGGCGGCGATGCGTTGGGCGAAGCCGACCAGCAGCGGCGGGTGGCCCAAGGCGTTGTCGTCAGTACCTCACGTCCC
>DASQUK010000170.1:0-3989 GCA_035641315.1 Acidimicrobiales bacterium | reverse complement strand
TCGTGCGCACGGGCCATGCCCCCTTCCACCTGCCCGTCGGAGTGAACCTCGACGAGTCGAATCCGGAGAAGAGTCCCTGCGTCCGGTGTCCCCACCTGGACGGCTTCCCGTGCCTCGTCGACGGTAAGTCCGACGCCCACGTGCTCTGCATCCGCCCGGCGCTCCGCTATCCGAACGTCACTCTCGAGACCAACTCGAACGTGGTGCGGCTCGAGACAGACGCATCTGGGCGCACCGTCACCGGCGTTGTCGTCGAACGCCCCGGGGACCGTCGCGAGGCCTACCGAGGCGACATCGTCGTCGTCTCGTGCGGCGCGATCAACTCGGCGCTCCTTCTGCTGCGCTCCGCGAGCGACCGGCACCCGAAGGGGCTCGCCAACTCCTCCGACGTTGTCGGGCGCAACTACATGGCGCACATCAACACAGCCGTGATCGCGCTCTCGAAGGAGCCGAACAACACGAGGTTCCAGAAAACGCTCGGAGTCAATGACTACTACTGGGGGTCCGACGACTTCGACTTCCCGCTCGGGCACATCCAGATGCTCGGCAAGACCGACGGCCAGATGCTCAAATCAGGCGCACCACGGTTTGTGCCCGGGTTCGCGCTCGATTACGTCGCTCGTCATTCAGTCGACTTCTGGCTCACGACCGAGGATCTGCCTCAGCCGGCGAACCGCGTCACGCTCGGCCGCAACGGCCGAATCGAGATCCACTACTCGAACAACAACATCGAGCCGCACAAGCGCCTCCTCGCGACGCTGAAGGGATTGCTCACCCACCTCGACATGCACCCACACCTCATCTCCCAGCAGGTCATCCGGGACGAACGCATCCCCATCGCCGGCGTGGCGCACCAGTGCGGCACCGTCCGCTTCGGGACCGACCCAGCCACATCCGCGCTCGACGTGAACTGCAAGGCCCACGACCTAGACAACCTCTACGTCGTCGACACGAGCTTCTTCCCGTCGTCCAGCGCGGTCAACCCGGCCCTTACCGCAATGGCGAACGCGCTTCGGGTCGGTGACCACTTGGGCGAGCGGCTCGGCGCGAGCGACATCAAACAGTCGCTCGAGAAGCCGGAGGCCGCCCCGGCATGAGACAGGAAGGACTGAGGCGCCATGGGTAACGTGCACGCGGCTCCCCCGCAACTCGCCGGGAGCCAGCCGTGAGGACGGCCGTCGCCACGACTGCTTTCATCGGGGCGGCCGTTTCAATCCCGGCCACGAAGTTCAAGGGGATCACGGAGGGCCCGCTCCAACGAGCTGCTGAGGCTCTCTGGCCCCCCACGGAGCAGGAGAAGCAGCTTGTAGGAACCGATCCCACCGGTCACCTCGAGAACATGCCGCCCGCGGTACTGGCCGACCGCGTGGCCAGGCGCCTTGGCCGAGGGCCGCTCGACACGCCCACCAAGCTCCGGGTACAGAAGGTCGTCCATTACACCTTCGGAGCCATGTTCGGCGGAGTGTATGTCGCGCTCGCAGAGGCCTTCCCGGTCGCGACCACTGCAGCAGGGACGGCCGCGGCTGTGGGCCTGTATGCGGCAACCCACGGGACGGCGCTGCCGTTGCTGCGGATCCAAGAACCTCCGTGGCGCCTGCCGCGTGCCGCGTTCGCGTGGGAGCTCACTAGCCACCTACTTTTCGGCTTGGCTCTGGAACTGGGCCGTCGGAGCGCTTCCCGTGCTTTCGCTGTGCGGTCCTGAGCTTCGAGACCTGGCCGATGAGCGGATCTCGGAGTGACCTACATCGCTGGAAGTCGCGTCGGCCAGCCAGAGTCGTTCGACTGATTCGACCCCAGGCTCTCATGTCGAAACCTCGCGGAGGGAAGGGGAAGTCCCCAGCACAAGCGATGACGCCAAGGGCAAAGGAGATCCAGTGGTGCCGAATCTCAAGGTCCACAGACCTGTCGTGATCGGGCCAGCAGCGGACTGGAGCGGCCAACACCTGGCGGGCGGCACCGGCAGTTTCGCGCGGTACGCCTGAGCTCAGGTGGAGTCGTGGCACTCCCTCGCGACGAATGAGGTGCACCGGTCGCCGTCGATTGGTAACGGCGACTGCGACGCGTTGCCGGCGAGGACGACCGTCCGTCGCTGTTGTAACGGCTCTACCGAAGCGAGGCGGGCGTTGCTGGCGCCCCCACCGTCGACAGCTCGTGGCGGGTCTCACCGCCTGACCCGCGTCGCCGAGTAGGGAGGTTCGGGTGCCGATCATCATCGACCGCCACCAAGTGCAGCGCCTTGTCGGGACTGGCGCGCAGGTCGTCGAGGTGCTGCCCCGGCACGAGTACGACGACGAGCACCTGCCCGGCGCACTGCACCTTCCGCTCAAGCACCTCAATGGCCGGGCCGCGGAGGCACTGGACAAGGCACGGCCGGTGATCGTGTACTGCTGGGACGCCCTGTGCGACATGAGTCCCCGGGCCGCCTGGCGGCTCGAGCGGCTCGGGCTCAACCCGGTATACGTCTACGAGGCTGGCAAGGTCGATTGGATGGCCGCCGGCCTCCCCACCGTGCGCGCCGACACCTCGGAGCGTCGAGCCCTCGACGCTGCGGATCGTGATCCGCCCACGTGCCGGCCCGATGACCGGGTGGGCACCATCGCCGGCAGCGAAGCGCGCAGCCTCGTGGTCACCAACGACCACCAGATCGTGCTCGGCCGCGTCCATCCCCGCCGGCTCGACGCCGCCGACGCAACCCCCGTAGAAGAGGTGATGGAACCGGGACCCACGACCGTACGGGCCCACGAGCCCCTCGCCCCGCTGCTGGACCGCATGGCCCGCCGCGGTGTCGACGAGGTCATCGTCACCACACCTCAAGGAGAGCTGCTCGGCGTCCTCCACCAGCCTGCCGAGACGCAGTGATCTCCGGGACATTGGCCGTCTGGTGACGCCCGTTCTTCGGCGATGGCCTTGGGGCACAGGTCGACGTAGGCGTTACAGATGTAGGCGCCGCGTGCCCTCGGACGGCTGGAGGCGCCCAGCGACCTCGACGACCGGGCGAGCCGTCATCGCGCTGACGGCACCCGTCGCCGTGCTGCGGTGTGCGACGTCCAGCGTCACCCCAGTACGTCGGTCACTCGTTCCTCAACGGCCGCGAGCTCGCCCCGTCCAAGGCCCAGGGCTCGCCTCGTGGCCCATGCCCGCGTGGCCAACTGCAGGTTGAACAAGGTGTCGGGGTGCTTCAGGTCGTGCTCCGAGATCTCTTTGATGCGACGCAGCCGGTATTTCAACGTGTTGCGGTGCACCGAGAGCGCGGCGGACGTGGCATCGTAGTTGCCGCGGCATTCGAGATATGAGGTCAGGGTGGCCACGAGGTCGGTCCCGTGATCGGAGTCGTAGGCGATCAGCGCGCCGATCCACTCGTCAACGAAACGGTCGATGGCACTCAGGTCGTCTACCTCTGCCAGCAGGCGGTACGTCCCTAGCTGCTCGTAGAAAACCGTGCGCCCACCTCTTCGATCGGCACTGCGCATTCGCAGGGCCAGCCTCGCCTCACGGTAAGAGCGGGGAAAGTCACCGAGGCGCTCGCACGGACCGCCAACCCCCACCCACACATCCCCACCGAGCTCGCTGAGCAGCCGACGGTAGAAGACGTCCCAAACCCCCTCGGCGCAGGAAAGGACGACCACTGCGTCACCGCGCGGCACCATGAGCGTGCCCAAGCCAGCGTCCCGCACCGCCCGGCGTACCGCATGGAACCTGCTGTCATGGTCGCGCCGCGGCCTCGGAGAGTCCTCCACAACGATCACAACCCGATGCCGCCGCCCGACGTCATAGCCCAAGGCCTGGGCACGGCTTAGTACAGCCCGCTCGTCGGTATTGGCGAGGAGCTCCTCCACCAGGTCACGCCCGAGGCGCAGCTCGGTCTCGGCCACGCTATGAAGGCGAGCGAGCTCCATGGCCAGCACCGTGGCGCCGTGCTCCAGGGCTGCCTGCGCCCCTTCAGCCTCCCCCGGTGGCACACCGACCAGCGCGATCACTCCCAGCACGTC
>DASQUK010000169.1:0-2123 GCA_035641315.1 Acidimicrobiales bacterium | reverse complement strand
GGCTGGGAAGGGTGACCTTCAGCACCCGATCGGTGCGCCCGCGGGCGTAGGCGAATTCCTCGGCGCACAGGGAACGACGGCGCCGCAGCTTCCCGGTCACGGCCAGCTCGGGACGCTCGACCCGCAGATCGCCGACCGCCTCGTCGCCCTGCCAGTCGCCCCACAGGAAGGCGTCGAGACCCCACTCCGAGAAGCCCTCGACGGCCGCGGGGACCTGGCTCTGAAACGACACGCGGCGCATCTCGCCATCCGTCGCGACCGCAACGCCCGCGTCCTCCTGCAGGCGCAGGGCATCCTCCACAGCATCGTCTTCGACCGCCTTGAGCTCGGCGGCGGTGAGTCTGCCTTCAGCGAACCGCTCGCGCGCCGCCAGCAGCCGCTGCGGACGGAGCAGGCTGCCGACCACATCGCTGCGGGCTTCGACCACCAACACCATGGTATGAGCCGGATCAACCGTCGGACGGGAGTGGCTCCTCGAACGCCCCATAGCCTGTGGGCTTGCGTCGCCTGAGCGAGAACCGCGTCCCCGCGGATCCCATCGTCAGGTTCCGCGCCTGGTGGGACGAGGCCCGAGCGACGGGCGACCACTGGTCCGACGCCATGGTGCTCGCCACGGTGTCGCCCCAGGGCCGGCCTTCGGCCCGTGCGGTCATCCTCCGGGGCCTCGACGAGCGAGGCTTTCTGTTCTTCACCGACACGCGCAGCGCCAAGGCCAGGGAGCTCGAGGCCAACCCTCGAGCCGCGCTGGTGTTCCTCTGGTCAGCATCGGAACGGCAAGTGCGGGTGCGTGGGCGGGTCACGTCGATCCCCGACGCGGAGGCTGACGCGTTCTTCGCCACAAGGCCGCGGGAGGCGAACCTCGCGGCCGAGATCGCGCCCCAGGGCGAGGTGACTGCCGGACCCGAGGTACTCGAGCGCCGCCTGCGCCAGCTTCTTGCTGCGTCCGAGGGCCTTTCAGTCGGCCGTCCCACGGGCTGGGGCGGCTACGTCGTGGCGCCAGACGAGATCGAGTTCTGGCAGGGTCGTCCGAATCACCTGCACGACCGGCTGCGCTACCGACGGGACCGGGGCGGCTGGCGCATCGAACGGCTCGCGCCGTGACAGGCCCCGCCGCATCCGAGCCGACACCCGATGCTCGGCCGTGGTCTCGAGGCTTGTGGCCCGGCTGCGATGCCGCGCATCCTCGGTTTCGTGGGGCTCCTTCGCGCCGGGCTGAGTCTCGGGCTGACCGGCCGCTACGCGGTGCAGTCGGCGCAGGTGCGCGCAGGGCTCGACCAGTGGGCCGCTGATCAGCCCGTCGAGCTCGTCGTCATCGATGACCAGGGCTCACCGAGTCGAGCAATGGGCGCCTACTGCGCTCTGCTGGCGGATGGGATCGAGATCCTGCTGGGCCCCTATGGCAGCGGCACGGTGCGGCATGTCGCCCCGGTCGTCTGCGGGTCGGGGCGGTTGCTGTGGAACCACGGGGGCGCGGCCGACGACCTCGCCTCGCCGCCGCTCGCCACCGTGGTCGCTCCAGCGTCGACCTACCTCGCCAGCCTGCTGGTGCTGGCCCGGGACGCCGGGATCGACGACGTGCTCGTGGCTCCTGGCACGGGGCGGTTCGCGGAGCACGTGGCCGTTGGCGGTCGACGGGCCGCCGAGAGCCTGGGGTTGCGCAGCCGACGGGTCGAGGCGGGAGAGGTGAGGGCGCTCGTGGAAGCGAGGTCCTCGCGGGGGTCGGCGTCCCCTCGCCACGGCGGCGCTGGGGGTCGTCGGGACATTCGAGGAGGACGTGGCCGTCGTACGGCGGGTCCGGGAAGCGCGGGTGGAGGTCGGGCTCTTGGGCTGCGTGGCCGCCGGCATCGCCGAGTTCGGTCGCCGGCTCGGCTGGTTGGCGGACGGCGTCGTCGGCCCTGCGCAATGGTGGTGCCGCGACCACCTCGTGGACGTGGGACCGTCCGGCCCGGAGTTCGTCCGCCGTTTCGAAGGGTGTGTCGGCCGCCCGCCCGACTACCTGGCCGTCCAGGCGGCGGCCGCGGGTTACCTGGCCGCCGAGGCCGCGGCGCGGGGCTACTGTCCGGACGAACCCGGCGGTGGCAAGCCGACACCTTGCTGGGCCCGTTCCGCCTGGACAGCTCCTG
>DASQUK010000168.1:0-8798 GCA_035641315.1 Acidimicrobiales bacterium | reverse complement strand
ACTTCATGTTGGGCCTCCTGGTTGGTTGGACCGGCACGCAGACGTCGGGGACCAGCCGCGAATTCGACAAGTCGTGGCGAGATTCTTTCCCCACCCGGCGAACTGCAGGACCCCGACGGTGCCGACCACCTAGGACCCGGTCGTGCTCCAGTGCCACGGCTCGCTCGGCAGGTTGTGCAGGCCGTAGCTGGCGGCGTGGCTCTGGAGCCAGTTGAAGCAGGCGCTGCCCCCGCCGATCGTGCTGCCACCGCAGGTGAAGTCGATGGCGAGGCCCCGCTCGTGCATCGAGGTGCCGGGACGAGCAGTGGGCGGCGAGCACGACGACGACGGTGCCTGGTAGATCGCGTAGCTCGACGAGCCGCAATGCGCCCGCCGCAGGGCGATCTGCTCGGCGGGGTCGCGGTAGCCGCCCCCGCACATGTTCAGACCGGCCGACGACGCCGCGGCCAGGAGCGCCGACAGGCTCGATCCCAGCGAGCCGTCCACGGTGATCGAGCCGCCGCCGGGGCAAGCCACGGTCGCCAGGCTGCGGGTGGCGGGGCCGAGCGAACCCGACTGGGCGGCCGCCGCCTGCTCGGCCGCCCTCTGCTCCGCGGCGCGGCGCGCCGCGGATTCGGCCTGGGCCTTCTGCAGCGCCTCCAGCGCCCGGCGTTGCTCCTCCGTGGCCCGCAGCGACTCGAGCTTGCCGGCGATCTGCGACTCCTGTGCCCTGAGCTGCGCCGCCAACGCGGGATCGATGCTGGCCAGCGCGTCGGCCTCCGCCAGGTTCTGGTCGAGGCGCGCCTGCACCTCGAGCACGAACGCCGCCTCCTGCGACTGCGCAGCCTCCAGGTCCTCGAGCGCGGCGGCGGCCTCGTCGGCCTTGTTGGCGGCCTTACGCGCGGCCTCGTCCTGGGTCGCCCGGCGGGCGTCGAGCGCCTGGTGCGCCTGGTGCAGGTCGGCCAGGACCGCGGCGTCGGCGTCGTGCTGCATCCCCACGATCGACGCCTTCAGCGACGCGTCCGTCATCGACTCGGCGGTCATGGCGTCGAGGGCGGTGTCGGCGGGCGGGTTCACGAAGGCGTCGACCACCACACCGTCGCTCACCGCGACGAGATCGTCGATGCGCTTGCGGGTCTCGGCGACCGCCTGGTCAGCCTCCTGCTTGTCGGCCTGGGCCGCGGCCAGCTCGGACCGGGCCCCCTCCAGCCTCGGCAGCTGCGTGCTCAGGTTGCCGCGCAGGTCGTTCAGTGCGTCGACCACGTCGACGTCGTCGGCCTTGAACACGTCGACGTCGACCGCCACCTCGCCCGAGAGCGGCGCCCCGACACGCTGGGGCGGCTCCTCCTGGCTGGGCGCCGCCTGCGTCGGTGTGAGCGAAGGCAAGACCAGGCCCGCCACCGAGGCAGCCGTGACGAAACTGGTCATCGCTATGCGGCATATGACCGCGCGGCTGCGACCAGAACGCGAAGGTACTGTCAGTCTCAAGCGGTGCTCCCCAGCCGTGCGGCGTTTCGACACCGGAATGTAATGAAACCGCTAGCTGTCCGTCACATCGCCCCCATGGGAGACTGCGGCCCATGGCCGAGCTCCGCACCGAGATCAAGGGCGGCGTCGCCGTCGTCACCCTCGACGCGCCCACCCGGCGCAACGCGCTGACGCTCGAGCTGGTGGACGAGATCGAGGCCGGGTTCGACGCCATCGAGTCCGCTCCCGAGGTCGGCGCCGTCGTCGTGACCGGCGCCCCGCCGGCGTTCTGCGCCGGGGCCGACCTGTCGCACCTCGGGCGCGCCAACCAGAGGCAGGGCCTGTCACGCATCTACGAGGGGTTCCTGCGGATCGGCCGGTGCCCGCTCCCCACGATCGCGGCCGTCAACGGCGCCGCCGTCGGGGCGGGCGTCAACCTGGCGCTCGCCTGCGACGTGATCCTCGCGGGCGAGTCCGCCCGGTTCGACACCCGGTTCCTCAACCTGGGCCTCCACCCCGGCGGTGGCCACACCTGGATGCTGCAGCGGCGGGTGGGGTCCCAAGCGGCCGCTGCGCTGGTGCTGTTCACCCGCAACCTCGACGGGCAGCAGGCGGAACGGGTCGGCCTGGCGTGGTCGTGCGTGCCCGACGGCGAGCTGCTGCCGCTGGCGCTGGAGATGGCGACCGCCGCGGCCAGCGCCCCCCGCGACCTGGTGGAGCGGATCAAGCAGACCCTGCGCGACGTCACGGGGCTGCCGGACCACGCCGCCGCGGTCGAGCGGGAGCTCGACCCCCAGGTGTGGTCGATCAACCAGCCGGCGTTCCAGGAGAAGCTGGCAGCGCTGCAGCAGCGGATCAGCAGCAAGAGCTGACGCCTCGCCGAGCTCGTCAGGCCGGCGGGAACGCCAGCGTGCCCGTGATCTGCTCGGCCAGGGCGTCGTGCGACGCCGCGTCCTCCGACGTGACGATGACCGACCACACGATGTCGTCGGGACCGGCGACGAGCGTCTCGGTGCCCTGGGCTTCCGGGGACCGTCCGGCGGTGCCCAGGCCGTACTGCATGCGCACCGTGGGCCGCTCGGCGCCGCCCACGACCTCGATCGGGACGTCGCCCAGCCCGGCGCTGCCGGCGAGCTGGCGGGCGTAGTCCTCGAGCTGGTCGACGGTGGACACACCGGCCCCCGGAGCGGCCCGGACCTTGACGTCCGCCACCCGACCGGCGTCGTCCACGCCTGCGGCGTAGAACACGGCGCCCGCCTCGGCCGCGGCGTGGGCGTTGTCGAGGAAGCCGGGAACCTGCGGCGACGACCGCTCCAGGCTCTCCAGCACGTCGGCGGCCAGCACGGTCGCCTCCCAACCCGGCGGCACCGCCAGGCCGAAGCCGAGGCCGGCGACCGGGATGGCCGTCCAGCCGTTGGGGGCCGGCACCTCGATCCCGCCGGTGTCGAGCGTGGTGGACGTGAGCGATCCCGCGTCCTCGCCGTCGCCCCCGTCGTCGCCGCCACCGAGCGCGCCGGCCACGGCGGCCACCAGTCCGCCCACCAGCGCGATCGCCAGCACCAGCGCCACCAGGCGGGTGCGGTCCCGCCTCTTGTCCCGCTGCCGGCCCTGCCCCGGGCCCTGCCTCCGGTCCCGCTGCCGGGACCGGGCGCTCACACGAGCCACTCGCGCACCAGCTCGTCCCGGCGCTCGTGCCATTCGTCGGCCGTGAGCGCGTAGCGGATGTGGTCCTCCCACACGCCGTTGATCTCGAGGTAGCGCTGGGCGATGCCCTCGTCGCGGATCTTCAGCTTCTCGACCACCCGGCGGCTGCGTTGGTTGCGGGGGATGATCGAGATCTGGATGCGGTGGAGCCGCACGTGCTCGAAGGCGAACCGGGCCACGGCCACCAGCGCCTCCGGCATGTAGCCGTGGCCCGCGTGGGCCCGGTCGATCCAGTAGCCCACGTAGGCCGACTGGAACGGGCCGCGCTGCACCGACGACAGGTTGATCTCACCGGCGAACTGCTCGGACCGGCGGCGGCCGCGTCCGCCCCGCCCCGTGGCACCCTGGGAATCGGCCGGATCGACGAAGATGCCGAAGCCGAACCCGGTGCCGAGCTGGCGCTCGCGCTCGCGGGCGCTGCAACGCATGGCGAACGCCTCGGCCGACTCGACCACGTCGGGCAGCCCGGGGTTGCGGGCCGGCTCCCAGGGCGTGAGCCATTCGGCGTTGCGGCGGCGGACCTCCTGCCACGCGGCGAAGTCGGTGGCGACCAGGGGACGCAGCAGCACCCGCCGCCCGGTCAGCTTGGTCATCGCCGGTGCCGGTCGAGGACCTCGGCCAGCGCCCCCAGCACCAGGGTGACGTTGCGGGGCCGCGCGGTGTGGCCCATGCACCCGATCCGCCACATCTTGCCCACGTACTCGCCCAGCCCCCCGCCGATCTCGATGCCGTAGCGCTCCAACAGCGTGGACCGCACCTTGGCGTCGTCGACGCCGTCGGGCACCAGCACCGTGGTCAGCTCGGGCAGCCGGTGGCCCTCGGCGGCGAACAGCTCGAGACCCAGATCGGTCAGCCCCTCGTGCAGCAGCCGCCCGCACTCGGCGTGGCGGGCGATGGCGGCGTCCAGCGCCTCGTCGAGGATGGCGCCCAGCCCGGCGTGGAGCGACATGATCATCGAGACCGGCGCCGTGTGGTGGTAGACGCGTGGGCCGCTCGCCGGGCCCGTGTACTTCCCGATCATGCGCAGGTCGAGGTACCAGCTCGGGCAGCGCTCGACGAGGCGCTCGCGGGCCCGATCGCTCAGCGTGAGCGGCGCCAGGCCGGGCGCCACGCCGAGGCACTTCTGCGTGCCGGCGTAGGCGATGTCGACGCCCCACCCGTCGACGTCGACCTCGATGCCGCCGAGGCTGGTGACGCAGTCCACGAGCAGCAGCGCGTCGCCCTTGCCCTGCCCCAGGGGGGCGATGTCGGAGCGCACCCCGGTCGACGTCTCGGCGTGGACGACGGCGATGACCTTGGGCGCCGGGTGGGCGGCCAGCAGCCGCTCGGGATCGACGGGCTGTCCCCAGCCGACGTCGACCCGGACGACCTCGGCGCCGCAGCGGGCGGCGACGTCGCACATGCGGGCGCCGAAGACCCCGTTGACGCCGATCACCACCGGGTCGCCGGGCTCGACCACGTTGACGAACGCCGCCTCCATTCCCGCGGAACCGGTGCCCGAGATCGGCAGGGTCATCGCGTTGGTGGTGCGGAAGACGGTGCGGAGCCGGGCGCAGGTCTCGTCGAGGATGTCCACGAACGCGGGGTCGAGGTGGCCGAGCATCGGCCGCGCCAGGGCCTCGACGGCCTCGGGATAGGGGTTGCAGGGCCCGGGCCCCATGAGGACGCGGTCGGACTGGGGCATGCGCTTCCTGACCGTAGCGAGGCTCACCGGCGGGCGGGAAAGCGGAGATGTGGACCGAAGGCCGGACTATGAGCCGGGCTGATCGAGCAGGCTCAGCGCCAACCCGTCGAGGATGTCGGCTTCCGACACGATCATCTCGTCGAACCCGAAGTGGCGGAAGATCGCCACCAGCACGCAGCAGCCGGCGACGATCACGTCGGCCCGCGCCTCCTCGAGCCCGGGGTTGTGGATGCGCTCGGCCCGCGACTCGGTGGCCAGCGTGCGGAACACGTCCTCGGCGGCCTCGCGGGTGAGGTGGAAGTGGTGGATGCGGTCGCGGTCGTAGGTCTCGAGCCCGATCTCGACCGCCGCCACGGTGGTGATCGTCCCCGCCAGCCCCACCAGCGTCCGGGCCTCGCTCACGGTCGGGATCTCACGCACGACGTCGTCGAGGTAGGCGTCGGTGAGGCTGATGCAGGCCGTCAGCTCCTCGGGCTGGGGCGGGTCGTGCAACAGGAACTTCTCGGTCAGCCGCACGCAGCCAACGTCGACCGACATCACGCCCTCGACGCGATCGGTGCCGACGATGAACTCGGTCGAGCCGCCGCCGATGTCCACCACCAGGAACGGACCCGAGCCCGGGTCCAGCTCACCGGTGGCGCCCCGGAACGAGAGGCGTCCCTCCTCGTCGCCGCTCAACAGCTCGGGGCGGGTGCCGACCAGCGCCTCGACCGCATCGAAGAACTCGTCGCGGTTGGTGGCGTCGCGGGCGGCCGACGTGGTCGCCACCCGCACTCGCTCGACGCCGTGGCGGTCGAGGATCTCGCGGTAGCCCCGCAGGCAGTCGAGGGTGCGCTCGACGGCCTCCGAAGCCAGACGCCCGCTGGCCCCGACCCCCTGGCCCAGCCGGGTGATCGTGTTGCGCCGGTCGAGGATGTCCAGCTTGCCGTCGACCGGGAGGGCCACCAGCACGCGGGTCGAGTTGGTGCCGATGTCCAGCGAGGCGATGGGGCCCATGACCTGGGCACCCTACCGGGGGTCTCGCGCCGCCAGGCGGTCGTGGACCCAGCGGCCGACCGGGTCGTCGCCGCCCACGAGATACCAGGCGTAGTGCGCGTGCAGGCACTTCACCCCCGTGCGGGTGCCGCCCACCCCGCCCGAGGGCCTCGGTCCCCGGTACCCCGGCGGCAGCGCGGCGTCGCGCTTGGCGGCGTACCGGGCGTGGGCGGCCGCGAGCGCCTCGGCGTCGACCTCGGCCTGGGCTCGGGCCACGCCACCAGCGCTCTCGAGGCGGGACACCTCCGAGCGCTCCGGCTCGCCCACCAGCCAGAAGCGGGTGGGCATCGGGGTGCCGTCGTCGAGCAACGGGGCATTGCGGATGACCAGCGGCGAGCCGTCGTCGTGGCGCAGCACGACCTCGAACGCACCCCCCGGCCGCCGTCCCAGCAGCCGTTCGACCTGGGCGCGATCGGCGTCGGTTGTGCGACCGGCGCTCAGGCCCACGCGACCCGGTGCACCCGCCACGGCACCGAGAAGCCCTTGAGCGAGACCTCCTCGCCCGGACCGAACCGCAGGTCCCCGCCGGCGGCGGTCAGGTCGTGGGTCAGCCCCGATACCAACACATCCCCGGGGCCGGCGGCGTCGGCGATCCGCACCGCGAGGATCACGTTCTGGCCGAAGACGTCGCCGTCGGATTCGACGGTCTCGCCGGTGTGCAGGCCGATCCTCAGCTCGATGGGTCGGGACGGGTTCTCGGCCCGGTAGCGCGCCGCCGCCCGCTGGATGTCGACCGCCGCCAGGATGGCCTCGCGGGCGCTGGCGAAGACCACCAGGAAGCCGTCGCCCTGCGCCTTGACCTCGATGCCGCCGTGGCGCTCGACTTCGGCGCGCACCAGGGCGTTGTGCGCCTGCAGGATCTCCCACCATTTCCGGTCACCCAGCTCCTCGGCCAACGCCGTCGAGCCGACCATGTCGGTCACGAGGATGGTCATCGTCCCCTGGGGCAGGCGGCTGGTCGCCGTTCGACCGTTGCTCCGCCCACGCACATCCAGGGGCGATCCCTGGGTTCCCGAGAACGTGCGGTGGCGCGGGCGCGCTGCGAATGCCGGGGGCGGCGGTGGGGGGAACGCCCCCTGCAACGACCGCAGGGCCTCGCGGGTGATGTCACGGAGATCCTCGATGTGGTCGTCGAGGTCGTGGCGGTGCAGCTGACGGCGGCGCTCGGCCGAGCGCGAGCGACGCCGGCCGGTGCGGGCCACGACCCCACCCCACAGCCCGCGGGCGTGTACTCGGATCAGCGGCGCACTGGCGGCCGGCTCCGTCGACGACTTCACGCGGTTGTGGCTGCCGCCCATCACCACCAGGCCGTCGAGCTCGACCCGGATGCCGTCGGGCACCACCACCTCCACCCCGCCCATGATCGCCCAGGCGGTCACGTCGACGACGGGTTCCTCGATCACCGCCTCCCGCAGGTCGACCTTGGCGTGCCCCCAGAAGGCAAACCCAGTCACCCGGCGGGGTGCCCGCCAGCGGCCCCGGGCCCGGGTGCCGCACATGACAGCGACGAACCGGCGCCGTGATCCGACCCGTTGGTCAACGCGCTCCGGCGCCGCGGGCGGCGCAACGTTGCGGACCGCCTCCGGTTCCGAGGGCAGGTCGGACAGCAGCTCGTCGAGGTCGCGGCGGGTCCGGGCGGCGTAGACGCGACCGGCGAGGTCGGAGAACTCGTCGAGGGTGAGTCGTCCCTGGCCCGTGTGGCGGCTGAGGGCGTCGATCACCGCCTGGCGATCCTGATCGCCAACGCGTACATCACCGGGCTCCACCACTGGGACAGTCTGCACCTCGTGGCAATGCCGGTGGGTGGCTGTGACCCGGTTCACGATGGGACGGACAAATTTGGCTGGGGGTCGACCACCCTACCGACCAGTAGGTAGGGTGGGTTGGTGCCGAACCCGCCGCTCGACGCCGCCGCCCTCCTCTCCGAGCTGGAGCCAACGGCCGCCCGCCTGCTCGACCGCCACTTGGCGCAGGCCAAGGAGTGGTTCCCCCACGAGCTGGTCCCCTGGGGCCGCGGGCGCGACTTCGAGGCGGGTTGGGAGTGGTCGGCGGCCCACACGGGGTTGTCCGACGAGGTCAGGTCGAGCCTGTTCGTCAACCTGCTCACCGAGGACAACCTGCCCTATTACTTCCGCACCATCGAGGCGATGTTCGGGCGGGACTCGGCGTGGGGCGAGTGGAGCCGCCGCTGGACCGCCGAAGAGGGTAGGCACTCGATCGTCATCCGCGACTACCTGACCGTCACCCGCCAGCTCGACCCGGTGGCGCTGGAGCGGGCCCGCATGGCGCAGGTGACCTGCGGGCAGGTGCCCGAGCCCGAGCTGCCGCACGACGGCCTGGTGTACGTGAGCCTGCAGGAGCTGGCGACCCGGATCGCCCACCACAACACGGGCAGGCAGCTCGACGACCCCGTCGGCTACGAGGTCATGAAGCGAGTGGCGTCCGACGAGAACCGGCACTACCTCTTCTACCGCGACGCCACCTCGGCCGCCCTCGAGGTGGACCCGTCGGGGATGGTGCAGGCCATCGAGCGCCAGGTGCGGTGCTTCGAGATGCCCGGCACCGGCATCGTCGACTTCGAGCACCACGCCCGCGCCATCGCCCGGGCAGGGATCTACGACTTCCAGATCCATCACGACCAGATCCTGGCCCCCGTGGTGCTGCGCCATTGGGGGGTCGAGCAACTGACCGGCCTGACCGACGAGGCGGAGCGGGCCCGCGACGTGCTGCTGAAGCGGATCGAGCGGATCGGCCGGGCCGGCCGCCGCCTGGCCCGCCACCGCGACCGCGAGCTGGTCGGCCAGCCGGCCTAGCCGGACCGTTCAGCCGCCGTCGGTCTCGTCGCCCTCGGACGACGCCTGATCGGGCGCGGGCATGATCGCGTAGGGCTCTTCGCCCGGCATCACCAGGTTGTGGTCCCGCCGGGCGA
>DASQUK010000167.1:0-14065 GCA_035641315.1 Acidimicrobiales bacterium | reverse complement strand
CGCGGTAGGCGGCGGCCATGACGGGCAGCTGGCGGAGCCGGCGGGCGGTCTTGGTGCACAGGGCGGCGTCGCGGCTGGTGCTCTGGGCCCGGTGCCGCAGCCAGGCGGTCATGGAGGTGGCGCCGTCGTTGCGCCACACCTCGGCCCCATCGTGCTCACCGACGGCGGCAACGAGTTTGGCGTGGAGCCGGTCTGCGAGCCCGAACGCTTGGGCCAATACATCGTTGTCGACGGGCAGGTCGAGACCATCGATGGCGTCAGCCAACGGCTGGAGTGTGGCGCTGACCTGCTCGGACATACGGCTAGCGTACTAGTGTTCGCATAGCTAGGCAAGCCGATTTGGGCAAATAATCCCTATTACAATCGCCAAATAGCGGCACGCCGCACTCAGCCCGCCGCCGGCCCACGATCGCCAATTGCGTTTCCCCGGAAGCGACGCCCCAGCGTCGCTTCCTACGTGCCACCCGCCACGTCCTGGAGCCGGTGTCAAGGCCGGCCGTAGGCCGCCCGCCGGGCTTGGCATTGACACCGGCGGAGGGACGTGGCATCCAGCAGCCACAACCACGATGCCAGCCCCACCCCAACCCCCCGCCGACATCCCCACCCTCTTCGAGACCGAACGCGCCCACCTCCTCGATCTACTGGCCACCGTCAACGACAGCGAGTGGCAACACCCCACCCCCTGCCCCGAGTGGACCGTCCTCGACCTGTGCTGTCACCTCGTCGGCGGCGACTTCGCTGTCCTCTCCCGTCACCGAGACCACCACATCGGCACTCCCCCACCGGATGGCTTGACCGAGGACCATTTCATCGAATGGCTCGACGACCTCCAGATCGAATGGGTCCGGGCCGCCAGGCGGCTGAGCCCGCGGCTCGTCATAGACCTCCTGGCCTGGACGGGCCCTCAGCTCGTCGACACCTTCCGAGATCAAGATCCGCAGGCCCGCTCGGTCCACGTCTCCTGGGCCGGTCCCGACCCGGTGCCTGTGTGGCTCGACCAGGTGCGCGAGCTGTCCGAGTACTGGATCCATCGCCAGCAACTGCTCCAAGCGCTCGGCCGGCCCGCCCGACGTGCGCCCCGAGGTGGTCGAGCCGATCCTCCAGGGTCTCCGCTGGGCCTACCCGTACCGTCTCGCCACCGTTCCAGCGCGGCCGGGCGACACCGTGACCATCGAGATCTCGGGCTCAGTCCCCATGACATGGCACCTGGTGGCTACCACAACGGGTTGGGACTTCGCGCCCCAGCCGGGCGAACACCGCCGAGCCCAGCTCTCGATGACCACGGACCAGGCCTGGCGGCTGCTCACCAACAACCTGGCCGCCGACGAACAGGCTGGCCTCCGCCTGTCGGGCGAGGACACCATCATCGACGTCATTCGCCGCACCCGAGCCATCGTCGGTTCGCCGAAGGACGGTGGCCGGCGAGGTTGAGGAAATAGCCGACGGTAGACGCTCGCTATTTCCTCAACCTCTGCCCGACGGCGCCTACTCGATGTAGGCGTCGTGGAACATCACGGACGACTCACGATTCATGGTCAGGCCGTGAACGTTGTCCTGCCAACCGATGAACCACAGGTTCGAGGTGACGTTGACCGCGGGGACCGCCTCATTGAAGGCTTCCTGGATCTCGCCCATGGCGGTGCGCATCTCGTCGATGTCGGCCGCCTGGTAGAGGTTCTCGATGCCGGCGTCCAGCTCCGGGGTCCCGAAGCCCACTCGGTTGCGCACGCTCTCGGTGTGGAACTGGTTCATGCCCCGGACCGGTCCCTCGTCGAAGATCGAGGCCGCACCGCAGCCGATGTCGTAGTCGCCCTCGAACAGGATCCGCTGGTTCGACTGGTCCGACGGGATGTTCTCCACCGTCACCTCGAAGCCGACCGCCTCGAGCATGCCCTCGAGGGTCACCGCCTGCTCGATCGCGGTGGGCGTGTCGGGGCAGGTGACCCGCACGGTGCCGTCCCACTCACCTTCGGCCTTGACCTCCTCGACCAGCTCGGTGGCAAGGTCGGGGTCGTACTCCGGGCCGTCCATGTCGGGATAGATCCGCTGGTCGGGGTGCGTCAGGCCGCTGGCCGGCAGGGCGGTCCCGTCGTACACCCGCTCGTTGATGACCTCGGGATCGACGGCGTGGGCGATGGCCTGCCGCAACCGCTCGTCGGCCAGCACCGCGTTGTCGCTCCGGCCGCCGTTCAGCAGGTAACCCTGACCGCCGCTGATGGCCCGGTAGTTGTTGACCCCTGCCTCCATGGCCTCGGACACCGGTTGGGGCTCGGACATGAAGACCACGTCGAGCTCGCCGGTCTGGAACGACTCGTAGGCGGTCTGGCCGGCCGGATTGGGTAGGAAGCGCAGCGTGTCGATGCAGACCGGACCGCCCCAGTAGTCGTCCTTGGCCGCCAGAACGATCTCCTCCTGCGGCGCGTAGCGCTCGACCTCGTACGGCCCGACGCCGGCGCCCACCGGGTTGTTGGCGAAGTTCTCGCCCATGGCCTCGACGACCGCGGGGTTGGTCACCATGCCGCCCTCGGAGGCCAGCAGGTAGGGGAACCCGCCCCACGGCTGGCGCAGGCTGAACGTGAGCGTGAGGTCGTCGACCACCTCCATCGACTCCACCTCCTGGGCCATGCCGGAGGCGGCCACCGTGGCGTTCTTGAGCCGGTCGACGCTGAACTGCACCGCCTCGGCCGTGAGCGGGTCGCCGTTGCCGAAGGTGATGCCCTCGGGCAACGTCAGCGTCCACTGTGTGAAGTCGTCGTTGGGCTCGAGCGACTCGGCCACGTGCGGGTCGATCTCGCCGGTGTCCGGGTTGTAGCGCATGAGCGTGTCGTAGATGGCGGTGATCTCGGTGGCGCCGGCGACGCCCGTGCCGAGCGCCACGGTCGGGTCCAAACCGATCGCCATCAGCTGCACGCCCATGGTGAGCTCGCCACCCTGGCGCTCCTCGGTGCACACCTCGTCCTCGGCGGGCGTCGCCGTCACCTCGGACTCTTCGGCCTCGTCGCTCGGGGCCTCGGCCTCGCCGGCCGCGCCCCCGTCGTCGTCATCCCCACAGGCGGCGGCCAACAACCCCAGAACCACCAGCAGTGCGGCAAACCTCGGCCAACGTCGCATTGTCGGGCCTCCCCCCGTGTTCGCAGCCCGCCAGGTCGCGGTCTTTTCGGCGTTCACTCGGACGCTAACACGCCCGACCCAGCGGGCGAGACATACCTATCATATTCGCTGTTCATTGGGCCCTGACAACTTCCCGCGGCCTACCGATCTCGACCGGCGACTCGTCGGGGAAGTGGCAGGCGATGAAGTGCCCCGGCCGGACCTCACGGATCTCCGGCTCCTCCTGCGCGCATCGGTCCTGGGCCGCGGGGCAGCGGGTGCGGAACCGGCAGCCCGACGGCGGGTCGATCGGCGACGGCAACTCGCCGGCGAGTCCCTCCCCGCGTCGGCGGGCGCCCGGCGTGGGGTTGGGAATCGATGCCAACAGCAGCCGGGTGTAGTGGTGCGAGGGGTGGACGAACAGCTCGTCGGGCGTGGCGACCTCGCAGATCTTGCCGAGGTACATGACCACCACCCGGTCGCTGATGTTCTTGACCACCGCGAGGTCGTGGGCGATGAAGATCAACGTGAGGCCGTAGCGGGCCTTCATCTCCTCGAGCAGGTTGAGGATCTGCGCCTGCACCGACACGTCCAGCGACGACACGGGCTCGTCGCAGATGACCACCTTGGGCTCGAGCACGAGCGCCCGGGCGATGCAGATGCGTTGGCACTGGCCGCCGGAGAACTGGCTCGGGCGGCGATCGGCCACGACGTCGGGGGCCAGTCCCACCGCGTCGAGCACCTCGTTGACCTTGGCGGCGGTGTCGCCGTTGCGCTGGCCCCAGATCCGCAGGCCCTCGGCCACGGCGTCCTTGACCTTGCGCCGCGGGTTGAGCGAGGAGATCGGGTCCTGGAAGATCATCTGCAGCTTGCTGCGCGTGCGCCGCAGGTCCTCGTCGTGGAGCTTCGTGAGATCGGTGGACTCGAGCATCACCGTGCCCGACGTGGGCGGTGGCAGCTGCATGATCGCCCGCCCGGTGGTCGACTTGCCGCACCCTGACTCACCCACCAGGCCGAGGGTCTCGCCGTCGAGCACGTCGAAGCTGACACCCGAGACCGCGTGCACGGTCTGCTTGCCCCGGGCGGGGAACTCGACGACCAGGTCCTCGACCCGCAGCAGCACCCGGTCGCCGTCGCGCAGGTGGGCCTTGCCGGTGCCGGCCATCAGCTGACTGCCACGGCGTTGAGGTCGAGCCCGGCGGCGGTGTGACCGGCCCTGAGGTTGTCGGCCAGCGCGCCCTCGCCCTCTGGCGTGCCGACCGGGACGAAGCACCGCGACCGGTGCCCGAGCTGCTCGGTCTCGAGCAGCTCCGGGTTCTTGTCGAGGCAGTCGGCGAGCGCGTAGCGGCAGCGGGGTGCGAAGCGGCAGCCCTTGGGCAGGTTGACCATGTCGGGCGGCCGGCCGCTGATGGCGTCGAGCCGGGTGTGGCTCGCCTGGTCGACCTTGGGGATCGAGTTGAGCAGCGCCTCGGTGTAGGGGTGGCGGACGTTGGTGAACAGCACGTGGGTGTCCGCTACCTCGACGAGCTGGCCGCCGTACATCACCGCCACCCGATCCGCTTGGCCCGCCACCACACCCAGGTCGTGGGTGATGAGAATCATCGCCATGTCGTGCTCTTCCTGCAGGCGGGCCAGCAGGTCGAGGATCTGCTTCTGCACGGTGACGTCGAGCGCCGTGGTGGGCTCGTCGGCGATGAGCAGCCGGGGCTCGCAGGCCAGGGCGATGGCGATGGTGACGCGCTGGCGCATGCCGCCCGACAGCTCGTGCGGGTACTGCTCCAAGCGTCGGCGGGGCTCGGGGATCTTCACCTGGTGCATCAGGTCGATGGCCCGGTCGACCGCCGCCTTGCGGCTCAACTTCAGGTGGAACTGGATCGACTCGGTGATCTGCGTGCCGATGCGCTTCACGGGGTTCAGCGACGTCATGGGGTCCTGGAACACCATCGCCATCTCGGTGCCCCAGAAGTGCTTGGCCTCGGGCCGTGACAGTTTGCGCACGTCGCGCCCGTCGAAGATCACCCTGCTGCCCTCGGGCACGAAGGCGTTGTTGGCCAGCAGGTTCATGATCGAGCGCACCAGCACCGACTTGCCCGAGCCGGACTCGCCGACGATGCCCAGCGTCTCGCCCCGGTCGAGCGTGAACGAGACCCCGTCCACCGCCCGGAGGACGCCGCGCGGCGTATCGAACATGGTGCGCAGGTTCTCCACGACCAGCAGCGGCTGGTCGGATCGGCCCATGGGAACCCGTCTCACTCGCTCTCGCCCTCCTCTTCAGCCCGCCGGTCGTAGTGGACGACGGCCGTGCTGGCCAGGTGATCGTGCCAGGCGGCTCGCCGTTGGGTCAGCGGCGCCGACGTGCCCGGAACGAACAGCAGCCCCAGCGCCAGCCACACCGGGCTCGCCAGCCAGACGCCCACCGGCAGCAGGGAGCGGACCAGCGCGCGCCCCAGCCCCACCTCGCCGTGATCCGACCGTCGGACGACCCGGACCTTGAGCAGCTCCTTGCCCGGCGTCTGGCCCCGGTTGTACGCGACGTACACGACCTCGTACACGAGGAACAGGGCCACGAACACCACCGTCGGCACGAACGCCGATCCCCAGGGTTCGGGGTCGACGTCGTCGGACAGCGAGCCCATGAACCACAGGACCCGCAGCACGACCAGCATCCACAAGACGAAGAACACGACCGCGGCGTCCACCAACCGCGCCGCCGCCCGGCGCCACACCGCCGCCGGCGGCCGTTCTCCACTCGGGATCGGTCGGTGGAGTGACCGATCCCGTCCGGAGAACGGCTGGGGGGCCATGGTGTCGACGCTCACAGGCGGCTCTGGCGGGGGTCCCAGAGCTTGCGGGCCCTGTCCCCCACCCGGTTGAGGGCGAACACGGTCAGGAACAGCACGATGCCGGGGGCGAACACCAGGTGCGGGTGCCGGTCGAAGTCGGTCTGCCCGGCGGCGATCATGTTGCCCCAGGTCGGGTTGGGCCGGCGGATGCTCAGCCCGAGGAAGCTGAGCGAGGCCTCGGCCACGATCAACGCCCCAAGCACGATGAAGCCGTACGACACCACCGGCAGCGCCACGTTGGGCAGCAGCTCGCGGAAGATGACCCGCCGGTCCTTGGCCCCCAGCGCCCGGGCCGCAAGCACGAACTCGCGCTGCGCGAACACCATCGTGTTGGCCCGGCTGAGCCGGATGTACGTGGGGATGCCCAGCACCCCCAGCGCGATCGTGACGTTTCGCACGCTGGGCTCGAGGACCGCCACCATGCCCAGCAGCAGGATCAGCGGCGGGAACGCCAGCATCGAGTCGGCCATCACGTTGACCACGCCCTCGGTCTTGCCGCGGTAGTAGCCCGCCGTGATGCCGATGACACCGCCGATGATCATCCCGATCACCACCGCGCCGATCGACACGATGAGCGACACCCGGGCGCCGTAGACGACCCCGCCCAGGATGTCGAGGCCCTGGCGGTCGGTGCCCAGCGGGTGCGCGGAGAACAGGTCGGGCCGCAGCAACGTCGGCGTGGTCAGCGTCTTGGACACATCCTTCGACTCGGCCAGCGGCAGCAGGTCGGCGAAGACGGCCGCCAGCGTGATGAGGCCGAGCCAGAACACCGAGAACCACACCGCGGTCTCGAACTCCTCGCCGAAGAGGAACCGCCCCAGCCGGTCTGCGCCCAGGTAGATCAGTCCGAAGCCGGCCAGCGTCAGACCTACGCGCAGGACCGCGCTGACGTCCTGGAGGACCATCGTGCCCACGACCACCAGCACGAGCCCCACGGCGATGCCGCCGATGCCGACCAGCAACCGGCGACCCCGGCGCCGGGGCCGGATGGTCACCCGCAGCAGCGTCTCGTCGGGCGGCGTGGGCGCCTCGCCGTCGGCCGTGACGCCGAGGGCCGCGTCCTCGAGCAGGATGTCAGACTCGGCCACGGCGGATCCTCGGGTCCAGATAGGCGTACGAGATGTCGATGATGGCGTTGAGCGTCACGTAGAAGACAGCGATGACGAGCACACCGGCCTGCACGACGCGGAAGTCGTGGGCACCGATGGCGTCGACGATCATCGTCCCCATCCCCGGCAGGTTGAAGATCGTCTCGACGATCACCGTGCCCCCGATCAGCCGGCCCAACGCGACACCGGCCACGGTGATGAGCGAGAACGACGACGGCCGCAGCGCGTCACGCACCAGGATCCGCCACACCGGCATGCCCTTGGCCTTGGCCGACAGGATGAAGTCGTCTTGCAGCGTGGATATCAGGTCGCTGCGCAGCAGCCGCATGAACACGGCCGCCTCGGTGAGCGCCAGGGTGAGAGCCGGCAGGAACGCGTGGCGCAGGTTGGCCCAGATGCCCTCGTCGGACGTCAGGCGGACGAAGCCCTGCCGGGGGAACTCCGGCCAGTTGCCCCACAGGAACAGGGTGACCAGCAGCACGAGGAGCGCACCACCCAGCCCCAGCGCCAGGTAGCGGGTGCGGCCCTGCCCGGCGGGGTACTCCTGCGCCAGCCGCAGGGCGCGCTGCGCCAGCCAGGCGGTCAGCCCCAGACCGGCGATCAGGGCCAACCACCTCACGATGTCGGGGTGGAACACGAGGAAGAACACCAACAGCAGCGCCGCCAGGAAGCTCGGCACCGAGATGGCCCCGAAGGCGAAGCTGTTGGCCGTGCGGTCGAAGCGGTAACCCGCCCGATAGGCGGCGTACAACGCCACCGGCACCGCCAACGCCAACGACATCACGATCGCCAGCGCCGCCAGCTCCAGCGTGACCGGCAGCCGCGACTGGATCATCTCCCGCACGTCCTGCACCGGCGGCACCAGGGACCGCCCCAGGTCGCCCCGCACGGTGTCGCCCAGCCAGCTCACGTAGCGCTCGAGCACCGGCTCGTCGAGGCCCATCTCGTCGCGGAGCTGCGCGTACTGCTCGGGCGTCCCGTCCGGGCCCAGGATCACCGCCGCCGGGTCACCGGGGATGAGCTCCAGCATGAAGAACGTGGCCAGGCTCACGAGGAAGAGGACCGGAACCAGATGGAGCAGCTTCTGGCCAACGGTGCGCAGCACGAACTCACCCCCCTATGCCAGCCCCACCCGGGCTTCGCAGTTGACGCCAATGTATCACCAACCGACCGGATGGTAGAAAGGGATCGGACGCGGGGCGGCATCCCTAGCGCCACTGCACCTCGGCGGCCCGCTCGGCGAGCAGGGCCCGGACGGTCAGCCGGTCGGGCTTGCCGTTGGCGAGGTAGGGCATCTCGCCGTCCTCGAGCACGAGCACCCGCCGCGGCACCTTGTAGTTCGACAGCTCGTCGGCGACGCGCCGGAGCGTCTCGACGGCATCGATGCTCATCGCTGGCGCCGGCACCAGGGCGGCAGCGACCGCCTCACCCCGCTCTGCATCCGGGATGCCCACCACCACCGCCAGGCCCACCTCGGGGAACGACTCGAGGGCCAGCTCGACCTCGCGTGGCGCCACGTTGGATCCCGACGTCTTGATCATCTCGCTCAGGCGGCCGTAGAAGTACAGGTAGCCGCCACGGATCTCGCCCTTGTCGCCCGTGTGGTACCAGCCGTCGTCGTCGAAGGTCTCGTGGCGCTCGCGCTTGTACAGCCCGTTCATGACGCTGTAGCCGCGGATGCAGACCTCGCCCACCTCGCCCTCGCCCAGGGTGGCGTTGGTGTCGGGGTCGGCGATGCGGTGCTGGACATGGGGGACGAGCAGGCCGAACGACCCCCGCATCTCCTCGGGGAGCACCCGGTCGGCCTCGGGCCCGGGCGCCGAGTGCGGCCCCATGGTCTCGGTCATGCCGAGCGAGTTGTGGCGCAGCTCGAAGTCGGGGGTGGGCGGGGGCGCGAACGCCGGGATCTTGCTCACGTCGCGGCCGGACTCGGCGATGTAGTGCTGCATCCGCTGGCCCAGCTGGGGCCACACCGCCAGCTCCGTCGCCCCCTCGGCCTCCATGAGGTCGAGCACGGCCTCGGGCTCGAACTTCTCGACGCAGAGGATGGCGCTGCCCACCGCGAGGGCCATGTTGACCGTCAGGCCGACGCCGCCGATCCAGAAGAACGGCATGGCGCACAGGCGGCGCGAGTCGGCGGTCAGCCCGGCGAAGCGGGCCAGGTTGGCGCCGTGGCGTAGGAAGTTGCCGTGGGTGTGGACCACGCCCTTGGGGTCGCTCGTGGTCCCCGAGGTGAAGATCGTGATCATGAGGTCTGCCGGCGTGACCTGGGCCTCGACGGCCTCGAAGAACTCGTCGTCGATCGCCTCGTCGCCACCGCTGCCGTTGTCCCTGCCGTCGCTGCCGTCGCCCGCCCGGAAGTCCAGCGACAGCGCCTTGGCCCAGGGCCGGTCGCTGGGACCGCTCACCCGCACGTGCCGCAGCAACGGCAGCGCCGGGATGCGCAGCGGCTCGGGCCCCGCCTCGGCCAGTCCGGGGACCGCGTCCTCGACGTAGGCCAGGAGATCCTGGCCGAACATCGTCGGCGGCACCAGCAGCGTGTCGACGTCGCCGAAGCGCAGCGCCTTGCGCAGCTCGGCCGGCTTGTACGACGTGCTGAACGGCATGCCGACGGCGCCGATGCGGGCAGTCGCCAGCCACGCCACGATCCACTCGGTGCCGTAGGGGAACATGAACCCGACGCGCGTGCCCTTGGCGACCCCGGCCGCCAGCAGCTGCTTGCCCACCCGCCGGGACGCCGCCTCGGCCGCCGCGAAGCTCATGCGGCGGTCGGGCATGACGATGAAGTCGTTGCCGCCGAAGGTCGCGGCGGCGTGGCGGATCACGTCCGGCATCGTCGGTCGGTAGTCCAGGTCAGGCAGTTCCACGTGGCCCTCCTCGGGTCGCGCGGCCGACAGGTGCGGACGACGGTAGCGGTTGGTCGGTTGCTCCCCGCTCTTGGCCTTCGGCCGGGCCGCTCGGGCTGTCGACGTGTTGTCTCCCGCTCCCACGGCCGCTCGGGCCGGGCTCGCTCTCTCGCCCTACGGGACGCTCGCTCAGGAGTGGCAGCACCTCGTCCTCGAACAGCCGCAGGCTCGACCAGGCCACGTCGGGCGGGATGCCACCCATCATGGGATGGAACGCCGCCAAGCCGTGCGGGCCCTGGTCGTGCAGGTGGGCCACCAACTCCGCCGGCGTCATGACCCGGTACTGCCCGGAGGCCCGGAGCGCCTCGAGATCGGTCATCGGCACGTAGCCCCCGGCGGCGCCGACCCCGCCATCGGCCATCCATTGGCCGTAGGAGTTGGCCTCGTGCATGGCGTAGGGACCGATCCGCCGCCAACCGTCGTCGGGATCGCTGGCCAGGTGGAAGAACCCGGTGTCCCCGCCCCGGTAGGGCCCCGGATCGGGCCGGCCCAGGTTGACGAGCTCGTCTCGGTAGTACTTCCACACTTCGGGGGTCGACGGGATGAAGCCGTCCCCGATGCGCGCCGCCCGGCGGGCGGCGGCTTCGCTGCTCCCGCCGAGCAGGATGCGGGGACCGCCGGGCTGCGCGGGCGTGGGCATGACCCGTGCCGCGCGGCCGCGGAACTCGAACGGCTCGCCACTCCACGCCCGGCGGAGGGTCTCCACCATCTCACCGGTGCGGCGGGCCCGCTCGGACAGCGGCTGGTCGAACATGGCGAACTCGCGCGCGACGTAGCCGTTGGTGATCACCACGTCGAGGCGCCCACCGCTGACGAGGTCGACCACGGCGATGTCCTCGGCCAGCCGCAGCGGATCGTGGAACGCCGCCACCAGAGCGGCGATGGTGATGCGGATGGTCTGCGTCCGTGCCGCGATCGCCGCCGCCATGGCCACGGGGCTGGGCAGGTAGCCGTCGTCGCTGCCGTGGTGCTCCGACAGGGTGACCGACACGAAGCCCAGCCGGTCCGCCCACTCGGTCATGTCCAGCGCGGCCTGGTAGCGCTCCTGCATCGAGGTGCCCGCGAGCGGCGGGTTCCGCAGGTCGAAGCGCAGGGCGAAATAGCTCATGGATTCAGGTGTCCTCCGCTACTGCTCGAGCCAGGCGTGGTCGAAGTCCGGGTTGTAGGTGTTGTGGGCCTCCAGCTCGGCCACGTTTGGGACGCGGATCCTGCGTTCCATCGAAGGCCCCCCTCGAACTTCGGCTCCGCGGAAACCCGGCGATCTGGCGATACCCAAACGACCGTTTGAGTGACTGCTTCATGGACAATCACCGACCGGGAGACAGTATTGTCACATCGCGGCAGCTCGCCGCAATGGGAGGGGCAACAGCCGTGGACTGGATCGAGCACCAGGAGCCGGCGTTGACGGATGGCGGGAGCGTGCGGCTGGTCGCCTACGTGGGCCAGGCCGCCGACGGTCGCTACGACAACCCCCACCATGGCCTGTCCGAGCCGCAGGCCTACCGGGTCGACACGCCGCCGGGGCAGCCGCCGTTGCGCACGCACTTTCACACCGTGGACCAGTTCCAGTACGTGGGCTGGGGTGCCGGGAGGATCGGCTCCCACCCGGTGGCGGCGGGATGCCTGCACTACGCCGACAGGTTCACGCCCTACGGTCCGCTGCGGGCTGGTGACGGCGGCTACAGCTACCTCACGCTGCGGGGGACCACCGACATGGGCATCTCCTACATGCCCGAGTCGCGGCACGAGCTGGCGGATCGCTTGGGACGGCTGGGCCGGGACCCCAATGGCCGCCGCAGCCTCACGCTGGACCTGCGGTCCGTGGTCGCCGCACCGGGGCCGGGCGGCTGGACCCGCCTGGTCGACGATGCCGACGGCCTCGTGATCGCCGTCGCCGACTGTGCTGCGGGGCAGGACGTGCAGGCGCCGGAGATCGGGAGCGCCGGCGCCTGGCTCGTGGTCGTCGACGGGGCAGCGGTTGGGGCGGGCGATGCTGGCGTGCCGGTGGGGCCCGGTGCCGTCCGGTGGTGCGACCCGGGGTCGTCACCGACCGTGGTGGCCGGCGAGATTGGGGCGCGGGTCGCGCTGCTCGCCTTCCCGGACGGTGGGTCGTGAAGTTCACCGCCTCGGTTGCGATGGTCGACCCGTCGTTCTACGCGCCCCTCGCCCGGGCAGCGGAGGAGGCGGGGTACGACGGCATCAGCGTGCCCGACAGCATCTGCTATCCCCGCGAGTCCGAGTCCCGGTATCCGTACACGCCGGACGGTTCGCGGGAGTTCCTCGAGAACAAGCCGTTCGTCGAGCCAATGGTCGCGATCGCCACCATGGCGGCGGTGACCGAGCGGATCGGCTTCTACACCAGCGTCACGAAGCTGCCGATCCGGCATCCGGTGATCTTCGCCAAGGAGGTCACGTCGCTCGCGGTGATCACGGGGAACCGCTTCCACCTCGGCGTCGGGACCAGCCCCTGGCCCGACGACTACGAGGTCGTGGGGCTGCCTTGGGAGGGGCGGAGCCGGCGGTTCGACGAGTGCATCGCGATCATCCGGGGCCTCGCCGGCGGTGATTACTTCGAGTACCACGGCAGGTTCTACGAGGTTCCGCCGATCAAGCTGAACCCGGCGCCGTCGGGGCCGGTGAAGATCCTCGTCGGCGGTCACTCGGAGGCGCTCCTCCGGCGGGCGGCGGCGTTCGGGGACGGGTGGATCGGGGCGGGCATGGCGTTCGACGAGCTTGCGCGAGTCACTGCGCGGCTGCGTGAGCTGCGTCTCGAGTGCGGTCGTGGGGAGCTGCCGTTCGAGATCCATGCCACCGGGGCGGAGTCGTTTACTGCCGATGGGGTGCGACGGCTTGCAGAGCTGGGCGTGACGCACACCGGTGGGGGATTTGGGAGGTTCTCGGGGTACCAGCACGAGCGTGACACCGAGACGCTGCAGGAGAAGGTTGACGCGTTGCGGCGGTATGCGGATGAGGTGATCGCGGAGGTTCGGGGCTAGCGGCGCGGCGTGAGCGCGTGGGTGCCACGGCCCTCCGCCGGTGTCAAGGCCAAGCCCTGCGGACGGCCTGCGGCCGGCCTTGACACCGGCTCCGGGTCGTGGCTTTCGGCACGTAGGAAGCGACGCTGGGGCGTCGCTTCCGGGGGAAACGCAATGATGACGTTGGAACGTTTGGCGGCGGTGTGTTATTTGGTGATTGTAACGGCGATTATTTGCTCAAATCGACTTGCCTGGCTATGGGAACACTAGTACGCTAGCGGTATGTCCGAGCAGGTCAGCGCCGTCCTTCAGCCGTTGGCTGACGCCATCGATGGTCTCGACCTGCCCGTCGACAATGATGTATTAGCCCAAGCGTTCGGGCTCGCAGACCGACTCCACGCCAAACTCGTTGCCGCCGTCGGCGAGCACGATGGGGCCGAGGTGTGGCGCAACGACGGCGCCACCTCCATGACCGCCTGGCTGCGACACCGGGCCAGCCACACGAGCCGCGACGCCACGCTGGCGACGAAGACCGCCCGCCGGCTCCGTCAACTGCCCGTGACATCTGCCGCTTATGGGGAGGGTCGGTTGTCGGGTGGGCAGGTGCAAGCCATCGTCGCCAACCTCACCGACCGCACCACCGGCCTGTTCGCCCAACACGAAACCGAGCTCGTCCCCGGCTTCGGCGACCTGTCGGTGACCGAGACCGCGACCAGGATGCAGGCCTGGGCCCGTTACGCCGACGCCGTCCTCGACGACCCGCCCGACACACCCCAACCGCAGCGGTCGCTGCATGTGTCGCGGATCCTGGACGGGCGCCGCGAGCTGCGGGGCAGCTTCGATCCCGAAGCCGGCTCGCTCATCGAGACCGCCATCCGCCTCGCCACCACCAAAGACCTGGACGGGGAGCCCGAGCGCAGCCCCGCCCGCCGCCGCGCCGACGCCCTGGCCGACGTGTGCCGCTGGTTCCTCGACCACCAACAACACCGCCGCGGCGGCCGTCACCGCCCCCACCTCAATGTGGTTACCACCCTCGATGACCTCGAGCGCCGCGGCCAAGGCCGGTTGATCGACGGCACCATCATCGATGGCACCACCGTGCAGCGCCTGTTCTGTGACGCCGGGGTGCACCGGGTGTTCGT
>DASQUK010000166.1:0-11414 GCA_035641315.1 Acidimicrobiales bacterium | reverse complement strand
TCGATGATCTGACCGTGTAGCCGCGGTTCGAGCTGGCCGACGGCCGACCCCGCGCTGGCCGGGTCACGCTGCCCGGCTGATCCCGGTGCGTCGCGCTGGCGGCGTCGACACGCACGGCGGCGGGTTCGCCGAGTGCTGGCGGCCAGCACGACCCACCCGGCGGCGGCCAAGTGCAGCTGTCCGCTGACGGCCAGATCATCACGCTGCGTAGCGACGACCTGGTCGTCGCCCGGAGATGTTGAGTGCGGCGTACCGGCACATTGGGGTCATGACCCACCTCGATATGTGCGCGCATTCGGGGACACCCAGAGTCCGTCGTCGTGCAACCCGACCTGTCGATCCGTCGCGCTCGGATAGGCCGCATCCCGAAGCCGACGGGAGACGGAGCGCCATCGACCCGCGTTCGACGACGCGTTGGACTCCGACGGTCAGGCGTACGGCGCAGGCAAGGTGATGTTGAATGCGGCGGCGAGCGCCTCCATGTCCTTCCGATCCTTGGCCGACGGTTCGTAACCCCGGTGGCATCTAATCTGGTCATCGATGGAGCAGCACAGCACCGACCTGCCCCCGAGCAGCCCTCCGACGGGCGGGTCGTAGTGGTACAGGGTCACATGGTCCAGCTGCACCTGGTCGCCTCCACCGTCGGCCGTGCTGCGAACCGGGTGCAGGTCGACTTCGCTTCCGTCTGTCTCGCTGCGGAACGCGATGGCGGTCGGCAGCCAGTCCCGAATCGTCGTGTAGCCCTCGTCCCGCAGTAGGTCGATGGTCGCAGTGAGGTCCTCTTCATCGACCACGAGATCGAGATCACGGTGTTCGCGGGACTGCTGTCCGAGCAGCGCGTCGATCCCCCACCCTCCGTCCACCCAACACCGAGCGCCAGAGCCCTCGAGCCGATCGAGCAGGCGAACGACGATCTCGGCCATCACCAGGCCAGGATGCCATTCCTCAACCTGCCCTCAGTGTGCCGCACGCTGCGCTGCCCAGGTCGACGTCGGGCGCGCCCGATTCGGCGGTAGGTCCTTCGGGAAGGGCGGCGATCGTCGGTGTCGGCCGCGACAGATCGTGCGCTCCCAACATGCAGGTGAGGCCGGGCTGGCCTACACGCGACGCGGTGCGAGAAGCTGGTCGACGAGCGTCTCTGTGAGCCACGTCTCGTACCGTGCCGGTGGCCAGCGCCGGTCGACGACGAGCAGCCCGTACACCTCGGGAGACACGAGGGCGTGGATGATGTCACCGGCATCACGTTCTCGCAGCGTGGGCCGCAACGCTCGCCGTCGTGCCAGAGCACGCGCGACTCGTCCTTGGCCTTCCTGCCGCTGGTGGGTGAGCTCGTCGAGCAGGGTCCCGGCGTCGGCGTCCGACGCGGCGGCGCTGGTGAGGATGCGGTAGATCGCGGCGGTCCTCGTGTTCACCTCCGCAGCGATGTGAACGAAGCTCTCCACCATGTTCTTGGGGTGTGGATCGGCGAGGAGCGATCGAACGGGCTGGCGATCGACCATCGGGACCGCCTCGTCGTCGCCGGAGATGGACACATCGAGCAGCGCCTTGAGGATGCCGCGCTTGGACGAGAACAGCCGGTACACGGTGGCCGGCGGGACATCCGAGCGGGCGCTGATCGCGTCGATCGTGGTCGCCCCATAGCCGCGGTCGAGGAACAGGGTCCGGGCGGCGTCGATGACGGCGCGACGAGCGAGACGGGTCCGAGCCTGTGTCGCCACAACTTGAGACTAGCACTCTCGTATCGAGAGTAGTACTATCAAACTTGACTTACCCCGCGATGAAGGAGGCCTGAACGCATGTTCACGAAGAAGGGCGACGCGGCCGTCCTCGCCAAGCTCGGCGATGCCCCCGCGCAGTATCGGGAGATTGGAGAACGCCTGCATCGCATCATCCGGGAGAGCGCGCCGTCGCTCGAACCGATCGTACGCTGGGGACTCCCGTTCTACGTGAAGGACGGCAAGGACATCTGCTACATCAAGTCAGACAAGGACTTCATCGCATTCGGCTTCGGCGAAGCCGTGAACCCCGCTCGTGAGGAGGGCGCCCACATGCACCCGGTTGCGTGGACCCTCACCTCGCTGGATGCCGCGACGGAAGCCAAGATTCGCGCGCTGATCAAGAATGCGGTGGCCTGACATGGACCGCTGGCGGCGCGTCCACCGCATCCTGGCGGTGCTGTCCTTGCTGACCATCCCGCTGGCGGCGTACTTCTCCTTCACCGCCGATCCGGACTCTCGCCGACTCCGGTCGCGATGGCTGCTTCTGCAACGTCACGGCTGAGGTAGCCGTCATGCCCTACGCCGTGGATTTCAACACCGTCTCGACCGTCGGTCTGGAGTCGTCGCCGGTCGCGGCTGCGCTCGCTGGCCTGCGGGCGCACGAGGCCCGCTACTTCAAGAACAAGTACGACCACGACTTCACGGTGGAGCCTGCGAGCAACGCCAAGCCGACCATGGACTGGGTGAACCGGATCCTCAAGGAAGAACGCGACATCGTCATCTCGTCTCGCCCTCTCGAGGCGACGGCCTTTCAGGTCGACAACATCCGAATCGCCTACGTCTTCTACGAGAGCGGTCTGTCGATCAACGTGATGTACACCGTCGACGACCCCAACGAGCGGGCGGTCGGGTTCAAGCTTTCCGAAGGGATGGAAGTCCCCGCGGAGCTCGCCTCACGGTTCAAGTTCGCGAGGCAGAAGTCGAAGCTGGCCGGAACGATTCGCGGTTCCTACTTCGCGTTCAAGAACGAGTACTGAGTCCGGACCGGCTCTGCGAGGACAGTCATCATCTGCTGGCCCTATCTTCACACCGCAAGCTGCGGATTCGGCCTGCTTCCCGAGCCGACAGTCTCCATCCGCCCCGATGACAGGGTGGAGGTTCCCGTGCCCGAGGCGCGGCTCGTGGGCAGGGGCCTCCTGCGACCGGTACCGCATGGTGGAACCAGCCGCGCCCGATTCGGCAGCTCGTAGGCGAGGCCGGCAGGCCGGTGTCACAGAACGCTCGGCGCCACCTCGTGGCGGAGGTGCCCTCCAACGCCGGGAGGGGGGCGGCTGACCTGGGCGTTCGATCTGTGCCGCTCAACCCGCGGAGGCTGCCGCCAGATCGAAGCCTCTTTGTGTCAAGAGGCGTCTGGGGGCGCGTCGAAGCAGCGCCGTGGGCGCGGGCGTAGCGTGGTGCTCGGGTCCGGGAGCGACTTGCTCCGAAGTGCCGGTGTTCAGGGTTCAGCCGGCCACGCTGATATACGGGTGATCGTCACCGCCTCTCGTACCGGCGGTCCCGGCACGATCACCCGTATGATCAGGCGTTATACGAGCCCGAAGGGCGGGGTGATCTTCGATCACCCGTATAACGCCGACTATGTGCGCCTCAGGTCGGCCGTCCACGAATCACGTTCGAGGGACCGACCGGCTCCTCCCCGACGACCGACCACCCGCTCGTTGTCCGTGCGCTCGAGCGGATCGGCGGCGCCTGGCCGGCGGGCGTCTGGGTGCGCGAGCTCCTTCCCGACGGACGCGAGGACGCGGGGGAGGCCGTCTGCAGCGCCCTCCTCCGCTGCTACGCCGGCAACCTGCTCGAGCTCCACGCGATGCCGCCGCCGCTCACCACCCGGATCGGCGAGCGGCCCGAGGCCAGCCCGCTCGCCCGCCACTAGGCGCGCGCCGGCCACCTCGTGACCTGCGCCACACCACGGTGCGGATCGAGGACGACCTCGGGCGGCGGCTCGTCGTGCTCCTCGCGACCGCGACCAACTCGCCGCCGAGCTGCGTCGGTTCCTGCATGAGGCGGGAACAGCCCCGCCAGACGACCTCGAACAAGGGCTCGAGCGCAGCCTCCAACGGCTCGCCGGCCTGGCGCTGCTACGCGCCTGACTAGGCCGGCACCAGGATCCCGCGTCCCTGCAGCCGCCCGCCGTCGAGGTCCGCCATCGCGTCGTTGATCGCCTCGAGCGGGTACGTCGTCGTGTGCAGCGCGACCTTGCCCTGAGCGGTCAGCGTCATCAGCTCGCGCAGGTCGTTGTAGGTGCCGACCAGGTTGCCGATGAACGAGATCTCGCGCGAGATGACATCGATCGTCGGGATGTTGATGTTCTCGCCGTACCCGACCACGTAGTAGAAGCCGCCGTCGCGGACCATCTCGATGCCGTCCTCGATGGCGCCCTTCTCGCCGACGAAGTCGATGATCGCCTCGGCGCCGGGGCCGTCCGTCAGCTCCTTGACCGTGTCGCGCTGCGTGCCATTCACCTGGATCGTGTGGTCGGCGCCCAGCTCGCGCGCCAGCGCGAGCGCCGGCTCGGAGGGGTCGACGACGATGATCTCGGTGGGCGTCATCGCCTTCAGGCACTGGATGCCGATGTGGCCGAGCCCTCCGGCCCCGATCACCACCGCGTGCGTTCCCGACCCGAGCACCGGGATCGCCTTCTTGACAGCGTGGATCGCAGTCAGGCCGGCGTCCGCGAGCGCGGCGATGTCCTTCGGGTCGAGTCCCTCGTCGAGCTTGACCACGGACCGCGCCGACGTCTTCAGGAAGTCGGCGAACCCGCCGTCGCGGTTGATGCCCGGGAACGATCCGTCGAGGCAGTGCATGTCGTCGCCGTTCCGGCACGGCGCGCACAGCCCGCACGAGATGAACGGGTGGGCGATGACCGTGTCGCCGACCGCCACGTTCGTCACTGCAGAGCCGACCTCGTGCACCCAGCCGGCGTTCTCGTGGCCCGGCGTGTACGGCAGCACGACGCCGGACTTCTCGGCCCACTGGCCCTCCTGGATGTGGAGGTCCGTCCTGCATAGGCCGGCCGCGCCGATCCTGACGATCACGTCGAACGGCCCGTCGGCCTTCGGCTCGCCGACCTCGTCGAGCTTCAGCGGCTCGTGGTAGGCGTGGAGTCTCGCGGCCTTCATCGTGCAACCTCCTCCCGGATCTTCAGCAGCGAGCGGCAGATGCCGCCGTTCACGTCGAGGCTCGTCCGCACGAGTCGCGCGGTTCGCAGCCATCGTCTGAGCTCGTCGGCGGCGACCGGCTCGCCGCTCGGCAGCACGAACGCCGGCGAGCCGCCGTCGTGCGGGATCCCGAGCTCCCCGCGGAGCTCCAGGCAGCGCCGGGCGTCGGGTCCTAGCGGCAGGTCCGACACGCGCCACGCGGCCACCTGCTCCGGCGTCGCGCCGTCGGCAAGCATCGCCTCGCACAGCCTGGACTCGCGCACCACCAGCGCCTTCCGGCGGAACAGCTCGCGAAGGGCGTCGAGGTCACCCGAGGTCTCGCCCGGGAACGCGTCCGCGAAGCCGCCGCCGCGTGCGAGCGCGCCGTTGATCTCTTCGCCCGTGAAGTGGTCCTCGAGCCTCACGGTGACCTCGCGGACCTCCGGCAGGCGGCCGACGGCATCGCGGGCGTCCGCGGCCATCAGGTACGCGAAGTTGGGGGCGCACTGGGGCGTGGGCAGGCGGAGCACGATCTCCACGTCGCCGCCGGGCGTCACCTCGCACGAGGTCACGAACCGGAGCGAGGTGATCGGCTCGTCGAGCTCTGGATCGTGGACCTCGGCGAGCGCATCCAATACGCGCGCGCGGAGGCTCATGTCGAGTCGCTGACGAGCTGGGCGTCCTCCCTCGAGGCCGGTTCCTCGCCTGGCAGGCGCAGCTCCTCCGGCACGTCGATCCCGTAAAGCTTCGCGGCGTTCAGGCCCAGGATCTTCTTCTTGCCCTCGACCCCGAGCCTCGGGTAGTCGGAGAACTCGACGTCGTCGGGGAAGTCCCAGTCGACGAAGCCCTCGACCTGCCACTTGGGCTCCCAGATCGCGTAGTCGCTCGCGAAGAGCATCTTGTCCTCCCCGACCCAGAAGAGCAGCTCGCCCATCACCTTCGCGAAGAAGCGCGGACGTGCGTGCATGAGACCGCCGATGACTACCGCGAGTCCCGCGTACACGTTCGGCTCCTGTGTCGCCATGAAGCAGAAGTCCTCGATCCGCGGCAGGCCCACGTGCTCGACGATGAAGTTGAGCTCGGGGTTGTTGGTGGCGGCGAAGTCCACGTCGCGGACGTCGAACGAGTCCTTGTCGAGCGGCCAGATCGTCGGCCCCTTGTGCACGTGGATGTTCTTGATCCCGAGCTCCTGGCACTTGTCGAGGAAGCGCTGCGACTCGGGGTCCTTGAGCGACCAGCCGCGCGAGCCCTGATACCACTCGGCCGTGTAGAGCTTCACGCCCTTGAGGCCGTAGCGCTCGGCGTCCGCCTCCAGCTGCCTCATGCCGGCGTCGCCCTCTCGCGGGTCCCACCGGCCGTTGGCGATCAGCCGGTCGGGGTACTTCTCCACGAGCTCGGCGTTCTTCTCGAGCGTGTTGAAGCCGTCGGTGTACCACTCCTTCAGGTACGTCGACTGGAAGATCGCGGCGTCGACGTGGCCGTCCTCGAAGACATCCTTGACGAAGTCCTCCTCGGAGTACTTCTGGAACTTCTCGATGGGCCAGTGCGTCTCCTCGGGCCCGAGTCCCATGTACGCGTGGAAGCACTCGATCCAGCCCTTCGCGTACTGCTCCTGCCCGCTGACCCAGTTGGCGGGGCTCGCATCCCAGAAGTGGACATGACCGTCGACCACGAAGAACTTGTCGCCGTTGTAGGTGTGCATGGGAGCCACCCCCGGTCTATGGGATCGCTGAGAGCCGACGGTAGCACCGCCGCTATGCCGGCAGGCGCTAGCCAGTCCCTCCCGGCTTGCGCCCCCACGCCTGCATGAAGAGGTGCGACACGACGAGCGTCTCGGGGTCATCAAGGTGCCGCCTCAGCGCGGCCCGGTGACCGCTCAGCTCCGCCCGCCCCATCAGGCGCGAGGCCACCAGCGGCCCCTCGAGGTTGTCGACGGGATGAGGTCGGAGAACAGGCCCGGGTAGGACTTCGGGTCGAACGTGTCGCCCAGCTCGGCCATGCCGACGAACATCTTGAGCCGTCGTGCTACTTCGTCTGGTGGCAGCGAACCTGCCCAGCCCGCGTAGCCGCCGACGAGCACGAGACTCGCGGGCACCGCGAGATGGCGCCGGAACAGCGACAAAGCGACCATCGTCCCGAACGAGTGACCCACGAGGTGCGGCCGCTCGAGGCGGAACGCAGCCACGAAGGCCGCGAGGGCGTCGGCGAACTGCGGCGCTCGCCAGCTGTCGTCGATGTCCGACGACTCACCGAAGCCCGGTGCGTCCCACGCTATGACGGTGTGGTCTCGCGAGAGGTCGGGGAGCATCCATTGCCACGTGCGGCTGTCGCACGGCGCACCGTGCAGCATCACAACGGCCGGCCCGCTCCCCGCACGCGTGTAGGCGATCCGCATCCCGTCGACGTCGACGTGATCCACGCCTGGGATTCTGCCGCAGAAGCGACTCCAGCGTCCGGGTGCGACGTCAGCGAGCTGCAGCTCACCGATCCCCCGGCACTCAAACCGCCAGCGCGCCAGAACGACGGCTCGGGGCGTACGCGACGAAGGCCGGGGTGTCCCCGAATGTGCATTCATGACGACGTGGGGCATCGGCCCCGAGGTGCCGCTCGGAGCCGGCGATAGCGGACGCTTCCGCGATGCGGTTGACGGCGGATCAACCCGGGATGTCGGCGTAGCGGGCGTAGTCCTCGGAGGGGGCCCACCGGGAGTAGGTGGGTGACTGGGGCCAGCCGGTGGGAGAGTCCTGCCACTCCTCCTGGCGTCCGTAGGGCAGCAGGTCGATCAGCGGGAACGTGTGGCTGACCTGTTCCACCCCGCGGCCCTGGGTGTTGTACGTGCGGTACACCGTGTCGCCGACCCGGAGGAAGACGTTGACCTGGAAGCCCCCGTTCGGTGGCGCGCCCATGTCCGAGCCGAAGGGGCTGTTCGCCGTCGAGTACCACTCCATCCGGTTGCCGACGCGGGCCTTGTAGGCGAGTGCTTCGTCGATCGGGCCCTGGGTGACGATGACGAACCGGGCGTCGTAGGCGTCGAGGAACTCGAGGCGGGTGAACTGGCTCGTGAAGCCGGTGCAGCCGCCGCACTGCCATTCCTCGCCCGGGAACCACATGTGGTTGTAGACGATGAGCTGCCGCTTGCCTTCGAAGATGTCGACCAGCCGGACCGGGCCGTCGGGCCCGTCCAACGTGTAGTCGGGCAGCTCAACCATCGGCAGGCGCTGACGGGCCACGGCGATTGCGTCCAGCTCGCGGGTCGCCGCCTTCTCGCGCACCCGGAGCTCGTCCAGCGCCGCCTCCCACGTGTCCTGGTCGACGATTGGCGGAACAGCGTCCGTCTGGTCGTTTTCGTTCGTCTTCGATGGCGACGTCATTGGACCTCCCTGCGGTGAGCGACATTTTGCGTTGCTCCGGAGTGATGACGGCGCGCGAGCTGCCAACTCATCGGTCGAAGCCCGCCCGGAGACCTCGGACCGCCACGCGGCCACCTGCATCTCGATCTGGGCCCGACGGCGCTGAGACCCTTCGCGTCGAAGATCCTCACGAGGCGCTGGCATGGGACACCGAGACCTGAGCCGCTTCGTTCGTAGATCTTTGATTCGCTCCGCGGCCAAATCTGCCGCTCGGCACTCGGGGTCGTCCAAGAACAGGCCCGCATAGAACGCGCGCCCTCGAGTCGGCGTTTGGTGCGATCCGCACCAGCGGCGCTCGCCGCGCGTTGTGGGGCACGCTTCGGTGCGCGCTCGCTGAGCGCGTACGCCGAATCGGTCGAGGCGTCGACCAGCGTTACGCTCGGTTCCCCAACGTGCAGTGGAACGATCATGGGCTGGTCACTGTCGCGACGCCGTGCCAGCATCTGAAGCGATCAAGAGCTGGCTCCGCCCGCCGCCGGCATAAAGGTCCGACCTACGTGTTTGATGAGGTCGTCGATTTCGACACCGTCGGACGTCGACGGCTGGACCACAAGGCGGTCAACGCCGAGCTCGGAGTACCGGTCGACGGTGGCCGCGTCGATGCCGTCCGGCGGGGTGATGGTCACCTCGAGCGGGCGAAGGCGGGCGGGGCGTCGGCATCGGCGCTCCGCTTCGCGCAAGTCGTCCAGGACGATGGCAGCCTGTTCGGGGCTGAGATCCCAGCCGTACCACCCGTCCGCCCTCTCGGCGGCTCGCCGCAATGCCGGTGGCGAGTGGCCACCGCACACGATGGGAGGCCGGGGCCGCTGCATGGGCCGGGGCCGCTGGATGACATCGGCGAAGGACACGAAGCGCCCGGTGAACTCCGGTGTCTCCTCCCCCCAGAGCGCCTGGATGGCTGCCAGGAACTCGTCAGTGCGCGCGCCGCGATCGGCGAGCGAGGCGCCGAGCGCCTTGAGCTCCTGCTCGACGTAACCGGCGCCGACGCCGACGATCAGCCTGCCGTTAGACAGCACGTCGACGGACGCGAGCTGCTTGGCCAGCAGGACGGGGTGCCGCTGCGGGAGGACGGCCACGCCGCTGGCCAGTCGCACCCGGCTGGTCACGCCTGCGAGGTGCGCCAGCGCCGTGATCAGTTCCAGCCGAGGTTCCTGGGCGGGATCAGGGGCGTCAGCGGGCAGCGCGATGTGATCGCCGATCCACAGCGACTCGAAACCGATCTCCTCGGCCCGCTTGGCCCGCCGCGCCAGCGCCTCCGGGGAGGCACTGGTGCCCTTGTGCAGTCCGTAGAGTCCGAACTTCAACTGGTCCCCCTCCGTCGCCTTGAGCTGCGAGCAGCGATCCAACATTGCGCCGCGATGTCCCCGAGGGGGACGTCCGCGGATCGAATCAACGCCGAAGTCTGTTGGTAGTGAGTCAGTCGACGACCGACCCGGCCGTGAGATTGACCACGGCGCCGGTCATGGTGGCGGCCCGGTCGGAGGCGACGAAGGCTGCGGCCTCGGCCACGTTGGCCAGGGTTGGCCACCGCCCCAGCAGCGAGTGGTCGGCCGGCCCCTCAATGAAGATCTATCACCCGCCCGAACCTTGGCGCGTGCCGCGAACGTGCAAGCCTGAGCTTGGTTAGCCTCGATCGCTGGCACCTGAGGTGCAGGAGCGACGGATGGTCATAGCCGCGCCGCTGGTCCAGGCGGCTGCTCTACAGCAGTTGATCCCGTTCGTCGGAGCTGGCATGTCCGCGAGCCTGGGCCTTCCCCTGAGCGTGTCAAGTTGGAGTGGCCCCACCCGTGCTCGGCTGCTTTGGCCCCAGGCTGAAGTGGGTCAGCGTCGTCACCGCTTGAACCATCGCCGGCGCCTTGGTGGTGCGACAGGCCAGAGATCGACGTGGAGGGGGATGGTCGGGGGTAACGCCTGGCGGAGCGCGGCTGCGAGTTCTTCGCCTCGTTGCGCCCATCCGGCGGCGAGGTCCTCGCTGGTCCAGCCGGTCTCGTAGTGGAAGTCGGTGTCGAACTGAACCTGCCAGTCGGCGAGGGCGTCGAGCAGATCGGCCGGGATCTTGCCATGCCGACGAGGAGACGTCTGGCCGGGGGCGGGGCCACGTCCAGCCCGACGGAACCCGCGTCAGTGGTGGTGGCCCTGGCGGCCGAGGGTCTCCACGGGGGTCGCGCCGGGGCGGGTCCACTGCGGCACGGGCCGGCTGGTCGGGCCCCAGGTGGCGTTCCCTTCAGCGTCTGTGCGCCAGTACCAGCAGATCGGGGCGCCATGCCCACCTGCCGGCGAGCCGGCCTGAGGGGCCTCGGGCCAGCCCTCGGGGTTGTCCTCCCACCCCTCACGGCGGCCGTAGGGCGTCATGTCGAGCAGGCCCAAGGACCCGTCGGCCGGCTCGTTGCCACGGGCGGTCGTGGAGTAGGTGAGGAAAACGCGGTCGCCGTCGCGCAGGTAGCACACGATGTGCCCTTCTTCTGTGGCGATCGGCGCCTCCACGCCTCGCACCGAGTACCAGGGCTGGGTGTAACCCATGAACTCGACGTATGGAGCCACTTCGTCCCACGGGCCCGAGGTCAGCACGGCGAATGAGACGCCCCGGGCGTTGAGGTAGACGGCGTCGTTCATGTGCCAGAGGTTGAAGGTGCAGCCCTCGCACTGTCCCTGGTGCGGCGCGCCGTCGTACCACATGGACTGGTACACGACGAGCTCGTCGCGACCCTGAAACAGGTCGACGAACGGGACCGGCCCGTCAACGCCGGTGACCTCGACCGCGCCGTTGAGCTCGACCATCGGCAGCCGCCGCCGGGCCGCAGCGATCGCGTCGCCCTCACGGGTGTGCGCCTTCTCGCGGACCAGCAGCTCCTCGCGCGCCGCCTGCCAGGTGGCCAGGTCGACGACTGGCGGCTTGCCGGGGAGGTTGCTGCTCGCGTTGCCGGGCGTGGTCGTCATGGTGTCCTCCGCTGTCTCGTCTCGTGCGCTCGCCGGTGGGGCGCCTGTCAACTGAGACGACTCTCGGTACCGAGACTCATCGATCCGAGTGCGAGCCGCCGACGACGACCCCAGATGCGCACGCGTGGAGTCTGCTCGTCGACACGACGCCG